>CAOJGQ010000011.1 GCA_948435375.1 uncultured Candidatus Saccharibacteria bacterium
AAAGACTAGTGTAGGCTTCATTACTATTAATTCTTCGTCAAACCAGAAGCAGAAACCTAAATTAAAATCATCTGCTAATCTTCCTATATATCTAACATCGCGACTAACGTCGCTCCCACAGTCGTAGCGTATAAAGAAAATGCTAGCATTTTCTTTATACTACAGCCACTCTTGTGGTTCGTGGCGGGAATCTATATTTGGCTGCTGGTGCTTTGAGACGTGGAGGTGCTACTGGCTATTATTGGGCTAACACCGCTTTGGATTCTGACCCCAATGCGCTCTATCTTGATTTTAATAGTACAAATGTTCTTCCGTCACGTACAAATGACCGGTGGCTCGGCTTTATGGTTTGGGCTTTAAGGTATTTGTTTGTTTTTGTATCGGACCGTAAAGCCGTCCCAACGATCGTAGCCGTTCGACGGGACGACGTTAGCGCTATTGAAATGGAGGGTGTACGTATCGAGCTCAGATGGGTAGGCAGTGCTAGCCCGGTAGTTGCCAAAGCCGCCCGCGCCCCTCAAAGAGCCAGTAGTCATATTCACGTCCCCGCCACGAGTTAGATATATGGAAGATTGGGAGAGTGGTTTGAAGGAGAAAAGCAGGATTTATTGACTTTTGAGATAAGGTGTGGTATAATGAGGGGATAGACATGGTTTTTGATGTCTGAAAAATGTAGCATGGCCCGGATTTTGTTGGGCTAATGCTGGAAAATTAACAATTTACTAAATTCTTAGGGTTCGTTTGAAGAAACCGCGAAATAACAGAAAATTACAGAAAATTACAGATGTAGGAACTATGAAAGGGGCGAAGAAAATGAAGAAAATGCAGGAAATGGTCGCGAAAGTGACGATAGTCGTAGTGTTGGGGCTGATGTTGTTGACAGGATGTAAGAAGAAGATGGACCCGGAAGCGATTGAAGCGGCACATGTTGAGGCGCAGGAAATAATCAAAGAGCAGGATTATCTGGAGCTGACCAATGTGGAGCGTACGAGTGCAGCGATTGCCGAGATGGCGGAGTTCACCGATGCAACTTATAATTTGGATTTTTTGGTGGCTGGAGTGGATAATAATGATCCAGCATCGCTGAGTTTTGATGTGCTGGAATTTATTGTTACTTTTGAGGATGACGGCCAGGATTTAGCGGTGCGAAGAGAGCTGCTCGCAGATGAGATTGGCACGAGACTAACGACGGATGAGGCGTTGGAGAAGTCCTATGAGTATATCAATAATGGGCTGTTGCAAGTCCATGGCGTGATAATGTCATGGTCGGTCATAGAGGACACCGAGGATGGCGGCCAGAACGTGAGGTGGTATCATTTGGTTGATGAGAGCGGCGATGGCGTGTGGGACTATGCTGTGCTGGCGCACTCAGTTTTCGAGGGGCCGGTGGAATTCGAGGGGGCAGACGGGCATTGTAATTATAACGGCGCGACTGCGGTAGATTTGGAGGAGACCTGGTCAGGTTCGCTGGAGGATGTCGAAGCCTTATTTGAGTAGGATTGATTAAGAATTTAGTAAAGGACTTTAGCAAATGGGCTCTGGCTGATAGTCAGGGTCTTTTTGTTTGGGAAGGGAACTTTGGCTAGGGCTTAATGTTGTAAAAAATACATAAGTTTTTAGAAAAAGTCAAGAGCAAGGGAACAGGGGTGAAAATGGGGAATTTTGACAATTTGGAGAAATAAAGCATAAATAGTATTGACTTTTTGGAACATGTGTGCTAGTATAAGGACAGTTAGATAAAACATAAAAACATCTAACAAACAAAAATCAACTAATAATACAAACTAAAACAAAGAAAAAGCAAGGAACAAAAATGCGTACTCAAATCAGTACAGAAAAGGGGAAACTTACTAATGTAAAACTTAAGAGGATTGTAAATATTAAGACGCTCGATACACCTTCGCATATAGACGACCGGGAAACTTGGAATGCTTATGAGCCGTATGGTGAGTCGGACGTGGATGAGAGTATGTATAAGGCGCCGGTGAAGATGCGAATTTCGAAGGCGAACCGTGAACGGATGCGCCGGATTATCAGCCGAAAGGTTGACTGGTCGGCGGTTTCTGGAGCGGTTTAACCCGGCGAGTGAATTATAAGATAATTTGAGCGGAAAATGCTTGAAGAAAGAAGAGGAAATTTTATAAGATAGAGAAACTGAATAATATTTAAGAGAGAAAGGAAAAAGCTCAAGATAGATTTGTGAGGACCCGAACTTAGTTCGGGTTTTTGCGTGGGGTGTGCTGGGATTAGCATGAAAGTTTTGACTTTGAAAAGCACTTGTGGTAAATTGGAGAAAAGTATATGGAAAGGTAATGCTTAGGATGTCAGCAAAAATAAAATTAACACCTACCAAGTCGCGGGTTTTGGCGGCGTTTGTGAGTCAATTGATTAAAGATAAGGGCTTGACAGAGCTGGACCCGGCGGCGCGAGCGGATTTGAAACGCAAGTTGATGCGGGAGTTGAATTCGGAAATTGAGCGGGCGTATATTATGGCGATGTCGGATGAACAGCTAATCCAGATGAACGAGATGCTGGACACCGGAGCGAGTGATGAGGAGATTGGTGAGCTGTTCGAGACTTCGGGGGTGAATTATGAGGAGGTGACGGTGAAGGCGATGCAGGCCTTTCGCAATAACTTTTTGAAGGAGGCTAGGTAATGATGAGTCGCAGATATTTGGGTGAAAGCGGCGGGGGATTTGGTGGTTTTGGCGCAACTGGTGCGGAAAATGCTTATGGTTTTGACGGAACGGGGGCTTTGCAACCAAATCTGGCGCAAGGGGGTGATGGTGCGGGGACGGAGCAGCTGGCGGAAGTGGTGGATTTGGCGCAGCGTAAGACGGATAAATTGACGGCGCGGATTAATGAGCTGCAGGCGAAATTGAACGATCCGAGCGTAGATAATTGGCGGAAAAATTCGATGAAGTTCGAAATTGCGGATTTGCAGAAGGAGTTGAGAGAGATGCAACGGGCTGTGGGGGATAAGACGCTGAAGGTGGCGGAAAGCACGGTGACGAAGGCGCCGGAAGCCGAGGCGGCTAAGGTTGAGGTGGTGAAACCTGAGGTAGCGAAAGCGGAAATGGCGAAGACAGAGGTACCAAAGACGGAAGCGCCAAAAGCTGAGATGGCGAAGAATGAGGCGGCAAATGCGGAAGCGGTGAGTGCGGAAGTGACTAAGGCTGGGACAGAGGAAGCGGTCAACGCGACGGCTCCAGTAGCAGAGGCGTCAAAGACTGAGACTGTACGGACTGAAGCGCCAAAGGTGGAATTACCGAAGGTTGAAGCGACGCAGGAACAAGCGGCTGAGGCGCCAAGGCCAGAAACGGTGGTGAGTGCGAATTTCGAGAGACTGAAGAATGCGACGATGCAGGCGAAGACTGAGATGGGGAAAGTGGCGCCGCAGGTTGAGAATAAGGGTTTCCAGTATGAAGCCAGTGATGAGCAGAAGGAGAAGTTGGCGGAGGATTTGAAGAAGACCGAGATGCAGCGACTAGAGACTGCGCAGCCGGGGGCGTTTTCGGCAGAGACGAAGGAGCGAATGGCGCAGGTGGCCGTGGATGAAATGATGAAAGAATATGGCGACAAGGGGAACGTCGAGGCGCTGAAGAAATTTAGCAAGGATCCGGTGGTTGAGCGGCGGATGGAGCAGGCGAAAATGGCGCAGAGCGAGGATTTGCTCAGGCGCGAGGGGGCGGTGAAACAGATTTTGGACGGGCAGGAGCCGCAAGTAGCGTATAATATCCTGAACAATAAGATTGGGATTTTGGGGCAGGAGTTGGCGAGCATGGCGAAATCGCGCGAGTCGGGCGTCGAGCATACGCGGCGGACGATGGAAGCGATTTCGGAACTGGCGGCACTCAGGAATAAGATGAGTACTTTGCAATCTTATGCGGAGCGGAATGGGATTGAACTAGAGAGCATACCGGCGGACGAGAATGCGGCGAATGTTGAGATGACAGAGCCGAATGCGCAGTCACAGGAGGCTTTGGACCGGCAAGCGTTTGAGCGAGTGTCGGAAATGACGGGCGATCCGAGCATTATGCAGCGGTTTGATGAGGTTAAAGAAGGTTGGTATCCGAATCAGGAGTTTTATGAAGGTGCGGGCGGTAAAGATGCGGTAGAAGCGAGTCGGCGCGCGGGTGAGCTGGAGAAACGCTTGCAAGCATTGGATGATAATGGCTGGTATGCGAAGGCGATGAAATCGGGTGATGCGGCAGCCTTTATTAAGCGGATGATGCGTGAGTCGGGGATGAGCGATGAGCAGGTTGAAGCTGGCTTGCATGATGAGATGGTGAAATTTGCGGAATATCAACAGCTGGCGCAGGAATTTGCGCAGGCTGACAAGGAGGGCGGTCTGATTCAGCGGTACCAGAGGGAACTTGAAGAACTGGAACGCGAAGGTAATTTGGAAGGCAAAAAGGCTGACCGATATGCTTGGCTGAAACATCAACTAGCGAATGTGATTCCAACGGAGATGGCTGATTTGCAGACGATGGGTGAGGGGCAAGGCGAGACTTTGTCGGCGCATGAAGTTTTGGCGAATGGGGTGTATGACAAAATTAAGGCGCGACCGTCGCTGCTCAACCGTTTGAAGAAGAAAGTGAAACGGGTGTTTGTGTCAATTGCGACGATGGCTGGTGCGGTTTTCACGTTGACAAACTTGGCGGGGGCGAATGTGGTTGCACAAGATCAGACTTCTCTGAATGCGGAAGATGAGGAAATGCACGTGCGGGCTGGGCGGTCTTTGGCTGATGAGCTGGCTGATACGGGGTTATCGTTAGGTAATCTTGATTGGGGGAGCGGTGAAAATGCGGCTGAAAGCATGGAAGATGGCTTTGATGTGGCGCCGAATGGGGTAAAATATAACAATGATGAGTATTTGGATACTGAGCAAAAGGTGACGGTGAATTCGTTTAGGCTTGATGCGACACCTGAGTGTTATGATGAGAATGGTAAGTTGAGCGCTCAAAAGGCGGTAGAATCATGGTTGGAGGGGTTGGAGCAACAGCCGGAAGTGCTTGCGGCCAACTTGACTGATCCGATGTTTATGAATGGTACGATTGGCGACATCGTTGAGTCGTATGGCTTGAATCGAAATATTACGGCAGCAGATCTTGATAATGCCATAAGCAATGAATCGTACGGAGGTGAACTACAACGGAAGTTGCTTGATGAGATTAAGCGACAGTATGAGAGCGGTGAGTTTGCTGCTAATCTTGAGTTAGTAAGCGGTACGCGTGGAACGCACTATATATGGAATAGTGGTGGAGAGAACCCGACTCCAGCCGACTTGCATGTTGGCACGGATGTGAAGCAGAGGAATAATTCGTTGCAGCTTTGTCTATCGAAGGGTGACGAGAAGGTATATTATAATGCGGATTGCGGTTGGCAGAGAGATTTTGAAGTTGTGGTCCAGGGGAATACGTATGTAGTAACGATTACGCAAGAGTCTATTCCGGTAACTACAGAGACAGTGAATCCGAACTTTGTGCCAGAAGAGGTGACGCCGGAAGATATACCGCCGGTGGTACCAGACAAAGATCCGGAAAAGCAGCCAGATAAGGAGCCTGATAAAGAACCCGATAAGGAACCTGACAAAGAACCGGATAAAGAACCTGACAAAGAGCCCGATAAGGAGCCTGACAAAGAACCGGATAAAGAACCTGACAAGGATCCAGACAAGGAACCAGACAAGGAACCAGATGATGAGAAGCTGGAGGAGAAGAACCCGGATGAGATTAAAGATAACATGCAGGGCGAGCAGGATGCGGGTGAGCATGATCAAACTGAGGTTGATGAATCCCAGATTCAAGATGATCACATCGAGGATAAAGTGGACGAGACGATGGACAATGCGGTGACGGATAACCAAGAGCAGGTGGATGATCAACAGCAGGCTGATCAGAACGAGATTACGACGCCGATTGTAGGCGAAGAAGATCAGAATAATGCCGCGGATGAGTTTGATGCGCGCCAAGAAGCCTTGAGACAAGCTGAAGCGGCTAGACAGGCAGAGGCGGCAAGGCAAGCCGAATTAGCTTTGCAAGCTGCACAACAGGCAGAGGCAGCAAGGCAGGCTGAGTTGGCTGCGCAGCAAGCTCAACTTGCGGCACAACAACAAGCCGATCAGGCAGCGGCTGGACAGCAGACTTCAGGGATTGATCAACAACAATAGTCAAAAAACAATAAAGAGGAGAGGAAAATGAGGAAGAATAGAATAGTTTCTTTGGTGGGGTTGCTGGCAGCAATAGTGCTACCACTGGTGCAACCTATTTCGGCGTTTGCGTGGGGGCCGGAACGCCCGACGTATACGATGAAGAATCCTGCGGATCACCCAACGTTTAACTCGATTACAGATAATCCAGTTTTGGGAGATGAACGAGATTTTGTTCGAATCGTTGAGAAAAAGGCTGATGGGGAAGCAAAAGATACTTATGTAAGCGATCTTGAGATTGAAGCTGGTAAAGACTACGAAGTATATATTGGTTATCATAATAACGCTTCAGAAACATTGAATGACAAGGCACATAACCGTCAGGGTGTGGCTTGGAACGTGAAAGTAGCAACGAATTTTCCAAGTGCATTGACAGCTGGTCAAAAAGGCGAGATTCAGGCAAAAATCTCTTCGACTAGCACGACTCCGGAAGCGGTTTGGGATGAAGCATATGTAACGGCGAAACAGGATGTAACATTACATTATTTAATGGGTTCGGCTAAAATTTACAATGGTTTTGCGGCTAATGGTTCGACTTTGTCGCGCAACATTTTTTCCAAGGATGGCACATTCTTAGGGATGGACGAGTTGAACGGGATGATTTATGGGTGTTCGGCGTATTCTGGTCATGTTGTGTATACCATTAGAGTGATTGCTGATGGCGAACCAGTCCCGGATGATGTGGAAGATCCTACACCTGAAGAGGAGAAGCCGGTGACGCTAGTTTTGCCGAGTGAGTTGCCGAAGACTGGGCCGATGGAAATCACGGTGATTGCGGTGGTGGCGGTGTTGGCGATTGCGGCCTTGGCGTATGCGATTCATACGCGACGAGCGGCGCGTAAAGCGGCGAAATCACGCAAGAATAAGACGAACAAGAAGAAATAACATGACAAAAATGCGGCTAGGGTTGGGGTTGATAGGGTTAGTATTAGTGCTAGCCCTAGTCGCGTGCCAAGTGATGACGACTTATGCGGACCAGAGTGCGCGCACAGCATATAATGATGCGCAAGAGATTGACCATGCGGTAATGAATTCAGTTGTGGATAATCTGGATTGGGGGGGATGAGCGAGATTTTATTCGGTTGAAGACGGTGGAAACTGGTCAAGTTGCAGTGGGGGAAGCGGAGATTGAACCGGGTCAAGAGTATGAGGTGCAGATTTATTATCGGAATGACGCGAGTGAGAAGTATAACAGCAAGGAACATGATCGAGTTGGAGTAGCGCGCGAGGTGCGATTATCGACGAAGTATCCGGGACAACTGAATGCGGATGGGCGAGGCGAGATTACGGCGAAGATTACAGCGGAGAATACGAATCCGCTTTGGGTGCAGAGTGTGTTCAAGCTGACGGCACGGGAAGATTTGACCTTGCATTATGTCGCAGCGTCGGCGAAAATTCAGAATAATTATAAGGCGAATGGCTCCGTTTTGTCGCGGGCGGTGTTTTCGGGTGAGGGGACGATGCTGGGTATGGATGAGTTGAACGGAATGATTTTTGGTGGTATGAAATATGGCGGGAAGGTGGTCTATCGGTTGAAAGCGATTGCGGCTGGGGACGTAGCACTGGTAAAAGATGACCCAAATGGGGGAGTGGTAATGCCAGTTTTGCCGAGTGAATTGCCGAAAACGGGGCCGGTGGAAATAGTTTTCGGGGTGTTGATTGCGTTATTAATCGTGGTGGGGCTGGTTTATGCGTTTTATTCGCGACGAATGATGCGAAAAACAGCGCGAGCACGGCGAAAGAAGCAAGGGGGGCGGAAAAAACGTTGACTTTTGGGGGGGAGTTTAGTATAATGGCAGGGATATAAGTTCTGTTATAAAATATAAGGAATATTATGAAAAAAGCAGTTGTGCTCATTGGCGGGAAGCAATATCTCGTGGCTGAGCAAGAGACCCTCCGGGTGGACCTCCTTCCGGCAGGAACGAAAGAGCTCGAAACTGGTGCTTTGCTCGTGATGGATAGTGACGACGTAAAAGTCGGTACGCCAGAAGTAGCGGGGGTGAAAGTGAAGGCGAAAGTTGTTGAAGAGCTAGTCAAAGGTGACAAAATTCGCGTCATTCGCTACAAGTCGAAGAAGCGTGTCCATAAGGAAATTGGTCATCGCCAAAAATATTCGTTGATCGAAATCGAAAAGATTGGTTAAAGAAAAGAAAAAGCTCTCAGTTAGAACGGCTGGGAGCTTTTTGTAGGATTGGTTTTTCTCAAAAATCTCTTTGTGATACAATGGAGATATGAAGGAGTTTTTGCGGAAAGCGGGGCGGTTGAAATGGCTGTATGTGGGTTTGATTATCATTTTGCAGACGGTGGTTTATATTTTGATGGGGGTGGGGAAAAATTATATCCACATGGATGAGGCGTATTCATATGGGTTGGCGAATTATGACCGGGTAGAGATAATTGACCAGCCGGATTTCTATAATCAGTGGCATGATGAGGCGTATTACGAAGATTATTTGGCGGTGCAGGAGGATGAGCGGGGGGATTACTCGCCGGTTTATAATAATCAGCGTGATGACGTACATCCGCCGCTGTATTATTTATTCCTGAGGATTTCGATGGAGATTTTGGGACGGGATGGGCATTTTTCGGTTTGGCCGGGGATTGTCCTAAATATCATAATTTCGGCGGTGACGACGGTTTTGGCGTTTTTGATTGCGGAAAAATTGCTTGGAAAGGAGAAGCAGGCGGGAGGAAAAGCGCTAGGAATAACGCTTATCGCGATGTTGACAGTGGCGGCGGTGGACACGGTGCTGTACATTCGAATGTATTGTTTGTTGGCGCTGATGGTAGCGCTAGTGACGTATTTGCATTTGAAATTGTTGGAGAGTACGGAGAAGAAAAAGTGGGGGTTACTCGTCGGAATTGGGGTGACGGCGTTGCTCGGGGTTTTGACACAGTATTATTTCCTGTTTTATCTCGTGCCGCTGTATATTTATATGGCGGTGCGCTATGGGCGGGAGAAAAAATGGCGAGATCTGGGGGAATATACGGGCGCTTTGGCGGTGGCGGGAGGGTTTTCGCTGCTAATCTGGCCGCATTCTTTGACGCATATGTTTTTCGGCTATCGAGGACAGGGAGTGATGGATAATTTGCGGAATCCGGCGATGTTGCTGGAGCACCTGGGGGATTTTGGGGTGGTATTGAATAATTTTGTGTTTAATGGTATTTTCGTTTTGCTAATTGTGCTCGCGATGGGACTAATGATTAGGGGCCTGAGGCAGGGGAAACGGCTAAAAATTGATCAAGACGCGGAACGGGGATATGCGATGATCTTGGTGGCGACGGTGGTGTATTTCTTGATTGCGGCGGTGGCTTCGCCTTATCAAACTTTGCGCTATATCATGGCGATTGCGTCGATGTGTGTGGTGTTGGCAGGTGTCGGGATAAGTAAGCTTATTGAGATGTTCTGGCGGGGGAAGAGAGAGATGATTATACTGGGGCTGGTAGGAGCGGTATTTATGATCGTGCCGTGGGCGCTGAAGATTTATCCGGATACGTTTTTTGTTGAGCGGACGGGGTTAGTCGAGCAGATTGAGGAACGGAATGTGCCGGCGGTTTATGTGCTTGACGCGGATAATAATCGATTTTTGGACGATATTTTGCTGTTTTCGAAGCTGGACGAGTCATATATCGCGAAGAATTTGGTGAAGGGGGAGGACGGGCAAGCGAGAGATAAGGCGGAGATGACAAAGGAGCTGAAGAGGATTTTGAAGGGGAAGGATGTTTCGCGCGGGGTGCTGGTGTTTATTAATAATGGACAAGATAATGAGGAAATTCTCGAGGCGGCGAGCACGGCGACTGGGCTTTCGGAGGTGGAGTGGCTGGCGGGGCTGTTTGATGGAAATGTGTATTATTTGAGATAAGCGCAAGTTTTATGCTATAATGGAAGTAGTTATGGCGAAGGTGATTTGTATTACGAACCAAAAGGGGGGCGTAGGAAAGACGACGACGTCGGTGAACTTGGCGTATTATTTGGCGAAGGATAAAAATCGGGTGCTTTTGGTGGATTTGGACCCGCAAGGGAATGCGACTTCGGGGCTGGGAGTGGATAAGGCGACGATTGGGAGTAATATGACGGAGGTGATGCTGGGGGTGGCAGATCTTGCGGATGTGGCGACGGAGACGCAGTTCAAGAATTTGACTTTGGCGCCGACGACGCCGCAGCTCGCGAATGCGGAAGTTGAGATGGCGGGAATGAGGCAGAAGTTTGGCGTGCTGAAAAAAGCTTTGGCTGGAGTGGGGGAAGAGTATGATTATGTGGTGATTGATTCGCCACCGAGTTTGTCGCTGCTGACCGTGAACGGAATGATTGCGGCGAATTATCTGCTTTTGCCGGTGCAGACGGAATTTTATGCGCTGGAGGGGGTGGCGCAGCTGCTCGAGAGCATGGCGATGGTGAAGAAGGCGATGAATCCGGATTTGAAACTGCTCGGGGTGCTCGCGACAATGTATGATAAACGGACGAGTTTGTCGGGTGAAGTTTTGGCGGAAGTGGGGAAATATTTCAAGGATAAGGTGTTTCGGACGACGATCCCGCGCAATGTGCGGGTGGCGGAGGCGCCGAGTCATGGGGTGCCGGTGGGGGCGTATGATAAATTTAGTAAGGGTGCGAAGGCTTATCGGGACTTTGCGAGAGAAGTGGAAGAAAGGATTGGTGAATAATGGCGAAGAGAAGTATGGGGTTGGGGCGAGGTTTTGAAAGTTTGATCCCGACGGATTTGGTGGAGGCGGCTTTCGACCCGACGAGTCAGGAAGATGCGGAAGTTAGTAAGCTGGTAGAGCTGAAACTTGATGAAGTGGTGCGCGACGAGGCTCAGCCGCGGAAGACGTTTGGCAAGGAAGGGTTGCAGGAACTGGCGGATTCGATTAAGGAGCACGGGGTTTTGCAGCCGATTGTGGTAGTAAAATCGGGGGAGAAATATCAAATTGTGGCAGGGGAGCGACGCTGGCGAGCTTCGGAGCTGGCGGGAAAAGAGACAATTCCGGCAATTGTGCGGACGCTGGATGGGCAAACGCGGCTCGAGATGGCGATTATTGAGAATGCGCAGCGTGAAGATTTGAGCCCGATTGAGCTCGCGACGGCGTATGCGAAGTTGAAAGAACAATTCAATTTGACAAATGCAGAGATTGGGAAGCGCGTAGGGAAGAGTGCGCAGAGCGTGGTGAATACGATGCGGCTTCTGAAACTACCGGATGAAGCGAAGAAGGCGATGCAAGAACATAATCTCATGGAGGGGCCGATGCGGCCGCTAATTTCGGCGGAGCCGGAGGTGGTGAAGGAAGTTTTGCCGAAATTGGTGGAAGAGGGCTGGACGGCGCGTAAGGTTGAGAATTATGTAGCGGATCGAAGGAAAAAGAGTTCAATCAAAGCAGTAAAGACGGTGAGCTATCGGAAGGACGAGATGCGGCTGGAAGAAAAATATGGGGTTTCTGTCCATGTGAGAGGACGCGGGGTGACGCTGAGTGCGAAAAATGATGCGGAACTCGTGAAGTTGCTGAAGAAATTGTAGCTAACATGGGTGGAGCTACGGTTAAGCGTGTTTTTTGAAAAATACGGTTAACCGTAGATTGGTTATGGTTGTTTGATGAATTTTAACGCTTGTGGTTGTGTGGTTTTATAGCAATTATGGTTGTTTTTTTGAATAATTATGCGCTATGAATAGGGATTTTTGGGCGTTACGCGTTCCCATTCCGCTTATGGTTATACTTCCACTTTGGAAAAGGTATATCAAAGAATAGTTTAGTTAAGCTGTCAATGGAGGTAATGGGTACACTCCTATCCTTAAAGGGCCAAATCAAAACATCTCCGAATCTCCTATATATCTAACTCGTGGCGGGTACGTGAATATAACTACTGGCTCTTTGAGGGGCGCGGGCTACGGTGGCTACTACTGGGCTAGCACTGCCTACCCATCAGAGCTCTATGCGTACAACCTCTATTTCGATAGCACTAACGTCGTCCCGTCGAACTACAACAATCGTTGGTACGGCTTTACGGTCCGGTGCCTAGCAAAGTAAAATAAGGCACGGATAGTGGTATAATTTAGATATGAAGATTTTGGAAGAGGTGATTGAAAAAGGAGACCTGTCGCAATCTGAATATATTTTGGATGAGGAAATGGTGAAAGCGGTGGTAGATATTGAGCGGGAAATAGTTGGGATTGATGGAGAAATGCATAGGGGATCGTCGAATTTGATTCGATGATAAATGTGAGACCACGGCAGAGTAATCGGAGTCGGGATGTTGAAAATCCGGAAATCAGGCGAAAAATTCGTGAGGTGGTAGGAAAATGGGTGAAGTGAAAGCTTATCAGTACAGAGAGATGGCGGCTGGGCGCTGGGCGGAAATGTCGTTGGCGGAACAGATGGGGAATATTGGGAGTGAAGTTTCGCGGACGCTTAAGGCGCGGAAGATGGGGAATGAGGCGCGATGCATGAAGGCGTTCGAGCGGGCGTTAGAGCTGTTCGATTTGACAATTGAGTGCACGAAAGAACCTTGGAGATTGAGGGAAATTTGTCGCGCACGCGAGGAATTTTGTGACTATTTCATGGGGAATTCTTGGGGGACAGACGCGGAGAAGATGATGCGATATTATGACTGGTTTGCGGCGGGGAGATAGGCTGCTGGGGCAGGTTGCCGGCAAAATCGGGGAGGTTTTGCCGAGAAATGGGCAAAAAAGAGGGTGCCCAATGTTTACAACACTGGGTCGCCCTCTAGAGAAGCCTTGCGGTAGGTACCTTCGGCGCCGTGCAAGACTTCGATGTTTCGATTTTATCAAGTTAAGCTGGAGATGTCAACAATTTCGCCTCGCTTTGTTACTAAGAGAAGGCGTTTAATTCGTTTTCTGGATTTAGCTTGGGCGAGAAGGAAATGGCCGATTTTATAACCTTTGGCATTTTTCATGCGCGAGGTGTCGATAATAATATTTGGTGATTGCCCTAAGGCTTTTCCAGCAGATGTTCTAAAGAATTGGTATTATTTGTTTTGGGTGACTTAATCTCATACTCTACCTCATCAAGTAAAATATCAGCAGTTTTCTGAGCTCCAGTTGGTAAAAACTCTACAGTATGACCAGCAAGTGCTAGAATATTGGCAACACGAAGCTCGTGTGACCACGGGTGCGTGCCGGCGGGGATAATGATTTGGGATTTTTTGGTTTGTTTCATGGAGAGAATATAACATTTTGGTGGGTGAAAATGAAAGCATAATGGTGATGGAAAACGGAAAATAGGCTCTAGTTTTGTTTTTTGACAAGAATGTGATATGATTGGAAAGTTAGATAATTGATAGTTCTTTAGAAAAATGAAAGGGGTGGACGAATGGGTTTTACGATTAGGGATTTTTGGCAGGACACAGAGAGAGATGGGTCTGAGAATTTGTATTTCTATATGTTCAAAACATGGCCTCTTGGAGGAGCTTTGACGGGGGAAGGCAGAATGCGGCTGTGTAACCTGTTGGATAATCTGTCTAGGGCGCGTGTTGTTCTGTGGGATGAGAAGGTTGATCCGAAATATTGGCAACATGACAGTACAGAACAACGTTTGACGGACAAGTATTTTTTTGCGGCATTAACGACAATAGAAGTGTATGCGCTTGATAAACCATTAAGTTTGTTTCGATTTGTTCGGGATTACGATAATAGCCATAATCTTGAACTGACCCGTTGGTTTTTAATGAGCTATACTAAGACTTGCACGACGTTGTATGATAGGGCTGATTTGGTGAAGAGCATTTATATGTCGAACTGTGCACACCCAGAGCTGATTAAAAAAGAACGAGATGAAATGAACGAACTGCGCAAGAGATGTCGCTCGTTAGAGGAAAAAATTAAAGAACGAGATAAGCAAATAGCCAAATTGCAGTCGATTATTGATAAGCAAGAAACCAAGAAAGGTAGCTAATAGGGCTACCTTTTTATTTTTTGCGGAAAAATATGGATCTTTGACGCTATGGGGCATGGTTTGCTAATTTTCTGCTAATTTTTGAGGGTTGCATTTTGGGAAGAAGTTTGCTATAATAGGGGTAGCTAGAAAGAAATGGGGGTCTTCTGGGGAAATCATCAAAGAATCGTTTGTGAACGTTGACGTCAAGGGGGTTTGATGTTGGAGGAAACGGAAAACGAGGATGAGGTTTCTAAATTGCTCGGGCTAAGGCTTAGCGTTTTAGTTCGGAGGGGGATTAAGTAGTTAATAAAAGAGGAAAACATGGTTAATAAACAAGAAGAAGAGCGTCGAGCACGCTTGATAAAAATGCGAGATGAGCGCTTGCCGGACATCAAAAAACAGTTTGAGGAAGCGCAGAATCGCCGTTTTAACAGTAATTTCGCCGAAGGGGGAAAAGATGCGGATTTGGTGAAAAAAGCGCCAAAACGGACTGATAGAAGCACCCAGGGAGCAAAAGGGGCAAATTCGGCAGTAAAAAAAGGGGCGAAAAATGGCCAAAATGCCGCTAGAGGCGCGGAAAAGGCCGCTAAGGGTAGGAAGAACTCGGAGAGCCGTGGTACGGCGGGTGGCGCTAAGAGAGGTTCTAGAGGGGCTGGAAATGCCGTATCGGGGCAATCTGCGCAATCGAAGGCAGTTTCGAAGAAAGTTGGGCTGGGGGTCTCGGTGCGCAAAGGCGAAATGGTGCATCACCAGCGGATGCTGTCGCAGGACGTAAATGCACAGGCGACGCAGCATATTATTGGGGTGCCGGTGAACAAAAGCCGCTATAACGGTTATGATGGGCAGCAGGTAACGAATGCGCAGCTGAAGGCGGCGCGGCCAGATCCGGAAGCGGTGCGGATTATCCCGATGGGGGGTGTGGGGGAGTTTGGGATTGGGAAAAACATGACGATTATTGAATATAAGAATGAGATGATCGTGATTGATATGGGGTCGCTGTTCGCGGGGGCGGACTATCCAGGGGTGAATTATATGGTGCCGGATATTAAGTATCTCGAGGATAATATTAGCAAGGTGAAGGCGATTTGTTTCACGCATGCGCACCTTGATCACATCGGGGCGTGTCGGCATCTACTGCCCAAATTTAGCCATCTTACGCCGATTTATGCGACGGAATTTACGTTGCAGATGGTGCAGAAACAGATGTCGGAGCTGGCTGAAGTGCCGGAAATGAATTATATGCCAGTTGATCCATTCAAGCATGAACAGATTAAGGTGGGTGAGTATTTTTCGGTGGAATTTATCCATACTTTGCACTCGATTCCGGGGAATACGGCGATCGTGGTGCGGACGCCGAATGGAGTGGTGTATTTCTCGGGCGACTGGCGACATGAGGAGCATCCGATGGGGGTGCAGACGGACTATGAGCGGATTGATGAAATTGTGAAGAAGGAAGGGGTGGCGCTGCTGCTGAACGAAAGTACGAATATTGACTCGCCGGGGCGACATTTTCACTCGGAATATGACGTGGGGGAGAACATCGGGCGGGTGATGGACCACTATGCGAATGGACGAGTAATCGTAAGCTGTTTTTCGAGTCAGATTAAGCGAATTGAGCTGGTTTTGAACGAGGCAGCGAAACGGGGGCGGAAGGTGGCGTTCGCGGGATATTCGATGATTAATAACGTCGAAGTGGCGCTTCGAACGGGGGTGATTAAGATCCCGAAAAATACGATTATGAAGATGGAGGACATCGTGAAGCTGCCGGATGATAAGGTGACGGTGGTCTGTACGGGGTCGCAGGGGGAGATGAATGCGGTTTTGAATCGGATGGTGACGGGGGCGCATAAATATATCAAGATTAAGGCGAGTGATGTGGTGGTGTTTTCGTCGAATCCAATCCCGGGGAATGAGCCGCATGTGGTAAATACGGTGGACGGGTTGCTGCGCGAGGGGGCGGAAGTGATTCAGAACGGAAAAACGCATATTACGAACCTCGGGCCGCTGCACCTTTCGGGTCATGCTTATTATGAAGATCACGTGGAATTTCTTGAGCGATTGAAACCGACGAACTATGTGCCATATCACGGCGAATTCTACATGCTAGAGCACAATGCGGAAATGGCGGAAAATGTGGTGGGGCTGAAAAAAGAGCGGATTTTGGTGATGGATGACGGTGATGTGATTGAGCTGATGAAGGACCAGACCGTGCGAAAATGTGGTCGAGTGTCGGTGGGGAATAAGCTGTATGACGATGCGGATAAGCCGGTGCATGAGGCGGTAGTGAAAGACCGGATTCATATTTCGCGCGAAGGGATTTTCATTATTGTGCTTACGTTGTCGAAGAAAAATAATCGGATGGTGAAAACACCGGATATTATCTCTCGCGCGTTCATTTATCTGGATAATTCGGAGGAGTTGGTGGCGAAAATTCGGCATTATCTCCGGGTGCGGACGGAGAAGATTCAGGGCGACGACATGAAAGCGCTGAAGGAAGAGATCAAGGAAGATGTGACGCATATTCTGTTCGATGCGACGGGGCATACGCCGATTGTGATACCGGTGATTAACAAGGTATAATATCCTATTTTTCTTTCTTCTCGAGAGACCCAGACGCGCGCCCATCTTTATGGGGCGCGTCCTCCTTTTGGTCCGTCTCGAACTTCACCTCCACTAACGAGCTTTCTGAAAATTTGATAAAATGGCAAAAATGCATAAATAGTATTGACTTTTTGTGTAAAGTGTGCTACAATGGTAGATGAAGATGCTAACCATGCGGATTGATTTTTGTATGGTATAGTTGTGCACTGATGCCAAGCATGAAATCGGCTTTATGTGGACATGCAGAAAGCGTATCGAAACGTACCTGGACTATTATATGTAGGCGTCGAGGGTCTATCTTTATGATAGGCCTTTTGGCTTTTTGGAAAAAGTGGTTAGCACTCTTTACAAATGAGTGCTAATTTGATAGAATAGGGGTATAGTTCTAGTTGGAAGGCGAGGTGGCGGGACTGTGGGGTGAGCATTGTGATAAAATTGGAGAAGAGATGGATAGTGAATTTAGTGAAATGATGAATCGACTGTCGGAGAATGCGCGGTTTGCGCTACAGAAGGCGGATTTGTTTAGCAAAAAGTACAACCATGGTTATATGGGGACGGAACATATATTGCTCGGGATTTTGGCACAGGATGCGTCGCTGGGGGCGCAGATTCTCAGGCGGTTTGATATTGATCTGGACCGGGCGGAAAAGGCGATGGACCAGAAGGCGAGCGAGGTGAAGACGGACAACACGATGGCGATGATGTCGCTGTCGGAGGCGGCGGTCCTGACGCTTCGGATGGCGAGTCACTATGCGCAGGAAAAGGGCAGCGTGGCGATTGGGACGGAATATCTATTATATGCGCTGCTTTGTCAGCCGAATTCGCGGGCGGTGGTGTTGCTGTCGAAAATGGGGGCGAACGATGAGGACGTACTCGAGGAGCTGGAGGCGGAGATTGACCAGCTGGTGGCGGGGGAACAGCGGGACCAGGAGAAAGACAAATATCGGCGTAATCGGCCGAAATGGCTGAGTCGGTTTGGGCAGGATCTGACAGAGCTAGCGAAAGAGGACAAGCTGGACAAAGTGATTGGGCGCGAGCGCGAGATCGAGCGAGTAGTGACGGTTTTGTCGCGGCGGACGAAGTCAAACCCGGTGCTGATTGGTGAGGCGGGAGTCGGGAAAACGGCGATTGTCGAGGGGCTGGCGGAGCGAATTATTAAGAATGATGTGCCAGGACCGTTGGTTGGAAAACGGATTTATCAGATTGATCTCTCGAATCTGGTGGCGGGGACGAAGTTTCGGGGGGAGTTTGAGGAGCGGATTAAGGGGGTGATTGATGAAGCGGTGGAAAATGATGATATTATATTGTTCATCGACGAGCTGCATTTGCTCGCGGGGGCGGGTTCGGGTGAAGGCTCGATGGATGCGGCGAATATTTTGAAGCCGGCGTTAGCAAGGGGACAGTTACAACTAATCGGGGCGACGACGCTGGACGAATATCGGAAGCATATTGAGAAGGACAAGGCATTGTCGCGGCGTTTCCAGACGGTGATGGTGGAAGAGCCGAGCAATGTGGTGACGTATAAGATTTTGAAGGGAATCAAGGGGCATTACGAGAGGCATCACGACGTAGAGATTGCGGATGAGATTCTCGAGACGGCGATTAATATGTCGGGGAGATATATTAATGATCGGTTTATGCCGGATAAGGTGATTGATGTGATTGACGAGGCGGCGGCGATTGCGAAAGTGGCAGCTGATAAGAAAGGTGGTGGGGACTATAAGCGCAAGGCAGTGAAAAAGCAAGAGCTGGAAGAAAAAATGCAGGAAGAGGCCGAGGCGGAGCACTTTGAGAAGGCGGCGAACCTGAAAACGGAGATTTTGAAGCTGGAAAAAGAGCTCAAAACGATGAAAAAGAAGGGATTGGCGAAACGACCGAAGCTTTCGGAGGATAACTTGGCGCAAGCGATTAGCTTGAAAACAGGGATTCCGGTGTCGAAAGTGCACGGGAGCGAGCTGGAGCTGCTCGGGGATCTTGAAGGGCATCTTCGGAAGAGTGTGATTGGTCAGGATGAGGCGGTGAAATCGGTTTCGAAGGCGATTCGACGGGGGCGGAGTGGGATTGCGAATCCGGGACGGCCGATTGGAAGTTTTCTCTTCATGGGTCCGACTGGAGTAGGGAAGACTGAGCTGGCGCGGGTGATTGCGCGCGAGGTGTTTGGGGGCGAAAATGCGCTGATTAAAATTGACATGTCAGAATTTGGAGAGAAGCATAATGTTTCGCGATTGGTGGGGGCGCCGGCGGGCTATGTGGGCTATGATGACGGCGGAAAGTTGACCGAGGCGGTGCGACGACGGCCGTATTCGGTGGTGTTGTTTGATGAGATTGAGAAGGCGCACCCGGAAGTGTTTAATATGCTTTTGCAAATCTTGGAAGATGGGGTTTTGACCGACGGTCAGGGGAATAAGGTGAAGTTTAACAACACTGTGGTGATTTTGACGTCAAATCTGGGGGCGGATGAGATGTATCGCGAGAGCGAAATGGGGTTTGTGGCGAAAAATGCGAAGGAAAAGCGTGAGCTCGTGGCGGAGTATGAAGCAAGTAAGGCGGCGGCGATGCGGGCGCTGAAGAAGGCGATGAAACCAGAACTGATTAACCGCCTGGATGCGATTTTGGTCTTCCATGCTTTGACGCGGGCGAACGTGGAGAAGATTTTTGATAATTTGATTGAGGAGTTGAAGAAGCGCCTAGCGACGAAAAAGCTGGGTCTGAGGGTGGACGCGAAAGTGAAGGATTACCTGATTGAGGAAGGTTATGATCCGAAAAATGGTGCGCGGCCGCTCCGACGAGTGATTGAGGACAAGATTGAGACTTTAGTGGCGGAAGCGATTATCGCGGGCGAAGTGCAGGATGGCGATATTGTGGAAGTGGGGATGAAGAAGTTGAAGGGGAGTGATGAAAAAGAGCTGAAGCTGAAGGTAGCGCATGAATAGCGAAGAAGAGCGACGAGACCACAAGAGTGATGCTAAAAGCTGGGGGATTGTGCTTTTGGGGCTAGGGCTGGCGTTTTTCATGACTTGGCTGGTGCAGCAGTGGTGGGTGAAAGATCTTTGGCGGGGGTTTGGCTACACGCCGAGCAGTGAAATGGCGGAAATTGCGGAAAGTCTGGAGCTGACCGGGAAGGGCGAGCGGATTTTTGCGGCGACACGGCCGGCGCTCGAAGGCAAGGAAGCGTTTAATGAGCATTGTGATAGCCATGACGCGGAGGTGGCGCTTTTGGGGTGCTACGCAGGCGGGCAGATTTTTGTCTATCAGGTAGAAGATGAGGAACTGCGACGTGTGAATCATGTGACGACGGCGCATGAACTTTTGCATGCGGTGTGGGAACGGCTGGATGAGGGGGAAAAGGAGCGGATCGGAGGGATGCTGCGCGAGTTGATGGCGGAAAAGCAGGAGTGGTTTGATGAAGAGTTGGAGGCTTATAGCGAGGAAGAGCAGCTCGAAGAAGTTTATACGCGGGCGGGGACGAAGCTGGTGGAATTGCCAGAGGAACTCGAGAAACATTATCGAGAGACTTTTGAGAATCGAGGACAGATTGTCGCGTACTACGAGGAATATTCGGCGCCGTTTGAGGAGTTGCAGGAGAAGTTGAAAACTTTGGAACAGGAAATTGTGGCGGAGAATCAGACAATCGAGGAGCAGAAAGCCGAGTATGAACGGCGGGCGACGGCCTGGGAAGCAAAAGTGGCGCAGTTTAATAGTTGTGCGCGGGCGATGGGGTGTTTTACGAGCGACGCGGAGTTCCAGAGCAAGCGGCAGGCAATGACGGCGGAACAGACGGAGCTGGAGGATTTGCGCCAGAGCGTGAATCGACGAATTGATGAGAATAATGCGCGGGTGGATGAGTATAATAAGTTACGAAGGGAGTTAGGTGAGCTGGATGAAGCAATGAACTCTAACAAGAAATTATGATTAAATTTAAGTCCATTACGACGTTAAAAATTGCGATACGCGGTCGACGTATACTAAATACGCCTCCCTTGCGTTTCTCATTTTTGCCTTGTACTGAACCCAAATTTAATCACAATTTAGCGTAGTTATTTTATAATAGAGGAAAGGAAAAATATGAAAAATTATTTAGTACCGACAGTGGTGGAGGAGACGAATCGGGGGGAGCGGGCGTTCGACATCTATTCGCGGTTGCTGAAAGAACGAATTGTGTTCATGGGGGACCAGGTGACGTCGGAGACGGCGAACTTGGTCGTCGCGCAGCTGCTATTTCTCGCGAATGAGGACCCAAAGAAAGATATTAAGCTTTATATCAACTCACCAGGCGGCTCGGTATATGCGGGGTTGGCGATTATCGACACGATGAATTATATCGCGCCGGATGTGCAGACGATTGGGATCGGCTTGCAGGCGTCGATGGGGGCGATGCTGCTGAGCTGCGGGGCGAAGGGAAAACGTTTCCTCTTGCCGAATTCGCGGGTGATGATCCACCAGCCGAGTTCAGGCACGGAAGGAAAAATTACGGATCAGGAAATTGCGCTAAAGGAGGGGATTTATTTGAAGAAGCGACTGATTGAGATTTTTGCGCAAAATACAGGGAAGAGTGCGAAGCAGGTGGAGAAGGATATGGATCGGGATAATTGGATGAGTGCGGAGGAGGCGAAGAGATATGGAATCGTCGACCAAGTAATTGGGGAGTGAAGTCATTTGGACGAACTGCGGCGTTAAAGTCTGCGATTGCTCAGTCGCAGGGCGCATGTGAAAAAGCATTGACAAATAAGCATAAGTGTGATAACATGGAGGTATGGCTCTGCTAATGAGCAGGGATTTTGAGGAGGTAAAATGCGAATTGGAGTAGATATTGACGGATGTTTGACCGAGCAGGTACATACGGTCTGGGAGATGGGGACGAAATTTTGTGCGGAAAAGGGTTGGGAATGTAAGATAAATCCGAGGACGAATAGAAAGCCGGAAATGTTTGGGATTGACGAGGCGGCTTGGCTGGAAATGTGGCGTGAATATGGTAAAAGTTGGATGTTAGATTGTCCGATGCGGGCTTGTGCGGCAGAGGTGATTCGGAAATTGCGCGAAGAGGGGCACGAGATTTGGATCGTGACGGCGAGGCATCATACAGATCCGCACATGGATGGTATGCTGGAGGGCGAAACTTTGCCGGAGGCGACGCGGAAGTGGCTGCAGAAAAGCGGAATTGTCTATGACCAGATTACGTTCGGGACGTATGATAAGGGGGAATATTGTCGGGAGAACGGGATTGAGGTGATGATTGAGGATGATCCGCGGTATTTAGCGACGTTTGATGGGGCGACGAAGATGGTTTTGGTGTTTGACCAGCCGTATAATCAAGGGGTGGAGATGAAGAATGGTGCGCGGGTGTATACTTGGTATGAAATCTATGAGCAGATTCGGGAGATGAATGGGGGCGGGGGTGCTTTTAGCAAGGAAAAGGAGGATTAATAATGAAGATTTTTTGGACAGATGGGAGTGCGAGCCCGAATCCGGGGCCAGGGGGGTTCGCGGTGATTGATGAAAAGACCGGTGAGCCGGTGGCGCTGGGGGCGGAGAAGGATTCGACGAATATCCGAATGGAAGGTAAAGCGATGATTGCGGCGCTGAAATGTGCGGGGGACGAAGAGTGTGAAATTCATAGTGATTCGGAATTTTGGATCAATGTGCTGACGAAATGGGCGCCGGGCTGGAAGGCGAAGGGCTGGAAAAAGAGTAAAGGCGAGATCAAGAATTTAGATATTGTACAAGAATTATACGGACTCTACGAAGAACGCGCGGCGGCGGGGAAGGTCAAGCTGGTCTGGGTGCGTGGGCACGTTGGTACCGAGCTGAACGAGCGGGCGGACGAGTGGGCAAACCGAGCACGGAAGGGTGAGCGGATTTAGAGCGTCGGGGGAGGAGTTTTGGCTGGTTGTAAGATCGGCTGTCTGAACCGAAGTGGTTGAGCTTGGAATATTTGAATTGTTTGAGGTTGAACTGTTTGTGTTTGAATTGTCTGAAACGGTTGAGATTGGTTTGTCGGTGGCTGGATGATTTTGGGTCGAGTGGCTAGAATAGCGGTTAGGATTTGAGTTCTCTGAATTCGAACTGTTTGAGGTTGAAGCGCTCGGGACGGATTGTTTGGAGCTTGTAGTGCTGGAAGCGGAGGACTGTTTTTTGAGGCCGAAGAGATATTCGCAGCCCTTTAGGGCGTCGGCGCTGTAATCGATTAGATAGGCGATTTTCCAGCTGTCATCAGAACTTGCGATGGTGTCATAGTTGGTGTGGACGTCGTTCATTTCGGCGACGAGGGAACGAAGGTGAGCATATTCTTTATAATGAGGGCGGTTGGCGCCAGAGGTGCCGAGAGAAGCATAGGTTTGATATTCGGCGAAATTCTCGACACGGTCGATGGTGGCAGAGAGGGCGGCTCTCGATGGGAGGGGATTAGAGGTGGCGAAAGTAGGAGTGGCAATGCAGATTGAGAGCGTAGCGGCAATTAGGCTAGCAAGGATGAGATGAAATTTAGTGAAAAGGTGGTGATGGTTGAAAAAATAGTGAATATACTGATGCGGATTTGACATGTAGTTCCCTTGATTTTGCTCTAATTATTGTTTTGATTCTAGCAAAAGGGAAAATAATAGGCAAGCATGAGCTTGAAAAATTGTGGTATAATGGGGGGCAGATGAGAAAAATGATTGTGAAAAGTCAGTTGGCCGATCGAGCGGCGTTTGAGGAGCAGCTGGCGGGGATTGGGATGAAGCTGTCGCCGGTGCGCTGGCAGCATGAGCGGGTTTATGTGCCGCGGGATTTTCGGCCGCAGACCAATCAGCCGCGGATGGTGATGCGGACAGAGATGCGGGCGGTGAATCGGCCGCCGCAATATGCGATGTATTTGAAACGACACATTGAGGACAGTGGGCTGGATTTTGTGCACGTGACGCCGGTGGAGAATTATTTGGAGGCAACTGGGATTATTCATCAGCTGGGGTTTCGGAAGCTAGCGGAAGTGAGCCGGCAGCGGCGGGAAGTGCGGCTGGACGAAAAAATGGTGATTTATGTAGACGCAGTGGAAAGGCTGGACGGGGAATTTATTAAGATCGAGGCGGACTTGGCGGAAGACGAGACGGTGGGGAATTTGAAGGAAAGCTTGTTCCGGACGCTGAAAATGTTGGGGATTGAGATGGTAGTGTTTCAAACATATGCGGAAATGATTGAGAGTAATTTGATTCAGCCGTATTATTTGCCGTAAGCTATAGGGGTGAGATGGTGGGAAGTTGTCTATGTTATTGACTTTTATCGTAATGTGTGCTATAATGGAAGGATAGGGGGTCGAGACTTGGCAGAAATGTCAGGTCTGTGTTGATGGCTCTTTAAAAATATTTTGCGCAAGAAGGGGGGTGTCTTAAAATGCGGACGAACACCGAACGAATTGAATCTTATTGTCATGATGGAGGGGGTGAAAGGATGAAGAGATATGCATTCGTTGAGGCAATAATGAATATTGCAACTTGTATACTTGTGTTCTGGGCTTGTGGGTTTTTGATTAGGATGGCTGTTAGTCTCGTTCGGCAGGAATGGGTCGAGCAGGTGAAAGTGAATTTATGGCTACTGATTGCGTTGCAACCATTTTTTCTGCTGGTAGTATCGGTGACGAAAGAGCTGCTTGAAGTTTGCAGATTTATGGCAATTTTAAAACGGTTGACTCAAGCTGTAATCACGTTGTTTGGAGTGATTATATTGTCTGGGTTTTGTGGAACTGAAAATCTCGCAGAATCAATGAGCGCGAGCTATACGATTATGGTAACATCGGTTATTTGGCCGACTGTTTACGCAATTTTGACTTGGTAATACAGAGTGAGATTGATATTCTGGAATTTGAGGTTATTTGAATTTGGAAGGGGTGAAAAGATGATTGAGAAGTTTGAGATTTTGCAGGATTGGGTGGCGAGTTGACCAACTTCAGTGATTGTCAGTTGTGTGGTGTACATGTGTTATCTTGCGTTAGTAAGGAGAAGTTGGCTCGCTGGATAGCGGGCTGATTTTTTGATGTTTGAATAGGTTGGCGGAAAGGTGAAGATATGGAATGAGTCTTATCGTCTGTAATTTCGTTGTTGGCGGCGTTTTTGAAATATCGCAAGAACCGTAGGCGAAGCAGTGAGCAAAAAAATTATTGTTATCATCGTAATCGATAGACAACAATAACCCTTCAGTTGAACCTTACGTACCTTACTTTACGGTTAAGGCTTATTTATATTGTACCGTGATATTGCACTTTTGTGTAGCCTTTTTGCTCTTTTCTTGTTATCCGCGGGGCGGTTCGCCTTCTGGCTCGGAGAGGAGTTTTTTCGATTTGATTTCGTAGCGTTTGCCGTTGACGGGGGAAATGAAGTAATCTTCGGAGAGGAGGTTGACAAAGGTGGTGAGATCTTTGTCGTCCATGATGATGATTGATCCGTCGTCATCGGTCATGAGATCGAGTTGCATTTCGTCGGCGTAATCAATTAGCTTATCCTGGGGCATTTCTTCGGCGATATCGAGGGCTTGGAGTTTTTTAATCAAGGGCTTGCGGTCCTGGAGGAGAGAATTAAGGGTGAGACCTTCGGCGAAGGAAAGCTTGTATTTTTCGGAAAGCTCTTTGGCTTTGGAATCGGCGATAACCTGGGATTTGTAGTCATATTGGAAGAGGTTTTCGAATTTGGATTGGTTGAAGATGATGATTGTGCCGTCGATAATGGCGACTTGGTTGTCGTCGGGCATTTTGAGGGCGACTTCAGCCGAGAAGGGTTCGAAGCCGTCGCCGCCGAGTTCCCAAGAGGTGCCGCCTTTGAGGGCGGAGCTGGGGGAAATACCTTTCGCGATGTAGAAGACTTTGGTCTCACCACTGTCGCTGGGGTAAGTGAATTTGGCGAGGATGCCTTTGACTTTTTTGAACTCGTCGACGTGGTCGTTCCAGGAGTCGATATTGCGATATTCGTGCTCGATGAGGTGGATGAGGGTTTCGGCGCGACCGACATTGCTGAGTTTTGTACGATAGATGACTTTATCCTCGCCGTCGGCTTTCTCGTATTCGCGACACTCGAGGCCTTTGTCGGCTTCTTTGATAATGTAGCCGGTGGCTTCTTGCATGAACATGGCCTTCACGCTGGCGGTGAGGGTGTCGGAATAACGCACGCGGAAGGGGGTGTAGTTCTTATTAAAGAGAAAGAGCTCGACGGAGATGTTGTTTTTCACTTCGTCGATTTCGTTGGCCCAGTGGAAGACGTCAAAAGCATTAGAAGTGTCACGATAGGCGGGTTCTTCGGGGGCGTTGTTGGTTGTGGTTGTACTAGTGGCTTCGCTTGTGGTTTCGCTAGCGTTTGTATCGTTTTCGGTGGTGCTTGTTGCGTCAGAATCGGCAGCAAGATTTGTAGTCTTAGAATCGTCTGAATCCATGTTTTACCTCACTTAATTATAGGTATTATAGCATAAAAACGGGGAAATGGAGAAAAATAGGGGGATGGTTGGTAAAAGAGGCGAGATATGATAGGATGGGGGAAAATAGAGTTGTCGGTGAGAAACGGCAAAGCAAGGAGGTTGAAAAGATGAATGTAGGCTTATTAACAGATCATTTCGTTATGACGACGGCAACGATGCGACCAGAGACGGAGCTGCTGGAAAAGATAGCCGAGGACCGCAAAGTGAGGGGCATAGAGGAAGAGTGTGATGTGATGCAGTTTGAGTTGCAGAAATTTTGTCAGAGAGCGGAAGGGCGTCCGTTCTATCCGGTCTGGGCGAAACCGCCGGTGATGACTCTTGAGGTGGCAGCCTATAATATTTGGCTGGAGGCACCAGAGAGCGCTGAGGAACGAAGGATCGAGATTTCAAAGGCTTTTTCCTACTGGGAAAATTTTACCAGGGGTCTGGAGACGATTGAGGCGGATTTTTTGGATCCGATGCGGCGGAAGGATTTGAGCGCGGCTGGTCAGACGAAACTGGCAGACGGACGGATGCTAAAAATGAGATGTTCAATCACGGGGGAGGTCTGCGCATTTGACCGTCGGTCGGCAGAGCTGAATGCGGGGTTTCGCTACCGGGATGGTGATTTATCGGTGACGGCAGGGTCGACGATTTGGATGAATTACGACTTAGCGCGGAATCATGGCGTAATTACGGAGACACGGACGCGATTGCCGGTGGGAAAGATCCTGGCGATTGAAGCAGAGAATTTTCAGCCCGAGAAGAACTGGGTGAGTAGAAGCTGGCTAGAAAATTTATTGGCGCAAGATAGCTCGGCAGTACGTAGGGTACCGAGAAGGTCGAAATACGATTGAAAGCCGAAGTCTGCTTCCGGAAGCACTTTATCGATGAGGCACAAAGAAAATGCGAGAAAAATCCTTGGGAAGATGATACCCGGGGATTTTTTGTAATCTTCTGAAAGTTTTGACAAGGAAAAGATGGAAATGAAAAGGGAATTTTGGCAAGAGGGGAAAACCCGAACAATAGACCCGAACACGTAAACCGAACAGGTGTGAAAGCGGGTGTGAAATGGTGTTCGGTAATTATGAAATTTTGAGGTGGTGGTGTCAAAATAACAGAGAAAGTGGAGAGGATTCGTGGAGGATTTTGGTAGTTTTTAAGCGGTTTAGTATGGGAATTTATATATAATATGGTGACTATTTAAAGGCGCGAAAATGAGTTTTTAGAGGACTTTGCGAAAAAGTGAAAAAATGTGCAAAAAAGTGCTTGCGTTTTTTGGAAAAAGCGGGTAAACTGAAGTTAGTGGACGAATACCCACACAAACATAAGAGATTACAATTCAAAACAACAAAATATAAGACAAAAAATAGAAAAGTTTATATTAAAATAAAGTTTTGAAAAGTAAAAGGTTTGCGAGGATGCCACGAAACAAACATATCAAAATAGATAAGCATTTTAACAGCGTTTGAGATCGACCAACTAGGAGTTTCGGCACGCGTTTGGGATACGCGTCATCGAATCCAATACGTACATCCTAACAAACACCTCCCAATTAACTCTATTGGTCTGAATCAGTTTTGATGCGGGCCACAACCCACTTATACACTATAAGTCTCTCAACGGCTACGAAGTATGATTCGTTTCGGCGGGTCGCATCGTGGTGGATATATAGTTGTATCTAAACAAAAACCTTCAAAAAACAAAACTGCGGAAATTTCTAGTTGAACGGTCTCAAACAAAGCGTGTATAATATACACATGAAGGAACTTCATAAACCTGTATTACTTTCGGAAGTCCTTGAGGTTTTGCAGCCGCGGCGCGGAGAATCATATATTGATCTTACGGCGGGGTATGCGGGACATGCAAGGGAGATTTTGGATGTGACACGGAATTATAAGGACGCAGCGTTAGTCGATCGAGACGAACATGCGATTGAAGTACTGGAGGAACGGTTTAGAAATAAGCCGGTTCGGATAGTGAAGATGGATTTTTATAATGCGGTGTTGCAGGAAATTGAGTGTGGAAATACTTTCGATATGGTTTTGATGGATTTTGGGGTTTCTTCTCCGCAGTTAGACGAGGGAGCTCGAGGGTTTTCTTTCGCGCAGGATGGTCCGCTCGATATGAGGATGGATCAGGAACAAGATTTGGATGCTGGACGGATTGTGAATAAATGGAGTGAGCAGGAGATTTGCAGCATCTTGGAGAAGTATGGCGAGGAAAGACCAGGCATGGCGCGGGCGATGGCACGAGAAATTGTGCATGGACGGCCATGGCATTCGACGAAGCAACTCGGAGATGCGCTGAAAAAGGTTGGCAGGGGCGGAAAAATTCACCCGGCGACGCGAGCTTTTCAGGCAATTCGGATTGCTGTGAATGATGAACTCGGGCAGATTGAGCGGGTTTTACCACTGGTGATGAGGATTTTGAAGCCGGGCGGTAGAGTTACAATCATTACATTTCATAGTCTAGAAGACCGGTTGGTGAAAAGGTGGATGAAAGAGGAGGCCGAAAAAGGCGAGGAAAGTCAGATTGAGGTTATCACCAAAAAGCCAATTACTGCGGGAAATGAGGAGTTGTTTATCAACCCCCGAGCTCGGAGCGCAAAGCTGCGGGCGGCTCAAAAACGATAATTCCGGTAGAGTGTGGAGACTTGAGGGGAATGCGTAAGAGCGGGGAATTGATAAAAATAAAAAATAAAATAAACAAAAAGGAGCATAAAATATGCCACGTCAAATTATCGTTACTAGCAATCGTTCACGCGCACAGAAGGTGCAAGTGCACTTTGCGAAATAATTTCTTTCGCAGAAAGTTATTTTGAAAGTTTCGGGCGGCGAGTACTTTAGGAAAGCCGCCCGCCAGGAAAAATCAATGCTGTTTCCGGCGAATTGATTGAGTTTGTGATTTTGGCATTGTTATGGGTCGCAAGGCCTACCAGATGGTTGAAGAGTTGTAAGAGTGTGCAATTATTTACCAAAAATACATGACCTTCCTTGGGCGAGCGGAGAGGGAAAGTAGCTGATTTTGGGCTTTTGGCTGAAGATGGGCGCTGGAGCTTTTCGCTCTACCCCGAGACTTTTGAATTGTGGCTGGAGATGGTCTGGCTGCGGAATGACGAATATAAAAATTAATGAAATAAAAACAGCGAGGAAAATAATGAGACCAGAAACGAATTTCGTGACAAGGCGTGGTGCGCCAGTAAATAGTTGGTCGCGGAATCGTAACACCGTGCGCCATACGCCGAAGAGCTTAGGATCGATTTCGGGGGCGATGATTGTGGGGGTTTTGGTCCTGATCGTGGGACTGATTTATGTCGCGCAGGGTACGAAGGCGACAAACTATGACTACGAGCTTTCGGCGATTGAGGACGAAATCTCGGAGTTAGAGGCTAAAAAAGAAGATCTCGCGGTCGAAAAAGCGCGACTCACCTCAATCGCGGCGTCGCAAGACAGCACGGTGGCGGCGAATATGGATGATGCGAACGTAGCAGGATATGCGGAAGAATAGGATTTTTTGGAGATTTTTTGGATTTTTAGGGAAAAGTATTGACTTTAGGGCTGAGGTGTGCTATAATGGAAGTATATTCGGGATTTTCCCGCCCAACCCTAGCTGTTTTGTGCAGACTAGGGATTATTTTTTGTTTTTTGGTAGGTATAGTGCGCTAAATGCCTCACGAATGATGGCTTTCACTTATGGGGTTGTGACGTTAGAGGTATTCCTAAGAAGCCGTAGCGGCTAAGTTTTTTGAAGATTAATATTGGGCGTGCAAATGTTTTACTTTTGCCATTGATTTCTACGCTATTTTGAATAAAATGGTCACGGTTTTTTACACGAAAAGCGCTTGCGCTTTCGCGAAAAGTGGGGTAAAATGAGGATGTCCTACTATTAAAAAAATGTTGCTGCTACGCAAGGGTTGGAAAAGGTTGCTCCCTGAGACGTGAAAAGCGAAAAATTGAGGTTTCGAGGCTCGAAAATGAGTTTTTAAGCGGAAATTTGGCTAACGTGCTCGGGAAGACGAAGGAAAGCTCGGGCGGATTTGGCGGAAAATTTCGTACACTTTCTGCTGGTACGAAATTGCCTGCTAAGAGGCAACTAGAAATAGATAGTGGGACGTCTCGGGACGTCCTTTTTAGTATTATTAGAAAGTATAAGGTTCGAAAATGCTTATGCTTGAAAATAAAACTGGAGGCGGACGAGATAGCCAAAAAAGAAACTATCAGGCAATGCCACGGAGGTAAAGAATGAGGCAAAAAAATAATATCAAATCTAAGCTGGGAAGCGCGAAGCGCGGACATGCGGCGGGTCGGAAGGCGGCGATGAGAACATCGAAAACGTCGCGGACGATGAGCTCGAAAAGTCTGGCGCGCGGCAAGACTTTCAACCGGGTTGGTTGGGGCTGTTTGGGTGCGTTTGGCGTTTTGGCGCTGGTGCTGATGAACCCAGTGAATTTTGGGGATGCAGATGCGGCGCAGAATACCACGCGAGTAGCGGAAACGCGCGCAGTGGTGAACGCGGCGGCGAGCCTGAGCCTCACGATGAACGCAGAAGTGCAGATGGACATCATGCCGACGAAAGATGGTACGTTTGGTAATGAACTGACGAAAATGACCGTGTCGACGAATAACGATCAAGGTTATAATGTTTATATCAATACGATGGATCCGACGACGAGCATGACGTATTACGATACAAGCAAAACCGGTGCGGACTATGAAGTGAAAGCGTTGTCGGGCACGGCGACACCAGGTTCGTTTGCGAATAACACTTGGGGCTTTGCGCTGACGACGGATGCGATTGGTGATTCGACGAACTATCGCGGGATTACGACGAATGAATATCTCGCGAAACAAACCACGACGAAATCGACCACGGAATATAACCTAGCTTTTGGTGCGAAAGTTGACACGAACCTTGCGGCTGGGCAATATGCGAACAACGTAGTGGTGTCGGTGATTGCAAATCCGCTACTCCTCACCAACTTGTCGCAGCTGGTCTACATGCAGGATATGTCGAGCGATATTTGTGAAAATACCGGGAATATTACGCCAGGGAACGAAATCACGAAACAGCTGATTGACATTCGCGACGGCAAGAAATACTGGGTGGCGAAGTTGGCGGACCAGAACTGCTGGATGACGCAGAACTTGGCGCTGAACTTGACGCAAGGGCAGGTGTTGAGCCCGAGCACGTCGGATGTGAGCCAGGACTGGACAGTGCCGACTACGACGAGTACGGAAGTGCCGCGTGAGACTTCGATTCCGTCGGGTAGTGAAGAATATTGGAATACACGGTCATGGAACTTGGGTCATTATGTGCTCGCGACGCCGAGCCGAGGCGTGAGCTGCTATGGGCCACCGGTTGAGGGTTCGTCGAACACGGATAATTATAACTCGGTGCGTTACGGACAGACGCTAGATCGTTGTACGGACTTCCAGAACGTCGGCGTGGGTTGGAATCCGACCTTTGACGCGAAGACGCAGGGTCAGAACGGCACATGGAACGACTACACGGGCTATGTGGCGGCGGATAAGGCAACAAAGACCTATGATGCACACTATCTGGTTGGTAACTACTACCAATGGAACACTGCAACCGCGGGAACGGGTGGTAAAGACGTGGTGAGTGGTACGCCGGCGGAAGGCGACACGGACCAACAGCTGATCGATAAATTGGTGGATGCAAAAGATTCGATCTGTCCGGCAAACTGGAAATTGCCAACGGCTGGTCGAAATACAGCGGCAACCAGTGGTCAACCATTGGATCGTGAGGATAGCTTCTATAGACTACTGCTA
>CAOJGQ010000012.1 GCA_948435375.1 uncultured Candidatus Saccharibacteria bacterium
AGTAGCGGCTCGCTCAGTAACAACAATGCGAACAACAACAACCGCATTGTCCCGGATTGTGCCTTACGAAACTAGCTTTAGTAAATGCCTGTTGCGTAGCATAGGGCGCTGGATCATTGACACAAGACACAAGGAGCCGAAACCCTGTTTTGATAAGAATATCAATGTCCTTATCAAGCGAACAGCTGTGCGACGACACTATTAGGTATTTTACCTAGCATAGTTATTAGCGTCGCACTACCAAGGAATAATATGGAAAAAGTAGTGGGCTTTGATGCGCTATATGAAAGCGCACAAAAATGTAAAAAGGGTGTGCTATGGAAAGATAGCGTTGCACATTATATTTTGAATATCTTTACTGAGACTCTGAGACTAGAGGAGCAGCTTAAAGGTGGCACTTATCATCCTAGGGCTCTCAAACCGTTTTCCGTAACAAGCATTGGAAAGAAACGAACTGTAATGGGGGTAGCTTTCCGAGATAGAGTATTCCAGCGTAGCCTTAATGATAATGCAATCTACCCACAGATTACAAAAAGCTTCATTTATGACAATGCTGCCTGCCAGAAAAACAAGGGGACCGATTTCGCAAGAGGTCGGTTGATTTGTTTTTTACAGAAGTTCTATCGCAAGCATAAAACGGAAGGTTATGTTTTGCAATGTGATATTAGTGGATACTACCCAAATATGCGACACGATACCGTGGAGGCTACATTTAAGCGTTACCTAGAGCCAGAAATCTATGAAATGGCCGTCAACGTTTTGCGCACGCAATATCCGGGCGAAGTCGGCTACTTACCAGGCAGTCAAATGATCCAGATTGCCGGAATTGCTGTTCTCAATAATCTAGATCACTTCATAAAAGAGCGCCTTCATATTAAGTATTATATTCGGTATATGGATGACTTCATTTTGATACACGACGATCCGAAATACTTAACAAAGTGTAAAGTAACTATTAAAAACGAACTTGACAAGCTAGGGTTTCAGCTCCACCCAAAGAAAACAAAGATCTATAAGATTACCGACGGCATTAAGTTTTTAGGTTTTACCCATAAACTTACGGAAACCGGCAAAGTCATAGCACTAATTATTCCGAAGAATGTCAAGGCAGAGCGCAAAAAGCTCTATCGATTAGCGCAGAAGTCGAAACGTGGCGAGATTTCGCGCGAGAAAGTAGATCAATGCTATGCCTCCTGGCGCAATCACGCTAGTAAAGGCAATACACATAACCTACTCAAACGAATGGACACCTACTACCACAGTTTATGGTTATAGGTTATATGGTATAATTAGAATAAGACCAAATACGACTATCAGAGATTGATGGCCGTTTTTTGTTGGGAAATGGAAATGACATTGTGACGAAGAAGACCAAAACAGAAAAGGCAGTAGAGGCTCTCGCCGAGGAAGTGGCGAGCTCCCAGGGTGTTGTAAAAAATACGCAAAACGTTGTTAAAACTACAACGAAGAACAGGGGTAAAAAATCACGCGATAGAGGTAAGGTTAAAGCTCCAAATCCCGAAGGGCGCAATCAAACCACTCCTCAGGAGAAATATGGTGGTGAATCATATGTAGATACCAAGACGCGCATGAAGATTTACTGCGAACATCACCCAGCAGCGCAGATTAAAATTATCGAGGGCATTATTGAACAAGCACCAAAGAATGCCAAGTTCGCTAAGCTATTCGTTGAAATGACCGGTGGCACGGACCCGACGGAGACAAAGATTACTGGTGAAGTTACACAGGTAGCGGAAAACCCACTTAATAGCCTCTCGATTGAGGAATTGAGGACCTTAAAGGCACTAAAACAGAACCAAAAGGCAACCAAAAAGGAGGGTAGCGGCAATGATAAGTAGTCACGATCAAGTCATCCTCGACAAGATTTCGGAGCGAGACATTGATATTGCGATGGCCGGCAAGAACCTATGGCACTTCTGCAATACGCTCTACCCGACATTTTATACTACTGAGCGTACTTATTTAGTCGATCTGTGTGATAGAATTGAACATTTTATTGAGCATTCCGACAAACGATTCTTGGTTATCAATGCGCCGCCTCGTCATGGTAAATCTCTTACAGCACAATGTCTCACGGCTTGGTTATTTGGTAAGAACCCCAGATATAGGGTAATGACTGCCTCATATAACGAAGAAGTTGCAAGCGTATTCTCTCGAAGTGTACGAGACACAATTTCGACTGAGCCTATGGGCGAACGTATTGTATATCGCGACATTTTCCCGAAGTCTAAGATTAAGTACGGTGACGCTGCCGCTAAACGATGGAAGCTGGAAAAGCAAACACAATATGCTTACCTTGCTACTTCTCCAAACGGCACGGCAACAGGTTTTGGCTGCGACTTCCTGATCTGTGATGATCTTATCAAGAATGCTGAAGAGGCCTACAACGAAATGGCTCTAGACGCAACATGGAGCTGGTTTACGAATACAATGCTCTCTCGATTAGAAGGCGAGCGTAAGACGATTATCATCATGACACGCTGGGCTGATGGCGATCTAGCCGGAAGAGTTCTGGCCAGTTACGAAGATGAGCTCGAAGTTATCACATATAAAGCGCAGGACGAGCATGGGCGAATGCTTTGCGCTGACATTCTAGACGCAAGGTCATTCGATATGATCAAGCAAGAAATGAACCCGGACATTGTTGAGGCTAACTATAATCAGGCTCCAATCGACGTTAAGGGCAGGCTATACGAGAAGTTTAAGGTATGGGAAGAGCAGCCAAAAATGCCGGTTATTTACGCCTATACCGATACAGCAGACACTGGCACAGATTTTCTCGTCTCTGTTGTGTATGGCGTATATAATCACGAGGTTTATATTCTTGACTTGATTTGTACAGATGAGCCAATGGAAGTGACGGAGCCGGCGACTGCAAAGCTATTTACTCGCAACGGCGTCCATAAGGCTATCATTGAGTCGAATAACGGTGGTCGTGGTTTTGCGAGAAACGTTACTCGATTGCTCCAGGATGATGGTAACTATAAGACGCAAGTTAAGGACGAACCACAGACACACAACAAGGAAAGTCGTATTTTAGCAAGCTCGGCGTGGGTACAAAATCACGTTTATATGCCATTAAATTGGAAGACGAAATACCCAGAGTTTTACAGACAGGTGATGAATTATCAGAGGAAAGGCAAGAATGCCCATGATGACGCAGTAGATGTACTTGCTGCAATTTACGAGAATGTTGCTAATAAGCCACAGTCAAAGATTTACACCGACGACACGCTGAAGAATAAGCGTCGCCGCCAGCCATTTACTAGATAAAGGAGGAATTATGGCGATCAATAAACGAACCTACATTTTACCTAAAGGCACCGAGCCTACTGCTGACGTGATTTCTACCTTAATCGGTAGCACGAAACGTGCCGAAGAGGTTAAAACTTACAACGTGCTCGAGAAGTACTATAATGCTGAGAAGATCGTACAAGGTGACGGAGACGCACCACAAGCTGTTACTGCCTATGCTCGTTACATTGTTGGCCTTAACTGTGGATACTTGCTCGGCAATGCCGTTAGCTACAATGTGAGTGACGGCGCCGATATTACACCAGTACAAGAGGCTTACGATGAGCAAAAGATCCAAAATACCGATATTCGACTAGAAAATGACGCAAGTAAGTTCGGGCACGGCTTTGAGCGTATCTACATTGACGAAAACAAGAAACCACGTAGTGCAGCCATCGATCCTCGCAACGTCATCCTGGTGCGAGACAATACCGTAGAACACCGTAAGCTGTTTGCTTTGGTTTACGTTGAAGCTGTCAATGAGAAAGGTGAAATAATCGATGATCAGTATGATTTGACGATTGTCACTAGAGATAAGGTTATGGAGCGCACTCTGAAAGGCGGAGCGCTCGTGGAAACTGATACAGTAGACGCACCTCACTTCTTTGGTGACGTTCCTATCGTGGAATATCAGAATGACGATGATATTATCGGTGATTTTGAGGCTGTCGTAACTCTAATCGACTCATATAACACCCTTCAAAGCGCGCGCCTCGACGATAGGCTTAAAACTGCCAATGCTCTCATGCTGGTCTCTGGTGCAGAACTTACCGATGAGCAGGTTGATGAAGTAATGCACGGCAGGTTAGCCAACCTTCCAGAAGGCGCTAAGGTGGAATACATCACAAAAAGCACCAATGAACAGGAGTCTGAAACCTTACGTATCTCTATCGCAGACGACATTCATAAGATTTCTATGACTCCAGACGTCAGCGATAAAAACTTTGCTGGAACTTCCTCTGGCGTTGCACTACAATACAAACTCTTTACATTCGAGAAACACGCTAAAGACAAAGAGCGTTGTTTTGAGGCGGCACTTATGGAGCGTTTTGCTCTCTATAATAACTATTTCTATAAAGTTGAGAATATGGCCATTGTTCCTACCGGCAAAATTGACGCGATCTTCAAGCGCGCATTGCCTCAAAATGACGTTGAAACTGCGAATATGATCAACTCTCTCGCCGGGCTAGTAGATAAAGAAACCCTAGTGTCTCAGCTCTCGTTTGTGAATGACGCGAAAGAAATTGTTGCTGCGGCCGAGAAAGAAGAGGAAGAGAGCCTAAAATTGGGCGCGTACGGCACTTTTAATACCGAAACGACCGAGAATCCAGATGAAGAAGAACAGCCGGCTGAAAACGCCGAATAGAGGGCTTAAATGGCACGTAAAAATAGTGAGTATTGGGCACAACGTTCCATTGAACGTACGACAGCAGCGGAGCGTAATTCCGTTGCCTACCTGAAACAGATTCAGCGAACATACCGAGATACAGCCAAATTGCTGGTCGAAGATTTGCGTGCCATGTATGCCGCCTACTATCGCAAAGATAATACATTTGATTCGGCTGCTCTCCATATGATCCCGACGGATGGGAGTTTAAGGAAGTTCCGAGATGATATGCGCAAGGCTGGTCTCACAACACTACTTCCGGAGAATTATCAGGGACGTATTGATCGCCTAGAACTATTGAACGCTCAGGCATGGCTGCAAGTTAAGAAGGCCGCTGCTAAGGAGCAGTTACTAAGCACGAAGATGTACGGTGAAGCAGTCCGTGAATCGTATCGAAAGACTGCGTTTGATGTGTTTAAGGGTACAAGTAGAGGGTCGACGTTTGCCGATATTGATACGAGAACTGTTGATAAGATTTTGGAGACCAAGTTCTATGGCAGTAATTACTCAGAACGTATATGGGCAAATACGGATCATCTAGCAAAGAATATCCAAGAGGTGATTTCAAGAGCAGCAGCCACAGGTCAATCGTATGAGCGTTCAGTTCGTGAAATACAGACAATCTTTGATGTAAAGCGAAGCGACGCAGCAAGATTAGTTCGAACTGAAACAAACTACTTTCAGAATAGAGGTGAGCTTGAATCGTATAATGAGCTTGGCGTGGATAAGTACATTATTGTGGCCACGCTAGACAATCGCACGTCGGAGATTTGCAGATCTATGGATGGTAAGATTTTTGACGTCGCAAAAGCAAAACCTGGCACAAATACCCCACCCTTTCATCCGTATTGTCGCACCACCATTGCGCCATATATTGGCAAGGAATGGGAGCCGACCGAGCGTATTATGCGCGATCCTGAGACTGGTAGAAACCAGATCATCGACAATATGAACTATGAAGAATGGAAGGAAAAATACCTCATTCCGGCACAAGAAAAGGGTAAAAATGAAGGTCGGGTGAAGGTAATCATAGGTAAAACGAACCCAATCGCAACCGTTTGGGAACTCACCAGCAAGCAAAAAGAGGCTGTCGAGAAGTATGTTAGTGGTGACGGAATGTATATTAACCAGTATCTACGCAATGGTCGTATAGAAGATTTGAGCCTAGAGGATAATGATTACTACCTCAACCTGCGCCAGGCAACGAACCATGAGCTCGGCGAGGAGATGACTCTGTATCGATCGGTTGACGCGAGTGCTATTTTTGGTAAAATGACGAATCTACAATACGAGAACTTAGTTGATTATATTGTGGTTGGAGACAGGCAGCGTTTAGTAGTTCAGGACGCTGAAATGCTGCTCAACTACGCAAAACAACGTGGCGTTATCACCGAAAAAGGTTTTATGAGCACAACGAAAAGTAAACGACTTGCGCTTGATTTTAGAGACTTTACCGGATCAGATAAACCTATCGTCCTGGAGCTTAAAGCACCGGCTGGTACTCGTGGCCTAGATTTAGGTAAGAAGATGCCGGCTCTCAATAAGAGAATGGCGCAAGAAGAAGTGTTACTTACTACCAGAACCGAGTATCAGATTACTGGAATCACATCTAAAGAGGGGCAGATTTACGTCAAAGCGACAATATTGCCGCAGAAACTTCCGATCACAGAAGTAAAACATAATACCATTACAGATGTACTGACAGGAGCTCAAAACAAACAATATAATGCCCTACTTAGTAGGCACGCTGCTGAAAAAGAGCTTTACGAAACATATGCAAAACAGATATGGGTTGCAGACACTAAGTTTAAGGGGCAAGCGCATTACAGTGCAATGTTCAATGAATTAAAACTCAACTTGGCAAAAGACGCCAAAGGCAGCCCGTCAGAAGACGCATTTAAGACGTTATTCCACGAGTCCGGCCATAATATCGATCACTTAAGTAATTCGATCTTTAGTCGAAAGCCGTTTTCTCTACTATATAAAGATGGTCTATTCCCGAAGACACTCCGAGAAGAGGCGAGAGCAGCTGCACAAAATCGTCTTGTAGAGATTCGTAAAACACTCCCGAATGCTCCTATTATGAATGCTTATGTTGATATTACGAAAGATATTCGCAATCTTAAAGCAAAAGATAACGTGTATGTCTCCGACATATTTAGTGGTGCAACGCGCAATAGAGTAAAGGCTACTGGCTACCATCCAACGACATATTGGCAGAGAGGTGGCGATTCGGCTTTAGCTACGGAGGCATTTGCTCAGATGTATAGCGCCTCAATTCTCAATGAAAACGCTACAAACATTATTAAAAAATACTTCCCGAAATCGTATGAGATTTATCGTGATATGATAGAAGAAATGATTAAGCGAGGTAAGAATAGAAATGTCTAGCGAGGAGCGTATTGAAGCTGCAATTAAGCGATATATCGATCACTTTGATTGTGGGCTGCCGGTAGGGTTCTCTACAACCGAGTTAGATAACCCCAACGATCCAGACGAATGGGATCGTCTAATTGATGAGGCAATTAAGTATGATGAGCCGTTTGACTATTGTTGCGAGGGTGTATTTGACGAAGAAGAAATTATGGAACAGGAGCGTTTAAGAGCGTCGCGTAAAGCAAGAATTGCCAAAGCTAAAGGTGGAGCATAAAATACCAGTAAGACCTCTGCGCAGCCGATGAGTGGAGGTTTTTTGATTTTATGTTAAGGTATGATACAATATAGGTAAGACCAAATACGACTTAGGAATATCCGGTCGTCTTTTTTTATCGGCTTAGGTAATACCTGGGCCGTTTTTTTGGAGTGTAAATAGCCGAGAGGCGTAAAACGAGGAAGAGAAATGGAAAATACTCCAGATCCAAAAACTAACTCTACCGAGGGCAAACCTGCTACTTCGGGTTCAGAGGACAATAAGCAGGGCGAGCGTACTTTCTCTCAGGAAGAACTAGACCGAATTGTGCAGAAACGCGTCAATGAAGTCACGGCGAAATCAGATGAGAAGGTTAAGCAAGCGGTTGAAGCGGCTCTTGCCGAACAGGAACGCAAAGCGAAAATGTCCGAAGAGGATCGCACAGCCGAAGAACAGAAAGCACGTGAAGATGAAATCGCAGAGCGTGAGCGCCAGGTAACACTTCGTGAACGCCGAGTCGAGGCAACTGCACTACTTTCTAAAAAGAACATTCCAGAATCGTTCGTCGAATATGTGCTCGATGAGGACGCCGACAAAATGGCTGAAAAGATCGAGGCATTGTCCAAAAACTGGAGCGCTGAGCTGAAAAAGGCGGTCAAGGAGACTGTTTCAGGTCAAACCCCAGAGGATAAAGGAACGACCGATAATCTCGGAAAAGGAACATCTGTGTCATCTGGCGTTTATCGTGGCGATGGCAACAGGGTAATCTAATAGATAAGGAAAACTATCATGGCTAAAACTGACGCTTTATCCATCTTGGAGTCGGCAGAAACCAAAGAAAAGTTGGCTGAGCTTGATGGGAAACTGATTGACGCTATTCAAAAAGAGGCGCTTTCGGTTCGACTCAAAAACACGGAATACTCCGGCGATCCTACTACTGGCTCTGTCGTAATTAACCGTTTCAAAAACTCTGCCTCTGCTGAATACGGCACCGCTCGTAAAAACGGCAAAGGCTCTCAGGTTTCGAATAATGGTAAGGTTACGATTAACCTTGACGTTGATCGCGAAATCATCGAGGAAATCGAGAACAAAGACCTCAAACTCTTTGCTGTCGGTGGTCTTGCTGAACGCCGGACTGCTAACCACAGCAAGCGCATGGCTGCTGAACTTGACCGTGCTTTCTTTACCCTCGCTGAAAAGAAAGCTAAGGCCGTTACTCTCGGCGCCGGCGTAACCGACATTGAGGACGTAATCGAAGCAGCTATCCAGCAAGTCGAAAAGACTGAAAACGACTGGGTTGATGGTGTTGATCGCTCCGACCTCGAAATGACCTTGAGCGTGTCTGCTTACGGCAAACTCCGCAAATACGTTGATCGTATTGATGGTGGTGTAGGTGCAGAAGAGGCTGCTCTCTTCCACGGTGTTCGTGTTTACTCAAACACTCGTCAGAAAGCAGACGTCATCGTTATGCGCCACGGCTCTATCGGCCAGCCGGTCTCTATTGACGACTACGGTGCAGAACGTATCGGTCTTTCTAACGCGTCTGCTATCGAGCTGTTTTACAGCTACGGTACCGAGGCTGTTACTCCTGACTTGATCGCGAAAATCGACAGTTTGCCAGCAGCTACTGCTACGGCAAGCGAGTAGGAGGCCAATAATGAGGGCGCAACTCATGGAACGAGAAATCTTTATTAGCGAAGTGGCGAATAATGCAAAGGTTCTCAATCGCACTATTAACGACGACGATCTACTCCGTTTTGTGGTGGAAGAGGTAGTCGATCGGGTGTCATTGTACCTGCGCTACGACTTGGATGACAAGTTTGATCCACGGTTAGTAAAGGTTGTTGCCAGGGTTGCGTCCTCGGTCTTCAAGGAGACGAATAACAACGTTGATAGCGAAGAGACCGAAACTGCCATTAAGTCCATGAGCGACAATGGCCAGTCTATTACATACGGAGACGCAACGAGAAACTATCTGGCTACCGTAGATGACGGAGAACTGTTCGGCGGATGTTCGAGGCTTTTGCAATCTTTTAGGAGGATTCGTGGAGTTTCCAGCAAACGCTAAGAAAGCTATCGCCGCTACGTTCTACGACAAAAAGATAGAGATTCTGGAAGTCGAGAAAACCTTGGATGAGGAAGGTGGCGCAATCACCGGAGAGCAAATCGTTAAGACTAGCTTTATGGGTAATGTCAGATTTCTCACACTTCAAGAGCAACAGACTGAACTTGGCTTGACTAAACAGGCTGATGTCGAGATTAGTTGTCCGACTTCAACAGATGTCACCGTTGATACGCTGTTACGATACGCTGGCCAAACATACATCGCAACTCAGGTATTACCACGAGACTCACATCTCATGATTCTGGGGGCAAAATGGCCAACGGTGTAACATTCAGTATTAAAGGTCTAGCGACGTTGCAAGCAAAGTTCGGAAGGATGACGCCTCATGTAATTGAGGGGCTCAAGACCGGAATCAACAAGGCTACGGCAGTTGTTGAACGAGACGCTAAAAACGTTGTTCCAGTCGACACCGGCACATTAAGAAACTCGATCCACGCTCGACCAGCAAAACACGATGAAAAGAGTGTTTATGGGAGCGTCTATACGAACACGGCTTATGCAATGTTTGTGGAGTTCGGTACAGGGGTTAGAGGCAATGGATCATATCCATATGATACGAAATTAACCTTAGCTTACGGTGGAACTCCTGGTCAAGTAGCGCAACCATTTTTAGGCAGAGCGTTACACCAGCGCGAAAAGGATATTCACATAATTGTCAGCAAGGCCGTTAAAGCTGCTATTGGAGGAACAAACAATGTTTAACCCAAAGAAGGAAGTATTTGAAAAGCTGAAAGAACTTGAAGACGTAACCGTCTCTCAGGGTTCTCAAAACGTTTTTAATACCCTACCGGCAGTTACATTTAACGTTCAGAACAATTCTGTGAATCTGACACTCGATAATGAAATCGCCTCACAAGACATCATTATCGGCGTAGATGTGTGGGCAGAATCAAGTGTGCAATCTAGTAGTATTTTGGCTCAAGTTGAGGCTAAAATGCGAGAACTGTTATATCAACTAACCGGCTCTGTGGACGTACCAAATCCAGATCAGAGCATACACCATATAGCGTGTAGCTTTCGGGCTATTCGTTAATTAAGTAAAAGGAGAAAACAAGATGGCAGGTATTCCCTCAATTGGAACCGAACTCTTCCTCGTGAAAGACGGAGACGAATCGGCAGATACTAAGATCGCTCACCTTACTTCAGCAGGTGCGATTCAAGGTACGGCCGATGAAATCGATGTGACCGACCACGACAGCCCTAACGGAAACAAAGAGTATATGGCAGGCGCCGTTGACTACGGAACTTTCGACTTCGCAGGCAACGTGAATGATCCATCGCTCGTTTCAAAGCTCTATGCTTTGCTTAATTCCAAAGCTAAGCGTTCGTGGTACGTGAAGTATAAGGATGGCTCTCGTAATGATTTCGACGGTCCACTCCAGAGCTTCGGTATGGACGAGCAAACGACTGATGGTCTTATGACTTGCTCTGGCTCAATCCGTATTAGCGGTACTCCAGACTACAAGCCAGCTCCGGTGTCGGAATAAACGCACGGCGGCTGCGTAATGCCGCCATATAAGTAACCTAAGTGGAGATAGAACCATGAACGAAGAAAATAAAACTCTAAACCTAGTTTTCAAGGCAAGTTCCATTGCGAAAGCAGAACGTAAACATGGATTGAAGTTCTTTGACGCAATGACGAATATCGGCGGTTTTTCGGAGATATTCTTCTTTCTTGAAGCAGGTGGCGCGTCAGAAGAAGACGCAGATGAGTTTGTTGCTAAGCATGGTATCCCAGAGACTATGGCAGCTATTGTGGAGGCTATCTCTGAATCGGGTTTTTTAGGAGACCTGAAGATCGACATGAAGGAACTTCGACAAGAGATGTCGAAGAGTGTCAAACAGGCAGCTTCACAGATTACTGGCGAAACCAGCAAAGACTAGCGTTCTCGATAGGGCTCCATCTCGCAGAGTTTTGGGAGATGACCGTCGGCGACTTCTATGATTGCCTAGAAGGCTTCGAGGACGCTCGTGAACGACGAATGTTGGATACTGACCTATTGAACCATATTCAAGGTCAATACTTTGCTGCGGCATTTAACGATCCGAAACATTATCCAAAATCTCCAGAACTTTCAGAGAGGCTGAAAAAGACAAACAAAAAGCTAAGTCCAATGACGGATGATGAAATGCTAGCTCAAATTAAGCGAGACTCGCTCCAATGGAAAGGAATACAAAATGGCTACAACAGTAGATGAACTACAAGTCCAAATTACCGCCAATGCGGAGTCTTTTAATAAGCAGATCAAAACCGTCCGAAAACGCATGGACGAAATGGGTAAAAACTTCAAAACTAATACTAATAGTGCCACTAAATCATTCAATGGACTAAAAATCGCAGCGGCGGCGGCAGCCGTTGCAGTTTCTGCTGCTATCGCAAAAATGGTATCTTCTAGCACCAAGCAATTTGGTGATTTTGAACAAAACGTGGGTGGCGCCAAAGCTATCTTTGGTGACTACGCAGGCTTTGTCCAGAAAAAGGCCACAGAGGCAGCCAGCACTATGGGTATGTCCATGAACGAATATATGCAGACGGCGAATAAGCTCGGAGCTATTATCAAGGGTACTGGTATGTCCACCGAAGACAGCCTAACCCTAACAGCGGCCGTTATGCAAAGGGCAGCAGATCAAGCCTCGGTCATGGGTGTCAGCACGAGTGAGGCAATGGATATTATGGTCTCGGCTGGCAAAGGTATTCTTACGACTATGGATGGTCTTGGCGTTAAGCTATCAGCAAACGCTATTGAGGCATATGCACTCAGCAAAGGCGTTACAACAGCGTACTCATCAATGTCGGAGGCTCAGAAAGCTGTCTATGCGTACGGTTTATTCCTTGAAAGGACGGAATATGCGCAAGGAAACTTTGCTCGTGAGGGCGTAGAGACCTTGAATGGGTCATTAGCCGTTTTGAAAGCGAGTTTTAAGAACTTAGGTACTATGCTTGGTTCAGCATTCGCGCCAATTTTGATGGAAATCGCCAATTTTATCACTAACTATGTGATTCCGGCACTAAAAGCAGTTATTCCGTATGTGATCGGCTTTATGAAGGTGGTTGGACAGATGGTTAGCTATGTTGCGAATGCTCTGGCAACGCTGTTTGGAAAGAAAACGTCAATAGACTCTGTCGGCGACGCTGCCGATGTAGCTGTTGATAGTATGGGTTCGTTAGGTGGAGCTACGGAAGACGTTGGGAGCGCGCTTGATAATGCTACAAAGAGTGCGAAAAAGCTCAAAAACCAGTTGGCTGCTTTTGATGAAATGAATGTTTTGACTGAATCAACTAGCGATTCGGGCGACTCTAAATCTGACGCTACTGGTTTGGGCGATCTAAACCTACCGAAAATTGAGAAAATTGACTGGGAAGACATTATTCCAGAGGCAAAATTACCAGAATGGATTAAGAACTTCGAAAAACTATTTGATACGAAAGCTGCGAAAGCCTGGGGCGAGGCAGTCAAAAAGGTTCTGAAAACCGTCCAAAAGAACTTCCAATCAGTATTCACTAAAATTGGATCTATTTCGTCGACTCTATGGAATGATATGGGTAAATCCTTGGAGAAGTATGGTGACGATCTTGATAATAGTTTAGCGAACTTAGGTACGGCTATCGGCGACGGTTTAAGTGCTGCCATCGATCTAGCTTTTGCGCCTATTGACGGCTTTTTAGCTGGCGTAGACGCACGTATTCAGCAATCTGGCCAGAGTTTGACAGATTCACTATTGATCATTGGTATTAACGCCTCAAACGCCGTTACGGACGTAATAACGCACATTACGGAAGGTATGGAGGGGATGATCGAGCCAATTAGGAATGGTTTTACTAATGTTGGCGAATTATTTACTCAAATGTGGATCGATATGACAACTTCGTTCGCCGAACATTCACCGGAGATCTTTGGCGGCGTTGCAAAGCTTGCTGGCGATATTATTGATACGTTTAGTAGCTTAGGACTTACTATTAGTCAGATCTGGGAAGGTATCACCGGTGATCTCAAAAAGGTTTGGGATGAAAATGGTAAGGAATTGACCGACAATATCGCGCTCGCTATTGAGAATATTCTCAAGGTATTCCAGAGTTTGTGGGATAATCTCATCGAGCCTATCGTTAAACCAATGCTTGAACAATTAAAGAAAACTTGGGAAGAAAATCTAAGGCCGATCGTAGAAAAGGTTGCAGAGTTCGTAATGAAACTCATCAATTTTGCACTAATGATTTGGAATCAGTTTATTGCTCCGATCGTTCAATGGCTTGCAGAGAAACTAAAACCAGCTTTTGAGAATATCGGCCAAACCATATCAGGTGTAATGGACACTATCGGCAGGGTCATCGGTTCCGTAGTTGGTGGCATTATTGACGTTCTTAGTGGTGTGATCGACTTCTTGACAGGCGTATTTACTGGTGACTGGCGTAAAGCTTGGGAAGGTATTAAGGGCATTTTCTCTGGTATCTGTGACGCTATTGGTGGACTATTTAAGGCACCTATCAATTTCATTATTGATTGTATCAACAGCTTTATTCGTGGCCTTAATAACATTAAAATCCCTGACTGGGTGCCAGGGATTGGTGGTGCTGGATTCCATATCAACGAAATCCCGAAACTTGCCCATGGTGGCGTTATTGATTCAGCAACGATTGCTATGGTTGGCGAAAGTGGACGCGAGGCAGTATTGCCGCTTGAACGTAATACAGGTTGGATGGACAAACTGGCAGAGAAAATCTCTGGCAATAACCAATCAGTGCCGCAGCAGTTAGTCGTTCAAATTGGCGATGAAACAATCTTCGACAGGGCCATTGACTATATCAATGACAAATCTAACCTTCATAATCGTAGTGTCGTCACAATCTAATGACCTAGATCAATAGTGCCTAGAATCTTTGAACCGAACCCATTTTCGTAGACATGGAGTTTTAGATTTGTGTCGCCAGCTGGCACCTCAAATACGATACTCCCATCTTTTGTACCACCAGCTGCCAAGTCGCCGTGACCCAATGAATCATCCGCCTGTGCCATTGTCGCATTTGTATATGTTTCAATAGCGCCGTTGCCGTTTTCTATCTTAAAATGTAGGGCATTGAAACTACTCATATCATTGCTTACATTTTTGATAGATAGGTTTATTTTGACATATTCTATGCCTTCGCCGGGCTTTGCGTAGTCGGCAACGTAATTGCGGTCTACCGACTTAACTGTAACCTCCAGATCACCAGCTTTAACTGTATCTCCAATGCCTGGAGTTTGTGGCTGTGTTGGGGTAGTATTTTCTTGCGCTGAGTTATCAGTATTAGACTGACTCGTAGAGCTAATTGTGAGTTGCTGTTCTTCTACGCCATTAAGTGCACCACCACATATAGCAATAATAACAACTAAAATAACCCAGAACCACCATTGCTTGTAGATCGGTTTCTTGGGTTGATTGACTGACTTAGTATTCTTCATATTTTTGTCTTTCTCCCACATAAAATGGGCTAGTGTTTATGTATATGTGTTCAAGATATACGCAGAGTTTTAACTCCTTGGCAACACTAGCCCAGTTTAGAGTTAAAAAACTCTCTACGCATATCTTGAACATTCTAATTATACCATATTAGATTGACTTCTTGAAGTCAGGAAGCCAAAGGTATGATATAATTTAGGTAGGTGCTACACCACAGAGACATTTATGCTATGTCTCGTTTGTAGCAAACCGGAGAAGCCTTAGAAGATCAAGCATACGAGGCTAATCCATGCCTGTTTGAACGCAAGTTCCAGTCTCTGTTATCAGCTATTTGGAGGACGCTAGCACAGCTGTACATAGGAAATGCAGGCACGATGAGAGGAATCCACTCGGAGGGCTTTGTGGGTGGTTCGACTCCACCTCCTCTCGCCTTTCATGGTATAATTTAGATAAGACCAAATACGATCACTTGAAGAAAGTGGTCGGTTTTTTATTGCCTAGAAAGGAATCCATAATGGCATACCCAGGAAAATGGCTAAAAGTGAATGGTACGACCATCCCCGGCCTCAAAGAATATAAGCTAACTTACGCAAAACTTTGGAAAAATGCCGAACGTAATATGAATGGTGACGTGTCGGCTAACCTTATCGGTATATTCCCGAAGATTGAGCTATTATTCCGAGATGGATTAACGGAAGATGAGATTGCAGGGATTAGCAATTTGCTCAATATCGCGTATTTCACGGCTGAGTTCTATAATCCAAAAGTCAAAGGCGCGTCGTCAGCGCAATACTACGCAAGTGATTTTTCAGTGGAAGTATTGGAACGTCAGCGAGGTTTGTTTAAGGGGTTCAACGTGAATCTAGTGCCAGTTAGTCGAGACACGAGTACTGGTGCACTTCCACCGGATCAACCGACTGTAACATACGACGATGGAGAAAAGGAGAGCTTTTAATGATTACGGCCTCAAACGCTTTCAGAGCTGCCATGTTGTCGCCAATTAAACAGGTTGGCGCGAGCGTGGTGTCTGGCAACACAATATACGCTCAAGACGATGTTTTGCAGTCCGTCGTAATCAAGACTGCTGGTTATTACTATGGAGCAAGAACTAAGCTCACTACAATTAAGTTACTCGGAGTAGATTATTCGCTCGTTGGTCAGACTCTTGACGTTAAACAGCTGGCAGTTACCAATATGGCTACCAATACCTGGGAAAGCATACCGCAAGGCAGATTCATTGTTTCGGATCAGGAAATTGATTTAGAGAAAGAAATTACAACCATTCAGGCGCAGGATATGATGGGCGTACTTGGCGAGACTCAATATAGTACAGAAGACGGCATTGCTTTTCCTTGCACGGTTGCTAATCTCGCCCTGCAAATTGCCACACGCTTTAACTTGCGTCTTGTGACTGATTTTGCCACTTTGCCAAATTATGATCACGTTATCAGGGAAGATTTGTACGCAAAGATTTCAGGTGCTACTTACAGAGATATTATTGCAGAAATTGCTGGTGCAACTGCTACGCTAGCCCTAATTGATGAAGAAGACGGCTTAGAGTTCAGGGCGTTGGAACGCAATTCGCTCGATAACTGGACGTTTGCCGACCTCATTAAGCTCAAGATTGCGCCAAAATATGGTCCAGTCAATTCGGTTGTTTTGGCTCGCACCCCACAGGAAGATAACATTGCATTACAGGACACCGAAAGCGTCCTCAAAGATGGTTTAACTGAGTTAAAGCTAGCAAACAATGAAATACTGGACGATGACCGTCAAACGCTCATTACACCTATTCTGAATGCCTCAAAGGGCTTTTGGTTCGATCCGGTATCAGCTACTACTACTGGCCACGGTTGGCATGAAGTAGGTGACCGGATCATGGTTGTCGATAATTCTGGTAATACCTATGAAACTGTTGTTACTGATACAACTCTTACTTTGGACGGTGGCATTAAAGAAGTTATCAACAGCTGTGCGCCGGAAGAAACTCAAACCAACTATGCGATGGCTGGTGGCATTACAAAGACTATATATAACACAGAAATTAAAGTAGATAAGCAGGGGCAGAGTATTGAGTCGGTGGTAAGCAAACAAGATACTATCGAGGGTGAGATGAATGCTAACTTCACTCAAATTGTTCAAGATCTGACATCCGTAATTACGGCCGTTCAGAACTCTGGTGGTAATAATCTGATCAAAAACTCGGTTGGTTACGTTTTAACGCCGGATGGCAAACCTGAACAATGGGATACGACGATTGCGAATGGTGGCGCACTTACAGTTATGGCCAGTAGTGAAGCTACGATTCAGGGTTCGATTTCAAACAACATTATGGTACTTAACGGAGTCAAATTACGCCAGCGTGTTTCGGTGGTTGCGAATGATGATTCTTCCGAACCAACCAAATATACATTCTCCGTTAAACTGAAAAAGACTGTTGCTAGGGGTAGTGGCTACATCAAAATCACGGATGGAATTAACGAATATAGAATTGATCTAGCGTCCGAAGACGAGCCTTATTATAAGGAATACTCAATTAAGGGTATTATTCCGCGGAATAACTACCTGGATATTGAAATCTCCGGATCTGAAGGCAGCGATTTCACAATTACTGACGCAATGTTGGCGACCGGCGATTATGTGGCCCAATGGACGCAGGCTAATGGCGAGTTCGCAAACGTTCAAGTTAGTATTGATGTAAATGGTGTCAAAGTTAAGTCAAGTACGCTTAGCGGCACATATTCGCAGCAAACCCCACTAGGGTTTAGTGGGGCAAGTGGCACTAAAAGCTATAAGCTTGATTCAGATAGCGTCGCTAGTGATAAAGCGGTTATTGAGACTGAAATTGACCTACCACCACTAAAAGTGATTTCTCGCTCAAATGGTTGGGCGATTGTAAAGAAGGAGAGTTAATATGAGTTGGTATTCGGGTGAAGTTCAAGCAAGTGCATACATCAGAGCACGTTTGGTGGTTGATGAACAGCGGATCGGTAATAACCTGTCACGCATTACGGCACGATTGGAATATCGTCGAACCAATAACTATGGTGGTGCTACTCTTCAATATGGCAATGGCTGCGCCTTTCGGATCTATATTGATGGACAAGAGTTTGTATTCAATCAAACGGCTAGTTCATATGTATCAATTCCGGCGTATAACACAAACTGGCTCACATTTGCAACGGCAACTAAGGATATTACTCATACCTCAGCTAAAACCATCACGTGTTCATGGTCAAGCAGTAATATGGGTGCGTATCTCAGTAGCTCCGGATCTATGTCGTGCACACTCGCTGCATTTATAACACAGGTCTCAACTATCGCTGTTAGCGCTGTTGCCAATTCAAATAGTAACTACGCACGCTGTATATGGATGAATCAGTCTGGGCGCCAGGTTTATGTAGCTTGTGAAGAAATCGACGACTCCGGGAATTATATTAGTACGATTCATCAATGGACCAACCAGGCAGAGACTGCTGGCCAAATTACGGATAAAACGTATTCACTTACAGCGGCTGAACGTCAAAAGTACGATAACCTCGGAAGAAACCGTATTCGCTGGACGATTAAAACCGTTAGTGATGGCACCGTTTATTTCTATGATACGCATGATTTTGACTACAATAGGGCCTCTACTCCATCTATGACGAGTTTTACAGTTGGAGACGTTGCGACGCTTAGAACTAACCGTCAGCGCAGCAATATGACACATACAGCCACGATTAGTATTGGCTCAGTTGTTATCAAAACGCTCACAAGTGTTGGGTCGAGTACGACATGGAATACTGCGTTTGACGACTCGGCTATTTACGCACAGGCTACGCAAGATTCGTCGGTTGATTTAATAATCACGCTGTCTACATATATCGGGAGTACTCTCATCGGTCAACGTTCGGCAACTGTAAGAGCGGCACTCAGAACTTCCGAGCTTGCTCCAACCTTTACTGATTTTTCTTACAAAGATATAAACTCGACGACCACGGCAGTCACCGGAAATGATCAATATCTTATTAAGGGGCAGTCGCAACTTCAGGCGTCGATCTCGGCTGCTCAAAAAATGATTACGAAAGAGTCGGCGACTGGCAAATCATATACATTCACGCTTGGCAATGTTAGTGTCTCTCGGAATTATTCTAGTAATAGTACCGTTAGCGCAGATTTAGGCAAGCCGACAGAGGCTGGCATTCAACGTTTAACAGTTAAAGCTTTTGACTCTAGGTCGATCTCTACGCAGGTCGTCAAAGATATTACGGTTATCGACTATGCCCTGCCGACTCTTGTAGCTGAAATCAAGCGTGCTAACGACTTCGAAGAGCGTACGACAGTAAAGTTTAGTGGTAGTTTCTCTCTTATTAAAGTTGCTGGCGTAACGAAAAACAGCATTGTCTCAATTAAGTCTCGACACAAAAAGGCGAACGAAAGCACTTGGAGCAACTGGGAAACATATAGCTGTACTACGTCAGAAAAGAACGGCAATGGCGTTGTGTCTGGCCCAAGCGCAGGTATCTTGTATGATCTTGATAATGAATCGGCATGGAACTTTGAGTTTCAAGTTAGCGACAAGCTCAACACGGTAACAATCACCGGTACAGTTTCAGTCGGTATCCCATTGATTAGTATTAACGAATCTGGTCAAGTCGGTATTAACTGTATTCCAAACGGCTCGGAAAAAGGCGTATTCCTGAAAGAGGGAGACCATGTATTCAAGCAGATATATCCAGTAGATACTATTTATGAGAGTACGAAGAATACGAACCCGTCAGCATATTTTGGTGGTAGCTGGACTCAGATAGGTACGCGTACGGTCGGTAGCTATACTATCTATTCATTCCGTCGGACATACTAGAAAACAGAGGTATTTTGTGCTATAATTAGCAAGTGGAGGTCCGTAGCCTCTCTCTCCATTTATGTGATATAATAGTTTTAAGACCAAATACGACTACTGAAAAAGTGGCCGTATTTTTTATTTAAGCAGGAATTGAAAGTGGACTGGACAAACATTATCGTAGCGCTCATCACAGGAATATGCGCCGTCTTAGGCCAATACTTGATCTCGCAAAAGAAAACGCGTGAAGACGAAATTAAGGACGCACAACGCGAACAGAAAGAGCTAGATAGGCTTGAGGCAATCGAAGAGCGATTTAAGGTCGTTGAAAAGAAATTAGATGAGCATAATGGGTACGCAGAGAAGTTTGGCGAAATTAGCAATGCAATAGTATCGATTAAAAAAGATATTGAATATATCAAGAGATAGGAGAGACCATGGGTAAAATATCAAGCAAGATTAACCTCCATAACATAAACTGGAAGGCTATTGTGGCATTCGTCGCTACGCTACTGCTAGGCGTTGTAGCTGGTAGTGGTATAGCTCTCAACTTTACGCCGGAGGGCGAGGTAACGGTAGAGACCAACTATTCTATCGAGCTTTCCGACGAACAAGTACCAACGGTTATCGAAACTTCAGATGGTCAGGTCGAAGTAATTGAGGCGCCAACGGTTGAGGCAATCGATGGCGATCAGCTTATTGACGAAGAGGGTGATTATGGACGTGGGGAGTATCACGACACATCCACACCTGAAGCTTATAAAAATGCTACCATCGGCAAATGTACTGATGTAGACTACCATTACGGTGCACAATGTTTTGACCTTGCGTCAGATTATTGGTCTAACTATGCCGGGCGATGGCTTTCAAGTTGTGGCACAGGTGCAGCTAAGGGTACGCTAAACTGCTATGAGCAGAACGCAGGCAATGAGTTTGAGATGGTTTGGGATCCGACGCAACTCCAGCCTGGCGACTGGGTTGTGTTTACGAATGGCCTCTACGGTCATATTGGCATGGCGCTTGGTAGCTATAATAATGGTTATATTGCGTTATTGGGGCAGAATCAAGGTGGCGCCAAATGTGATGGTGGTGGATCAACGGCAAACATAATTAACATTTCGTTAAAGAACTTCGGTGGAGCATTCCGTCCAAAATCATATATTAAACAGGAACCAGTGACAAAACCTGAGCCAGCGATTCCAGTTTCAGGCTGCGTAAAGTGGCACGTCGAACGTGGCGACACGATGTCGAAGATTATGCTCGAATGCGAAAACACGGTGCGATACGGCGAGGCTATGGACGCGTACGCAAAAACTTGGTATTCGCTCATCTATATGCCCAACCAGAGCGTTTATGATGGGTGGCATAGTCAGTCCGGAGTTGGACTGTATGCCGGCGACGATATAGAACACCGTTTCTAATCGCCAAAACTGCACATTAGAAAGAGAGGTGAGATCATGAAAAAAGTCATGTGCTCCGCTAAGATCCCAAATCAACAGGAACGCAAAGCGATCATGTCGTGGGTTCGCTCGGTTGCCAATGGTGGCTATTCTGAAGTCGGAGATTCCGTGTATATGACCTATGAGCAACAAACGGAAGATTCTGACAGTAGCGGCCGTTGGTGGGGTATTATCCATGTGTTTGAGCAATACCCCGAACACTCAGTCGAAGTCATTGAGGCTTGAAAGGAGGTGATCCACATATCTCGTCACGCCCTCTACGGAGGGCGTTGTACGCACAATGGGGATAGGATAGGTTTAGACTCCAAGTGAAGGACGAAAACGGCTCAGAAAGAAAGTCCGGAGTAACTTGGCAGGACGTGGGTTCAATGCCCACAATCTCCACCAGATTATAAGAGGAGTCTATTATCATGAAGAAAATTACAAAGTATGGTCGTCAGGCCTGCAAAAAGTATGCACATAATAACCAAGAGTGGGTACGCATATCTCGGCAACATTCTGACTATTGCACTTTTTGCCCTCCGAATGGTGGCGAGAATATACGTGGCAGTCATTCTCAATGGGGTAAAAAGAAAGCTCATAAACGCCTATATGCTACTGGAAAAGGCCGCAAACAATGGTATACAGATCTATGGTCATTAAAAAGGCAAGCAAACAGTAATCGATATATTCCACAATGGTGGGATAAAAGCGTTTAGTCGCCATCCCATATCCCATCGGGCCGTAACTGGGCAAAAGCCAATAATCCGCACAATGCGCGTTTAGCATTACCTTCAGTAGCTTTCCAATAGTCATCATCAACGTTATCGTCCAACTGTGATATAGCCTTTTCTAGTATCGGAATGCTCTCGGCACCAGTCTTGCCATATAAGAAACGTATACCTTCGTCTTTATCTATTGTTTCGCGAAAGAACTTAGCATAATTATAAGTAATATTTAACCATAATTCGGTGGTGCCACCAATTGCTTGTGTGCCACCACCAATCTCATGCTTAGTGTTGGTATGTAACGTTTTGTGCGATACCGGATCACATAATTGAATGTCATAACTCATTTTCTTGCCCTCATTCCTAAATAACGACCAACAGCAAATCCCCACAGTATATCTAATGGAAGAGCCAGCAAGGGAATATGTAATACTGTTGTGATTGTATGGATAATTATGCTCCCCACAAGGCATAATATAACAGTCAACAATATCAATAACTCACGCCAACTCATAAAATACCTCCGAATAGGTCTCGTATATCCTTTGCTTGATTAGCTAAGTTAGCCTCTTCCTCGGCTCGCTTAAAAGCCTCCTGGAGCGTCATATGGCTACCAGAGCTCAGGTAGATCTCCATGCCTCGCTTGCCGATTTTCTCTTTATCTATCATATTATTTATCCTTCAATTTAATTGCCAGCCAAACTATGCCGATTGTCGTTAAGACGATTCCGGCTAACAGCCCAGTTAAAAATGATAATCCGTCCATATTTCTCCTTAAAACTCTACTTTTCGTTGTTGTGGTCCACCGAGGTATTTATCTATGATTTGTTTTGCCTCATCAAAGCCTATTGCAAACTCGGCACAGTAGCCACGCTTGCGCAAGTCATAAAGGCAGTCAGCCTGTTCCATCAAATGTTCTGTTTTGTATTCCTTGCCATCTTTAGACTGGAAACGTTTTTTGGCACGTGGGCCAGGATAAAGCGTCTCACCATCTTTCTTCAACTCAATATATAAACCAAAGAAACAATCCCAATCTCTGCATACATTATTCCAATAAGGATCTTCGAAAACAGGTCGAGCTTCTACTGCCTCTGCTATAACCATATCAGGCCATCCACGCCGGCCACCATTTTGACGGCGTTTGCGTGCGCCTTGTTGTGCTGTCATTCCAACGCTACTTCCGAAGTCGGAATGAAACAGTACGTCTGGGTATTGCAATAGTAAATAATCGGCAACCTGCGTCTGTACGATAGATTCATTAACTGTCATTCTGCGCCCTCGTAACTTTCGTAACGCTACCTACAAAGAGAATTGGGTCAGAGTCTTCATGATCAACATCCACTCCTACCTCAACTATGTAATATATACGTGTCTGCCCTCCCAGAAGACCAGAAGGCGTATCTAACCTACTTAAACCTACTTCCCAGGTATTCTGATTTTCTGTTGGTATAAAACTCTCTAGGCGTAAATCATTTTGAAAACCACCCTCAACCACTTTGAAAATCTCAAGGGCTTTCCTTGCTATTTGTATGTTAAGTTCATCTTTTGTCATTCTTACTCCTAATAATTACTTCCAGCTCATCTTGTAAATCATGGTCAATGAGCGCTTTGTTAAATAACTCGGCTAGAGCCTCTGGCGTATCTGGTTTTGAATCGTGTCTGGATATGGGTTGCTTAATATCTACTCGTTTATCGTTGTATTCGGTAACTACACGCATTTTGTTCTCCTTTCTCGGTCTTCTCTTAACCAACGTTTTGCGTCGTCAATGTCAACGTCTTCTACTATTTTCATAAGCAAATCAGCATTCGGTTCAACGTATAGGGTATATATGTCGTATTTTTTCAGGTTGTTACCGGAAAGATCGCCGATCGACATTTCATATTCGTACCTGCCGGCCGTATCGCCAAAACAAAACCTCAATGGATCGTCCTTGGCGTACTCTAGCTCATCTTTTTTTGTTACATATAGCGCAACGGATCGTAGCACTCTGTAACTGTTGAATAAGTTTGACGATCTGAGTTCTTTGCTATTAAGATCGCGCTGCATAATCCCAAAGTAGAGCTCGTTCATTTTAGTCATGTTGCCTCCTAAAAACCTTTTTACGTTTTTTGCGGTGCGTAAGGTGATAGCCCTTACAGTATCGACAGCGATAAATGCTTAAATATGGGCCATGCCGTCGCAGAATCATCTTTTGTGAGCGCACGGCTGCCAAATATGTTTTGAATCGCTCTTTACCTGAAAATGGACATTTTTCGCCCACTCGTTCCATGTATTACCTCCTTCATAATCATCATTCGTTGGCGTATTCCCAGCTCTGTTTTTTCGTATCAACTATTGCGAATCTGCGCTCACCAATAGGTGTTCCATCTTGGTATGTAGAGAATACGTCGGTAGAGAGGAGATTATCTACAAAAGTGATTTTCTTCATTGGCGTATGGCCGACTACCTGCATAATCTTGTCTGATTTATACATTTCAGTATTCTTCCAAGTATCTTGTGGTCTAGCCCAAACTGGGGAATCTTCAGCCCAAAGATTATGAACATTATCGTCGTTAGTAAAATTAAAAACAGTATTCTCGTCCGTTGCCCACAATGTGCCGTCCTTATGTTTATTATTGCCAGTTACGCGCAAGGCGTACTCTTCTGTAACGCCAGCGTGCGAGAACCAAACATTATCGACTCGTTGGATAACGCCCATCGGGGGATTATGGTCAGATGATCGGCAAATAGCAGCATAGAGACTCCTGAGACCACTCTCGCAGGTGTATTGAGCCGTATATGAATAGCCGCTCTGCTGCATACGCCAAATGTATGACAAATCATGATTGCCATAACACCAGAGTGTATCAGGAAACTGCTTAGCAAACTCAACAGCTCGGTTAAGCGTTCTTTCGTAAAGTTTAATATTGCCGCCTTGATTCCAGTCGTCAACTAGGTCGCCCAGCACGACTGCGCGCTCAGCTTGACCTGATTCAAGAATTGCTGCCGCTCGGTCAAACATACGAGGTTTGAGGTGTATGTCGGGTATCGTTAAGATCTTCATAACAGATTCTCCATATCAATGCAGGTGTACCCACCTTCATCACTAATGTCCTGAAGTAGTGTGTCGAGCTTTTTTGTGAGTTTTATAGCTTGCTGAGTATTATCCTTCGAAAGAAGTTCTTTAAGCATTTGCAGATCATCACTAGTAAAAGTTGCCTCATTGCAAGATTCGTCTGAGTATAGAATATCGACAATAATCTTAGGAATGTCATTAACTGGTACGCGAGGAGCAGGCGCTTGTCCATATCTTTCCTCTAGGTATTTATTAATTTGTTCACCATCTGCGCCAAAAACTTCTACCGTCGTACTATTCCAAGATACCGTTCCGCCTCTCGCCTCCCTCAAAAGCTCATCGACATTATCATGGTTGTCGCTGTAAGTTGCGCCATCCCATACGATTGATAAACGCTCGCCGTTCTCGAAGGTGAATGCCATTTTGCCACTCTTGTAGCTGTCAATCAGAACTATTTTGTTCACTTCTTTTTCTCCTTCGGCGCTCTCAAAATACTTTGTAAACGAGCATGAATCTCTGGCGCTACTCCAATTCCATTAGCCTTAAGTTCTTTATATAGATCGTGAATGTATTGCTTAGCTAATTTTAATTCACTACCGGTCCAGTAATCGTTGACCCAATCCCAGACAGAATCAGCCTCTCCGTAGGTACATGGCCCACACATACCAGAAACTTTTAAGACTGGCCTTGCGCCACAGACATCACATTCGTGCCTAAAAGTATAATCACGGCTCATAATGCAAAACCTTTCTCGTTGACTAAGTATTTTATGTATGACAAACGAGCTTCGTCATTATCATTGTCTTTCGACGTGCAATATGAGTAATCGTAGGGTCCTTCACTCCAAAAGCCTGACATATGCAATGCCTTCGCAAAAATCTCATATGGAAGTTTAAGGTAATGTCCATACTCCTCTTTTGTTATTTCTTTATTGTTTTTCATAAACTTCTCCTTTTTAATGCGTTCTTGGCTCGCCATGCTTGAGCCTTTCTATACCTCATTACCCCAGCAATCCCAGCCATCAACTATATCTCTAGCAAAGAGCTCCAAACGTGGTACATCCCCAAAGAGATCCACAATTCTATCACGAACTATGTCTGGTTTGTGTGAATGATATGTCCGTTCAGCTTCAACGAGTTGTTTGACATTTTTAACGACTCTTTTGGGGGATCCTTTAGTAGCCAATAGGCATAGTTCAACATTTCCCATTGTCCAACGACCAAGGTTGCTAACTTTTTTACCATGTTTCGTCAACTTACTCCAGCAGAAGGCAATTGTCTTATACTTAAAGCCCCATTCATGTATTGTTTGCAGCCCCTCCCTAAGGAGTGGACTTGTCACCCATAGCAGGAGGGCTGAATCTTTTGCGCTAATCTTCCGAATTGTTTCACCCATCGCATATATCTCACTGTTTGTCATTGTGGGGTACTCATGATCGAGTGAAAACGAATGACCGCTCATTTTATCTCCATAGCTCCAAGCTGGATCGGCGTAGATGATCTTGTATTTCTGGGGGGGGGTAGTATAAATGTCTACCTTCATCCTAGACTCCGATACCGTGCTGTTTGGCTGGTCCACGACGAGATTTACGGCCACCAATAGCGCCAGCGATCCTAGCTAGCTCCGGGTTGGCTGCGAAACCACCAGTATGACCGTTACGACCGCCCTTGCGGCCAATATCGCTGTAAAAGTTCTCGCCGTGCCTTTCTTTATTTGTTGCAGCTGCTTTCTTGCCGCCTGCTGTTGTTCCTGACATATTACCTCCTATATGTTTGTTAGTTATTTGACTTCAATTTTGGTGGGTTCGCTTTTTTCGAGCAGCTTTTCCCGGAGTTCGCGATTTTCCTTTTTGAGCTCAGTTTTGGCTGTGCGCAACTTGGCTAGCTCTTCCTCAGTTTTTTCAGCAGCCGCAAGAGTACGGTCGCAAAGCTTTTTAAGCCTATTATTCTCGACCATAGCCTCTTCATATCGTTTGCCAATTTTAGCCTCAACCTTATCCGAGGCCTTTTGAACCTCCGCCTCAACAGCTTTCCACCGTTTGTAATCGAAAATTGCGCTTGCAATCATGCAGCCAGTAGTTACGACAAGTGGCAGACATAGTAGAATCTTTAATACTATTTCAAGAAATAAGTTTTCCATTTATTTATTCTCCTCAGTTTTAATAGCTTCAATATCCGTGATGGCTCGCATTGCCCAGAGGCTAGCTAATTCACTGGCGTCAGCAGCAAGCCGTAAGTGATGTTTTGCCTCCTCTGAAAGCCCGATCTGTTGGTCTATGATGGCCGTAAGGCCGCCAGAACAGAGAACCGTACCCTCAACCGATTTATGGATAAGAGACAGAGTTTTTTCTTTATCGGCAGAAGTCATTGAATATCTCCTTATATCCGTCAACTACGGTTTCGATTTCATCATTATTTAACGGATGACCAGCAATTTTATTAAGCGCTCGAATCAGAATAGTATGGTCAATATCAGTCGATGGATTAAAGCCTAACTGATCCAATTCTTCAGCTAAAGCTATTTTGCATTTGTAGGTCATCTCTACTGCGTCCTTTTTGAAAAGCCCTTTCTTTTCCATTGCTCGAACGAACTTCCTAAGAGGCACCCTCTGGTCTAGACTAGCGACGGCTTTTCCAAAATCGTCGCTATCAGCGAGACATTTTTTAGTAATTGATAAGACAGCCGTCTTTGCCAAACGTTGCATACTCTTCGTTGAATCGTCACCATCTTTGCCGGTAATAACGACGGCGCACGTCGAATTAAAGTTAATAGGAACAATAACAACGCCATCGAAACGATACCCCTCAGCTAAATCCTTTACTTTATAAGCGAAATCATCAATTTCTTGTCTCTGTCGTTTTGCCTTTTCTGTCTTGTTAGTTTTCTTATGCTTTTTTGTCATAAAGACTCCTTATTAAGTTAATTACTTAGCTTTCTATGCCTTGTGGAAGTGGTGTATGAGCAAGTTAGACAAGTTTACGAAACATTATGCCTAACCCGATGAACATAAAAGTACATAGCCTCTCAAATCACCGGTGACCAAATACATTCCACCTCCAAAAGGCACAGAAAGTGAATCGTCTTAGCCCATAACACCTCCTGCCATTCTTCGATACTCTTCTTCTCGCTCTCGATAGTCCTTGGAGGCTTCATTATCTGCCTCGATCAAACGATCCTTGAGCGTCAACATGAACTCTTCTAGATCAAACTCAATCGCCGTCATTTCGTCGGCAAACCATTCGCCAAGCCCAAACCACTCACAGAAAGCCTCGATTTCGGATGTTGCAGAGTCTATGTGCGATTCTATGGTCTCAAAATCATCAAGGTCGAACTCGTCCGAAATCACCATATCCATCAAGAAATCGCTTAAAGTTGCCCTGCGCTCACGTCGGCGCACTTGTTCGTATGCTGGAATACTCATTAGAATGGAATATCCTCCGGCGCAATATCATCAACCTGTCTGCCTCCGAGAGGCTCTTTGTCGATGAAGTTGGGCTTTTTATCGTCATCGTAAAATACGCTGGCAAACTGACCTTCACCAAAGCCGTTGGCGTGCAATTTAATACACAGCTGACTGTGGTGTGGTGTCGCGAGCATAATACCGATCTCATGCCACCTGGTCTTCTCGTTGCCGTCCTTATCTTTGTAGGTACCATTCTTGACCATTACGCGGCCGACCTTTTGCAGATTACTATTTGCCATTTCTTGTCGTCTCCTCTTCCATTCGGGCAGCACGCTCTCGCTCCCACTCCTTTTGGTAACACTCCTCGCATGCAGGGTATCCGAGGCCGAACTGATTATGCACTTCAAGCGATGTATAGGCGCTCCCACGTAGTAATTTTTTGAAACATTGACAGCAATTAACAACTTGGTTGAGGTCGTCGGAATAAACAATGAAAACTCCATCGTCTGGCACAGGGAATGGCTTGTACTCGTGAGCCTTATGATCCCATTTTCTGAGTGTTTTCATATTAGAACCCCAGCTCCTTAATACGTTCGATGTCTTGCTCGGCTCGTTTCATGATTTGATCTTCAAAAGCCTTTGCGTCGGCAATTCGATCGGCGACATCCTCACGTTTAATTTCAAAAACTTGTAAATCAAGACCCGGAATGAGGTCTGTGTATAGCAGGAAGTAAAGTTTTTCAAGGTCTTCGTTTACTACGAAATACTTGATTACCTGAGGTTCGTATTCTTGAGGATATTGGTTAGTTAGAAACGCCCTAATAATTTCCCAGCTTGCAAGGCACTTCACTTCGATAGCAGCTAAGATATTGCCTTCGCTGTCTTCTACGGCGCCATCAGGCGATATGTAGATTTTTGGGTTATAGTCACTAATCCATAGACCAGGCTCCTTATCGATACGAAAGTCGTCTGGGTGCCCCATGCGCTCGGCGAACATGTCGATCGCCTCGTTTTCGAGAATATGTCCACGCTCCATTGGCGAAAACGGTTTTCCATTGAGTCGATCAACATAATCATTCGGCGTCAACTCGCGCGCAACCTCGCTGGCGATAATCTCGTAATACTTCTTCTTTGGATCAGATTCGAGTTTAAGTTCTGCTAGCTCTTCCGGTGTTAACATTCCGGCAATAACATCCACGGTAGCACGTTTGTCAGCTGGTGGCAGTTCCTGCCCGTCTTTTTCGAGAAACTCGATCATCTTGGCTTTAAGTGGTAGGCCTGGAATCCATAGATCCTTAAACTCCGAGCCGCCACTTTTACCTTTGCGAAACTCCAGCCATTCTTCGCTATTTTGTTTTATCTTTAGAACTTTCATCCTTTTTACCTTTCTTCAAAAACTTACGTTTCAAGGCGTCCTTGCTGGCTATTACGCTGGCGTTACCTCGTACTTCGGTTGGTAGTCGCAAAAACACTCCTTGCAATTCGGCCATATTAGCTGCGTTACGCATTGCGTCTTTGGCCTCCTCGATTGCAGTCTCCTCGCGATTTTGTTTTTCGTCGACGCTAATCACGTCGAGCTCTTGAAAATCGTCTTTGTGGTAGATGTCTCGGAACAGACCAAACTCGCTGGCACATTTTTTCAGAGCGTCACTAGCTGCGCCTTTCATATCGTTACCGAAATCTAAGAACTCCTTTGTCGGAACTTTTTTCTTGGTTTCTTCGTCGCAGGCGGTCTTGAACTTTACCTCGCAACGACCGAACTGTTCCTTTACGAGCATGAGACCGTCCTTCGTGTAGACCGTCAGGCGACCTTTAACGACTACCGTTCCACTTCCGGCCATCTTTGCAGCCTCTTCGAGGCTAGTAAGCACCTCAAAGCTCCACAGGTAGCCAAACACCCGATTCAATGTGTCGATAGCATACCCAGTTTTGATAAAATCCCACGTGCCGCCACCCTTAGCTGGACGGCGCATGATCTTATCTTCCGGCGTCTTCTGATAGAAGATCGAAAGTTGCTCAGCTGTAAAAGGGCTACCGACCATCAGTAAATCTTCTGGCGTGACGACTTCTGGCAAATTGTCCTTACTCATAGCTTTCCTCTGTTAAGTTTTGTATCGGCCACTCGTAGGACCTTGTAGCTCACGATTAGCTTAAAAGGAGGCTAAATGAAACCAAAGTCTAAACCAAGGTTTGTGGGCTGCAAGGTTCTACGAGCGACATTCACCCAGCCAATCGGTGAGGGGAATCGCATTGAGTAGCTGCGCATTACCTCGCTCACCGATTACCTGAGAGACAACACTCCCAAGCCTTTTTTGAATCTGGCTAAGGCTTATTCACACACCCTTCGCCTGATACTAAAAAAGATCGGTTACAACCGACTTAAAAATCGTTGAAAATCGTCATTCCCAACAGAGAGATTCAATGTTATAATAA
>CAOJGQ010000013.1 GCA_948435375.1 uncultured Candidatus Saccharibacteria bacterium
TCCACTATCAGTGCCCTTATGTACCTTTTTATGCATTGACTTAACTAGCAATCGATATTCGATTAACTAGCTCCGTCTTACAATTCTATCGTTGTCCAAATTGTTAAATGAAACCTCCTCAGCAGAAGATAAGCTATTTGACTAGATAAGTCGATAGATTACCTCGCATAGTTTCTATCTTAATACAGAGGTTGCTCCGAGCAACTTGTTTAACTGTTCCTCATTATAGCGCGTCTATTTCACGAAGTCAACACTTTTTTCGGACTTTTTGGAGATTTTTGCGAAACTTTGGGGATTTTGCAGAAAAACCGCCAGAAAAGCCTTGATAAATATAGTTACGACATACCGAAAACCGCACGAATTCTCGAGAGGAGGATACGAACAGAAACTGGTTTTTAGGTTTGCAAAGGTGGAATTTGGTGTTTTCGAACAGCTTTGGTAGATATTGACTTGATTCTAGGTTTTTTATAGTGCTGTTCGGGTTTTTAACGCCACCTTCTACTTCCATTGTAGCACAGATAGCTAACTTTGTCAATACTATTTATGGTTATTTTTAATGAAATTGTCAAAAATGGCTGAAAAATGAGCGAAGGTATGGGGAAAGCCACCTCGAAGCAGAGATTCAGAAGCTCGGGTTCTGGGGAGGTTAGAACTCAAATTCGTAGACTTGGCCGTGTTCAATATGAAAATCACGAAATTCGGGCGTGTCCCAGTCCATGAGGCAAGCGAGCATAGATTTGAGCGAGCCGGCGTGCGCGACAACCATAATCCGAGCGTCTTTATCGTACTTTTCGTAGAGATCTTTGAGAAATTCGGCCGTGCGAGCGTCGAGATCAAGGATAGGCTCGATTCCCTGGGTGCCGGTGTTAATGTTGCGGTCAAAAATGTCGGGTTTGATCAGGTCCCAGCGAGGCAAATATTGACCCTCGAGGCGGCCGAAGTTACGTTCCTTGAGGCGCGAATCATAGATAATCTCACTGCGGCCGTCAACTACCGTCATAGCAGTTTGGGCAGCGCGAAGGAGCGGTGAGGCGTAGCAAACCTCAAATTTGAGCCGGCTAGTTTGTTTGCGTAAAGCCTTGGCTTCGGCCAGGCCGGTGTTATTGAGCGGCGTGTTAGTCATGCCCTGTACGCGTTTGTGAAGATTCCAGTCGGTCTGACCGTGACGAATGAGGAAAAGTTTCATGCTAGGCGTCCTGTTTGACGGTTTTTGCCCCGTTGGCCTTATCTTGCGTGCTTGGGTTGGCGAGCTTGGTGAGGCGTTCAGTGATATGCGGGCCTTCGGACTTGATCAGGTTAATACGGGCATCAATTTCGGTCTGGGCAATTTCGAGAGCGCGCTTGATGATCGGATCCTCGCGGAAGGCGGCGAAGAAGGCGGAGAATTTTGCGGCTTCTTCGGACGTGCGCAGAACGGCGCCGAGATATTTCACATAATCTTCGAGCGATTTGTCGCCAGTGAGCTGTTTAATATAATCCCAATGTGTGACTGTCCAGTCTAGGGTTTTAGTACGCGAACGAGGATTGCGCAAGAGGAAGATGAAAAGGAAGATATGGTCCTGGGGGCGAACGAAATCTGGCTGGTCGAGGAGATTGACGAGTTGGGCTAGATGCTCGGGCTGGCGGGCGAGTGCGAGACAGTGGAGGAGATTGGAGCGTAGCTCAGGGTCAGTAGCTCCTGGGTAGGCGGTAAGCAGCTGAGGGAAAACTTCGTCCTCATGTTCCAGCATCTTGGCAGCAACAATGTAGGTGAACAATTCAGGATCAAGTGTAGCAAAATTACTATCATAACGCGCGGCAAGCTCGGACATAAGGCGCGGATCTTCGACGTAATAAGCAAGACTGAGATATAAATCGCGTAGCTCGATAGCATTAGAATCGGCGTCGGGCAAGTCGAGCTTGAGTGTTTTTAGGCGAGGCTGATAGACCTGAGCAAGGTATGTTTTGTAGTTTTCGGCGGCGGGAGAGTCGGGCGGGCAGAAAAGTTTGAGGTCACCGATCACACTACTAACAATGCTCCAGATAGCCGCGGAAGTTTCATCGACGAAGTGTGGCAAGAGGTCAAGTAGTAAAACTGTGTCGACCACCCGGGCGCGAGCTAGTAACATACGGTCAATCAGAAGGCGAAGTTTTTGCTCGCCGTCGAGATCTGGGAAATGCTCGAGATGCTGTCGAAAATCCTCCGTCGTATATTCGATGAGATAATGGCCGGACATATCGTTCTTTACGTCGGGTAGTGGCCATTTTGTGTCGTCAGTTGTACCGGTAATTAGGAAACGCTGTTGTCGCCAGAAAGTCTGGTCGCCATTTTGGGCCTTTTTAAGCGCAGGGTAGCCAGGCTGAGAGATCCAGGCATGCATAAAATCTTTCACTTCAAAATTAGCATAGAGTTGTAACGCTTGCCAAAGATCATCACCTGTAGTGTTATGATATTTATATTGGTCGAAATAGTAGCGAATGCCTTGGTCAAACTGCGGTTCACCCAACAAGCGAATGAGCATTAGAACTAGGCGCGCGCCCTTGGCGTAGACAATTGAAGCATCAAAGAGGGTAGAAATCTCCGCCGGGTCGTGCACGGCTTGTTGGACCGACTGGACGCCAGGAAGACAGTCGCGACGCAAGGCCGCTAGACAATCGGAAGTGAAAAAATCTTGCCAAATGTGGTATTCGGGATATAAATAATCCGTGGCAAAATATTCCATGATGGTGGCGAAAGATTCGTTCAGCCAGAGATCGTCCCACCACTGCATAGTGACGAGATTGCCGAACCATTGATGCGACAGCTCGTGAGTGACAGTGGTGGCGACAGCTTTTTTGGTGCTGAGAGTGGCCGAACTATCGGCGAGAAGATAAGCTTCACGATAAGTCACGAGGCCCCAATTTTCCATAGCTCCGGCTTCAAAATCTGGCAACGCGACCTGGTCAAGTTTGGGCAAAGGGTAAGGCTCGGCGAACTTTTGGTCGTAATATTCGAGGGCAGAAGCAGCGGTCTCGTTGGCGTAGAGCAGAGCGCTGAGTGGCTGGTTGAGCGCACAATAAGAAGAAACGCGCACACCGCTACGATTCGTGGTTGAGACACTTTGGAGCGGGCCAACCACCCAAGCTAGCAGATATGTCGACATGCGAGGTGTAGTGTCGAAGTGAAAAGTATTCTTATATTGATTAGTACAGGGCATATTAGACAACACGACATCGTTAGGTTGAAGATCAACAACTTCTAAGTCTAGACCGAAGACAGCTTTGGCTGCTGGTTCGTCTATGCAAGGAAAAGCTTCGCGAGCATAATGCGATTCGAATTGAGTAGCGACGATTTTTTGCGGTTGGTCATTAAAATCGTAGGATGACAAGTAACAACCTTGCATGTTGTGGTTGATTTTAGCGCGAAATTTAATTCGGAAGGTGATGCCAAGATCATACTCTTCGGGCGAGCTATAATATTCGGCACTAGTGGTGCGGAAAAATTGTGGCGCCATTTCGGGAGTGAGTGGAATGGTCAGGGTGGCGCCATCATATTCGTAGTGACACTTGCTATTTGGATCATGATATGCCATGTCAGAAGGCGCATAGCAAACGGACTCGATCTGCATACCGACTGCGTGGAATTTGACAACTTCGGATTGTACTGTGCCAGCTATACAAGCTTCGCCACTCAAAACTTCGTGGTTGCGGCTGATTTTGAGCTTTAGGCTATATCGTTCAGGCGTAAAATAATCTAAGAATTTTTCCATAGGTTTATTATACTATATATAATATATGGTTTGAACCCGAGCGGATTAATAAATCTAGACTAAATAACGCGCGACACTTCATCGAGCGTGGTCTCGCCACGAATAGCTGCCAAGACACCGCGTTGCTCAAGCGTCAACATGCCTTGAGCACGGGCACTCTGTTCAATTGCTTGGGAGCTGATGTCCTTTAAATCTCCGCGGAGATAGCTCTGAATATCTTCGGAGACGACCATCTGCTCCATCAAAACGGTGCGACCATGATAACCGAAAGGAAATTCGCTGGTCGAAACCGGACGATACAGGGTAATGTTGTCAAAATCCAGTTCGAAGCCAGCCAGAACTTGGCGGATGTAGTCTTTGGTTGATTCATCTGGACGGTAAGCTTCTTTGCTGTCGGCGAGTTTGCGCACAAGGCGCTGAGCAATTAACATGCGAATCGAGCTAGCGAAAATTGGATTCGTGCCGATGAGGTCAATCATGCGCGAAAAAGCGGCACTGGTGGAATTGGCGTGGAACGAGGAGAGCACAAGGTGACCAGTGATCGAAGCCTGGATCGCGGTGCGAGCAGTATCGGCGTCACGAATCTCGCCAACCATCACAACATCAGGGTCGAGACGAAGCACCGAGCGCAACTCATCGGCGAAGACATTTCCCTTCGTAGTGTCAATTGGGATTTGGGTGATACCGGTGATGCCATATTCGATTGGGTCTTCTAGAGTAATAATCTTGCGTTCTGACGTATTCAAGGCGTTGAGAATTGAATAGAGCGTGGTGGACTTACCAGAGCCAGTCGGACCAACCATCAAAACTAAGCCGCGCGGATGGGAAATGATGCTGCGGACAGTTTCCAGCTCGTCCGATGTAAGGCCGAGCAAGTCGAGGTTGAGCAAAGTTTCGTCAAAGTTAAAAAGGCGTAAAACGGCATCTTGGCCATACATCGTCGGTACGGTTTCGACGCGGATGTTGAGTAAGTGCGATGAGCCGTCACGATGAATATCTTGTTGCATATGGCCGGACTGTGATTGTTGCGAAGCAGAAGAAATATTGGCACGGGTCGAAAGCTCACCCATCAATATGCGGTAACGGTCACGATTGATATCGGCGACTGGGTGAAGAATACCATCAACGCGCATACGAATACGAATTTTATCACGCATATTTTCGATATGAATGTCAGACGCGCCCAGCTTATCAGCCTGATCAACTAGGTAGTTAAAAACCTTCTCGGTTGAAACGGAATTGAGCGTTTGGCTGACCTGTGCAATCGTCTCGGAATCACCTTCTTTAGCAATACGGATGTCATCATAATGTGTTTCCTGCGGCGGATCATAACGCAGCATAAAAACTTGATAAGCTGATTTAGAAATTAGAAAAAATTCAACATGTTTACCGGCATCCTGATAATCTCGGCGCATTTTATGAATGAGACTTTGGGGGGTTTGGCTAGTAATCATGAAGGCATAGGGCGTTTCGTCATCGCCTCTTTGGAGTGGGATAATGAAATTGCGGTGCATTTCTGACTTATCGAGTAGGTCCGGGATGAGTGGAGTAGTGGCCTCAAAATCACGGGTATCGAGATAAGGCAAGCCCAAAATACGGGCACGATCTTTTGTCGCCTGCTCTTCGTTCTCGCGCCGCTTGCGCTGGATTTCATTCTCGTCCATGAATACAGTTTTCTCGTTTAGCTATTTTTATTATAACACGCTTTTGTTAAAAATTATGATTTGGGTAGTGGCGAGAGGACGGAACTCATTTTTTGATAATTGGGTTGGATGCCTTGGTCAAAATTCAACTTAGGTTTCTCGGCGTGTAGGGCTGCGACACGAGTTGCAAAGCTCTCTAGTTCTTCAAGCTTGGCGACTAGACGTTTTTTGCGTGCGGTTAGCCATTTTTGATCGCCCTTGGATGTAGCGTTTTCTAACTGCTGGTTAAGCTCGTTGAGTTTTGAGGAATAATTTTTAAGTGAAGAAGAAACTTGACGCTGTAATTCAGTGAGAGTTCTAGCCTGATGGTTGTGGCAATAGAACCAAGCGCGAAAGGCATGCTCCGGGCCACTATCGACTTGCCAATAAATAGGCAAGTTATGATACGCGCGCAAATGATGGGCAAAGAATTTTTCGCGAAAATAGCGCAAGATTGTTGCTTCATTATTTTCACCAATTTCACGACCAAGCGCGTCGGCGATAAAAGTTAAGTTGTTGTTAAGTTCGGTGCGCTCAAAACACAAATTCAGAAAAGTTTTGAGTTTTGGATAGAGATTTTCGATGGTCAAAACTAAAACTTTGGAACGCTTAGTCGGCTCGCCCGGGAGATCAAAACGGCCAAAAACATAGCCAACAAAAAAGCTCAGCAAACTTTCGACATCGCGGCGACAGCGTGCAAGCTGAAGAGAGATTTTTTCGTCCGGCACGGAAGAATTGAAGACATCTCGAAGCCCGTATAGTTTAATAAAAATTTGGTTAAGTTCTATTTCGTTTTGTTGAAGTTGATAGAAACGTTGTTGAGTTTCAGTTTGCCATTTCTTGAAAGCGTCGGCAACCGTTGGTGTATCTGAATATTTTATAAGTGGGTGAAACTTAAAATTCCAACTGGTTTCAAAACTGTCGTAGTCTACTTTAGCTAAATCAAGATTTTGTGAAACTAATTCGGTGACACGGGTGCGCGATTTTTCATCAATGATGATGGGTAGCTTAGCAAGATCGCCGGGATTAAAATTCAAAGTCGGATTAAGAGCGGAGACAATTTTTTCTGCTACACAACTGTTCAAAAACCCGAGCAAATATTTTTCGTCATTTTCGTGTGCTGGAAAACAACCAGGCGCAGCAGAGTTAAAGGAAAAACTTTCATCATAAAAGCGCACCGAAAAATCACCATCGCAAATCGCCGACCAACTTAGATGTGGGCGAAAATTATATTCGAGATTTTGAGGACGGGCATTGCGATCTTTTGAGCGTTTACGTTTTTTGAGCTCAGCAACGGTTTTTGACCAATTGATCACATAATCTTGGTTGCCATACCATTTGCGATAACTGCCACCCTTGTTGTGGGGGAGCCATTTTTTCTTGAACTGACGCGGCGCGACTTCATACCAACGACGGAGAAATTGCTGATTCTCGCTCGTAATAATACCGGGTTTTAAATTGGCAAAAGTTGCAAGTGGCGAAGTGGTAGAAAAAAGTTCGAGCATGCGTTCATCGAGCCAGTAGAGAATTCTCTGATCGGGAAGTTGCAGAAATTTTGCTTGGTCGTGATAAAAAACTTCAAAATCACCATTTAAAAAACTTTTAGCCTGGGAGGACATATTTCCGTTTTGGTTAATTCGTAAAAATTCGCTCGACGAGCTTAGATGATTTTCTAAAACAAAGGCACAGATTTCGACTGCTGCATACTCGAAAAAGGCATGTTTGTATGGCTGTATTAATACTTTAATACAATTATTTTGCAAAATATACTGTCGAAAAGGCTGAAATTTGATTGTAAAAAGCCAAGTTGCGGGTGTCATGGCGGCAAAAAGACTATTTTTGTCGCGCAAAAATGCTAAACAACGCATTACGAAAGCGGTAGACAAATCTTTTTTGTAATCAGCGAAATTTTCTGCCACGTAGTCTTTCAATAGTTCGTTCATGGCTCTGCTGGCGAGATACGGGGGATTAGTTGCTACGATATCATAACGACGCGTGAGCATTTCATAAGCTTGAATCATAGGCAAAAGATTTTGTGCACTGCGTTTTGTTTTGGATGAATCGTCGTGCGAAAGATATTGTTCTAACATGGTAAAATCTTTGGCTTCTGGGTGAAGTAAGGAACCAAAATTTTTGGCTTCGACAAAAAAATCGAATAAATATTCTGCACGTTCATGAGCTAGCGGGTCTTTGATATTATCGATGTAAACTTTGCCAACGGAATTTGATTCGGGAATTTCGCAAATATGCAAGTTGCAAGCGATGGGTTTTTGAAAGATTTCTGAATCATATTCGTAGGCACAAAGCAAAATTACGACCGTGGCGATTTGCACAGCACGCGCGTCAATATCGAGACCAAAAAGATTATATGTGAGAATTTGGCTAGGGATTTCAGATGGCGAAAAACCTGCAGCAAGATACATTTGATAAAAGAGTCGAAAAGCGCAGGCCAGCAAATGACCGCTGCCACAGCAAGGATCGAGAAAAGTGATTTTTTCTAAATTGATTTTCAGGGGGTAGGTTTTCTGTAAAGGGTTATTTTCTGAATCCGTAAGCGAGTTAGGGTTTGTTTGACGATTCTTTTTGTCGTCTATACTGGGATGATAAAACTGCCAATCTTTCGCTAAAGTCTCATCGCCACCGTTTTTAAGATAAAAATGGCCGAGTGAATTTTCGACCAAAAACTGGCTAATCCAAGATGGCGTGAAAAGCTGAGTGGCGACGGGAATTTCGAGTTTGGAATAGGGTTTTTTAGCAGACACGACAGCTTGGCGACGAGTAGAATTATAAAATTGGTAAAACCAACCGAGAACTTCGGTCTCGAGAAAGGCTTCAGGCGGCAACGCCAATAAGCGCTCAATGACGCCATTCTTTTCGAAGCAAAAATTGAGCGTTAAGTCGTCACAATAGGTAGTTTGCTCGGCAAAAAGTTGGGGGAGAAAAGTCCTAGCAAGGCGACAAGAAGATAATAAATTGATGGGTGAATGCCAGAGGTTTGGGTCCTGGTCGGGGAAAATTCGGTGTAGCTCAAAATAGCGCAAAACGACGAGACGATTAAACCAAGTATAGCAAGCTTCTTCGAGCGCTGCTTCGGGACCGAGTTCGAGCAGGCGCTGGTCGACTGAAGTTGGAGTATGGGATTTTTCGACCGATAGGAGTTGGGGGTGGAGGTTTTGAAACAATTTTTCGCGAGCAAAAGCCGAAAAGGTGGCAAGTGATTTCTGATGCGGCATATGCTTTATTATAGCACAAAACTAGGGTTCAGATGGGTGTGACGATTTTTTATCGGAGGGATTTTCGTCATTCGTCTCAGATTCGTCGATTAACTTCGCTGCTTCATCGACTTGTTCGAGCTCGGCAAATTTGGCCGCCATGGTAGGATTGCCGCGTGTGAGACGTTTGATCGTGAGATCCTCAGCTTTGTTGTTGGCGAGACGAAGATTATCCTCCGAACGCAGCAAATTTTCCTTGGTTTTTTGGAGATGGTCGATGGTTTTGTCGATCTCGTCGATAGCCGCTTTGAACTTGCGCGAGGCGAGGTTATAATTACGTGCGAAACCATCTTTGAAGGCGTTGATTTTGGCTTCAAAATTCGTGATGTCGACATTTTGGTTGCGGACCGTGGCGAGCTCGGCTTTATATTTCAAAGAATTCATCGCCGCGTTGCGCAGCAGGGTGATCATGGTGATAAAAAATTGTGGTCGGATGACATACATTTTTTCAAAACCAGACTGAAAAGAAACATCGACGATGCCCTCGTTATAATATTCACTATCGGCTTCGAGCATCGAAACCAAGACGGCATATTCGCATTTTTTCTCGCGGCGATCTTTGTCGAGTTCTTTGAAAAAATGTTCGTTTTTGTGCTTCGTGGCAGTGGTTTCGTTCTCATTTTTCATCTCAAACATGATGGAAATAATTTCATTCCCTGCTTCGTCGTTTTCGCGATAAATATAATCGCCCTTACTGCCGGTGGTTTTCGAGACGGCGTTGTCTTTTTCAAAATAGGCATTCTGAAAAGCAGTCGGGCGGAGCTTGTTGAACTCGGTTTCACAATGTTGTTCGAGGGTTTCGCCAACCATCTTGGTCGACATGCGCACTTTCATGTCTTTGTAATAAGCAATCATCTCGTCTTTGGTCTTGAGTTCGGCGACGTACTTCTCTTTCAAGTTAGTAGCGAGTAGTTTCTGCTCGGTCTCTTTGAGCTCAAGCTGATTTTTCAGCTCGTCGCGCTGTTTTTCGACGTTAGCCACGGCCTTGGTGATTGCGAGCTCTTGCTCGGTTTTAGACTGATCGAGCTGCGACTGCAACTTAGCAAGTTCAGCAACGTTCTGTGAGCGCAGGTCGGCGAGATCGCTAGAACTTTTTGATTTGAGTTCGGTGATTTTTCGGTTAGCTTCGGCTTTGAGTTTGAGAATCTCGGTTTCCTTAGCAGTCAAAGCATCTTGGAGCTCAGCGCGGAGTTTTGTCTCGGCAAGTTGGACAGCGTCGGCTTTTTCACGCTCGCTGGCGGCGAGCTTCTCCTGGACTTCGGCGGCAATTTCTTGCTTGCTGATTTGATTGAGTAGGCTGGCATATTCACTTTCATCAACCGAAAAAACTTTGTGACAATGTGGACAAGTGAGATCATGCGACATAAGTATTCCTCCAATTCTAGATATAAGTCCTCATTATTGTACTATTTTTGGTCAAAAAGCGCAATTTGGGGGAATTTGATGAAAAAGTATTGACTTTTTAAGGTAACTGTGGTATAATGGAGGGATAACGGGAAGTTAAGTATGCGTTTTAGCTCTTTTGAGTAATATTCGGCTTGGCGAACACCTCACATTTAGTAATAAAGAGGAGGCAAAATGGCTAAGAAAGTATCGAAGCTGAGCCTTGGCCCAAGCAATTTGCAACATAAAACTTTTCGGGAAAATGAGGAGCTGATTCATCAAACTTTGAACTATGCAATTCGGAGTAGACGAATTAATTTGAGCGCTCGCGAAATTTGCCAATCGGTAGGGATTACCCCGCCGACTTTTTATTTGCATTGTCGTGGGAGTGACGACGCAATGCGACGCTATGAACGAAACCTTGAGCAGGAATTTTATGATTTGATTCCCGAGCGACCAAAACGAGACATTGTGCTGACGGTTTTTGCGATTTATATTACGCAGCATCGACAATATTTCGTATCGGCGCTTTATGGCTGCGATTATTATATGGTACAGAAAGTGATTCAGCACTATCGGCACGAGCTGGTGGGCAACAAGTCTAATAGTGATTTTGTGCTTTATACAGGCAAAATCGTCACGATTCTGGCGTGTTGGGGAAAGGTTGCGCATTTTAGCAAGCGGACGATGCCAGACTACGTGGAAGAAATGTTGAAGGTGCGCTAAAAAGTCGCAGCGCAGTCTTAGGGTTTAGACTAGGTCAGTGTTGAGATAGTAATAATATTCTAGCAAGTCGCGCGAATAGTTTTTAATCAGAGCAAGCGATGGATTCTTCGCGGAATTTTTGGTAAGGTTTTGAGTGGAAGGGCTGGCTGGGTTTTGGGTAGTTTTTTGCGCGGTTTTCTGAGCGTTCTTTTGTGACGGGACGACAAGCATGCGGGTGATGCCGATTTGTTCGACGAAGGCGGGGTTGTGGCTGACCATGATAATCGTGCCGCTATAATCGCGCAGATTTTCGCCAATGATGCGCTGAGTTTCGGGATCGAAATGGTTAGTAGGCTCGTCGAGAATGACAAGGTTGGCGCGCTGGAGTAAAACTTTGCAAAGTGCGACGCGAGCTTTTTCACCGGGCGAAAGGACGGAAACTTTTTTATGAATATCATCGTCATAGAACAGGAAGTTGCTCAACATACCGCGGAGCTCAGTGTCGGTAAAATCATAGCTCGCAACATTTTCGAGAATCGTACGGCGCTCGTCGAGGATTTCGAATTCCTGAGCGTAATAGGCCGTGGTAGTATGAGCGCCAAAAATGATTGCACCCTCACTAGGCTGAAGCTGACCGACGATGAGCTTAAGTAATGTAGATTTGCCGACACCATTTTCGCCGACGATGAGAAATTTCTCGCTGCGGGTGAGGCTGAAAGAGAGACGATGATAAAGCTCGGGACCGTCGGGATAGTGGAAGGAGAGATTTTGGACTTCGAGCGGAGTTTTGCTGCTGGTCTTCGCGGGTGTGATACGGAGATCGACGCGGGCATATTCACGCTCGCGTTCGCCTAGCTCGGAAAGTTTTTTGGCTAAGACTTTTTCACGTTGGTGTCCCATGCCAATCAAGGCAGTGTTTGAGCGTTTAGTAGCGCGGGCCCGGGCGACAAATTCGGAAAGACGTTTGATTTCCCTTTCCTGTTCGGTGATACGGGCGTCCTCAGTGGCTTTTTCTTCGGCATACTCGCGACGAAAAGCGGAATAATTACCGTTGTAGACTTTCATTTTGTGGGTAACTTTGTTGATGAAGAGGGTCTTGTTGGTGATTTGGTCGAGAAATTCGACGTCGTGCGAAATCACCATGACCGTGCCGCGATAATTGCGCAAATAGTTAATGACGAAATTTTTGGTCTGGGCGTCAAGATGGTTGGTGGGCTCATCGAGCAAGAGCAGGCCGGCGTTTTCGAAAAGTACGCGGGCGAAAGCGACTTTAGACTTTTGACCACCGGAGAGATCGCGCATTTTGGCGTCGCAGAGTCTAGAAAGTTGCATTTTGTCGAGAATTTTGAGTAATTCGTAATCAAAATTAGCAATGTCGTAAGAGTCAATCAAATCTTGGAGTTCGTTGATGCGCTGAAGAATGGCCTGACTGTCGGGATATTTAGCGAGTTTTTCGTATTCAGCGCTAAGTTTTTCCTGTAAACTGTCGACCGGACGACCGAGCGCAACATAATCCCAGACACTGATATCATCTTGGTCGGCGGGAATCGTAATTTCTTGCGGAAGATAGCCGAGACGCAGCCCTGGGAGTTCAATTTTACCATCATCAAGCTGCTGCTCACCAAGAATAATGCGAAAGAGGGTGGTCTTCCCGGCACCGTTGACGCCGACTACGCCGACTTTGTCCTGGAGATCAAAATGAAAATTACAATCGTCGTAGATGATTTTCGCGCCGTAGGCTAGTTGGAGATGAGAAGCTCGCATTGTTTGATTATAACATTTTTATGGCAAAAAGACGAGCGAAGAGGTAGGTCTTTCTTAGCTAGTTTAGGGGTAGAGCGATTGCGTTGTGTTGTTGGAGATTTTATGGTAGAATTGGTGCATGCACCGGTAGCTCAGTGGATTAGAGCATCTGTCTTCGGAACAGAGGGTCGTAGGTTCGAGTCCTATCCGGTGTACCACGTCAAAATTGCAGCCCACCAAAATTGCATGCTCTTCATAGGCACTACCTTCGCCCAGTGGCATCTTTGCGGCAAATTGAATATCCCCGATCAGGGAACCATCCAAAAAATCTCTATCCTTAAAGTAGAGATTTTTGGATGGTTTCCTTTGTAGCGTTGGACCTAGCAGAAGGCTTGCATAGTTGACAAGAAGTTTTGAAGTCTGAATCTTATTCCGACGTCTGGTCTTGTTCAGGCTTTTTGCCTTCGACCATGTAGATGAACTTCGTTTCGCCGCTAGTGCCCTCAGCAATACCGGCGTAGCTATCATACTGGGCGGCGAGCTGGGTGAGGCGCTCGAGACGGTCGGAAGTGACACGGACTTTGTTGTTGACGAAATTTACTAGGGTCTGGACGCCTTCGCGGTCAAACTGAGTGAGGCCGGAGTTTAGATTGGTAGCGCCGACAAGAAGTTGATCGATAGCGCTTTCTAGAGTGTTGAGTGGCTCAAGCATTTTGCTGCTCATGCCGGTCTGGATGGAGCTAGCAACTTGGGTAGCGACGGTTTCGGCGGTCGCTTCGGCGGTTTGGCGCGCAGTAGTTTTCGCGACTTCGAGCGAGCTCGTGACTAATTGCTCCTCCACGCCGTTGATGAGTTGTTGTTTTATGCCAGCAACCATAGCATCACTACAAGGCGCTCCACCAGTCTGAGTACTACACATTTCTGCGGCCTGCAAACCGAGTGCATTCATCAAGATTGTGTTGCCAGTAACTTGTTGGTGGACGGCAGCACGTATCGTATCAGCACTGCCTGCGGCATGTTGCTCAGCGGTGCTGGCGGCGGTAGATTTGATGCGGCTGAGTGTGGCGGGGTCGAGCAGATTCCCTTGAGTCTGAATTTTGTTTTTCATGGTCGAAATACCCGTCTTCAGTTCGGCGACGCCGTTTTTCAGGCGCTCGCTGCCCGAAACAAGAGTGCGGCTACTGCTAGAAAGTTGGTCGGTGCTACGATAAAGTTCGTCGAGCTGCTCGAAGACTTGCAAATCTTCGCGATTAAAAATTTCGGGCGTCACAACGGCGTAAATATCATTGAGCTCGAAACTTTTGGTTTCATAGGTCAGGACAACCTCGTCGAGATTTTTTAATTCGACAAGGCCGAGGTTGTCGTATAATCCAGGCGCAGCAGCGGCAGCAACAGCAATAGTACGGCCGTTGCTAGTAGCTTCGCCGTTAATGACACTGACTTTCGTGACGTTGGTCTCGGAAAGTGTGGTAGCGAGCGCAACGACGAAAGGTGTATACAGATCGTCAACTTTAGAAAGGTTGGTGAATTTAAAACGGATTTCAATCTGTCCGGATTTACCGAGTAGGTCGGCGACCGGCTTTTGCTCGCCGTTCAACTTATAAGTGATTTCGAGCTTGACCGGCAGCTCATGCTCAGACTGACCACTATAATAGATATCGTTGCCAGCAGCGTCCCAAATCACTTCTTCCCCATCCACCACAAAATTTTCAAAACCGTTAAGGTTCTCAAGGTTAGTAAGACTGGTATGATCTTTGAGTTGGCCAGATTTTTCGTCATTGACCAGATGTTCAACGACCGAAATATTGTCTACGACACCGTCGGTGCCAAGCTTGGTATAGACTGTTTCGTCCTTCGTGAGCGCAAAGGCGTTGCACGGAAAGAGACTGAGTGCGCCAACTAAAGTTAGGTAGGTTGCGTTTTGGATTAATTTTTTCATAAATCTCCTTTCTGATTACTAAAACCGAGGGTTGTACGTTTAATGAGGCTGTCGAAAGCGATCAAAAGCGCTGGGACGACAGCAACGACCACGACCATACTAATGATGGCGCCGCGAGCGATGAGAGTGCAGAGCGAGCCAATCATGTCGATTTGCGAGAAGAGGCCGACGCCGATAGTGGCGGCGAAGAAGCACATCGCGCTGACAAAAATCGACTGAACGGAACCGCTGAGCGCGCGAGTAGCGGCTGATTTTTTATCAATACCAGCCTTGCGTGCTTCGAGATATTTGGTAGTGAGGAGGATAGCATAATCGATAGTGGCGCCAAGCTGAATGGTACCGATGACGATGGAGGCGATGAAGGGGATTTCGGTGCCAGTGAGTGTTGCAACGCCAATGTTGAGAAAAATCGCAAACTCAATGGCGGTCATGAGAAGAACGGGGAGCGATAACGATTTCAAAACACAGGCCATGATGATAAAAATCACGACGATAGAAGTAAGGTTGACACTAGCAAAGTCGCGGTCGGCAATTTCTACTAAATCTTTCATGAGCGGACCTTCGCCAGCCACGATAGCGGATGCGTCGTAGCTGGAGACGATTTCATTAATGGTGCCGATTTGTTGATTCAATTCGTCGCTGGCAATGCTGTAATCCGACAAAACAAGCATGGCACGGTGATTTTCACTTTCGAACATCGAACGAATATTGTCGCCTAGCATAGCTTCGGAGAGACCATAATTATTCAACATAGTAGGGCTGAGCACAGCATCAATGCCGTCAAGTTCTTGGATTTCGGTAGCCATGGCGCGTTCGGTGGCCGTGCTAGCGTTATCGTTCAATAGGATAATCATTTGCGATTCCATACCATAATCTTCACGCAGGGCGGTCGTGGCCTTGGTGTATTCATAGTTGGCCGGAATGGAGGAGTCGAGTTTATAATAAACCACAACATGGCTATAGGCGAGATAAGCCGGAGCAAGCAAGACAAGGAAAACAGCGAGAATGATTTTGCGATACCGGATAACGAAGTTTTTAACAGCGGTGAACTTGGGCAAAAATTCGCAGTGACGAGTTCTTTCAACCGCCCGATCGCAGACCAGTAGTAGCGCCGGTAGCAAAGTCATGGCGGTGAGCAAACCAAAGAGTACGCCTTTTGCCATGACGATGCCGATGTCGAACCCGAGCGTGAGACTCATAGTACAGAGGGCGAGAAAACCGGCAAAAGTGGTGAGCGAACTACCAACGACCGACGAAGCAGTTTCGCGAATCGCGAGTGCCATGGCGGCAGATTTGTCTTTTTTGGTCTTTTTGGCGGCTTCGTATTGGTGATAAAGGAAGATCGAGAAGTCCATAGTGACGCCGAGCTGTAGGACAGCGCTGATGGCCTGAGTGATATAAGAAATTTCGCCAAGGAAGAAATTAGTGCCCATGTTGAAGGCGAGCGCCACACCAATACTACCGAGCAAAAGGAACGGCACGAGATAAGAATCAAGGAAGAGCATCAGGACAAGTAGCGATAATCCGACCGCGATCGAAACATAGAGCACGGTTTCGTTACTAAAAAGGGTCTTGGTATCGAGCACCATGGCACTCATACCGCCAAGTAAACATTTTTCCTGAGTGAGGGTGCGAATCTCTTCTACCGCAGCAAGCGTGCGTTCGTCGCTAGTACCATTCTCAAAAGTGATGACGAGGAGCTGAGTGTTGTCATGCGTGAGTTTTTCGCGCACTTCGCTAGGGAGAAAATCAAATGGAATAGTAGTGCCGGTTAGATCGGCGAGACTAATGACATCTCCTACACTTTCGACCGTGCGAATCTCGTCCTCAAGTTGCAACAATTCTTTAATTGGCATTCGTTCAACTACGGCAATTGAAAAAGCGCCGGTGCCAAATTCTTCGGTAAGGATTTCCTGCCCCTCAAGCGTCTCAATGTCGGAGGGTAGATAGACTAATAGATCATAATTCACCTTGGTCGCCAGGAAGCCGAAAAGAGCCGGGATGAGCAACAAAAATGAGGCGATCACTATGAGCAAACGGTGTTTGCAGACAAATTCACTAAAACGTTTCATTTTTCTCCTGTCGGTTAAGTTAATATTGGGGTTTTGTGTGATTTATTATAACTCTGCTTGAGTTTTTGGAACCTTTGTAGGGACTTTCTGAAAATTTTTGGAGTCTTTCGAGACCTTTTAATCCAGAAATTGACGTTAATTGGTTTCCTACCGCCCCATTTTAGCACCTAAATGACCAATGGTCAATACTTTTTAGCGAATTGTGGGTGCTTTTTGTTTGGTGGAAGAATAACAGATGCAATTTTACATGAGTAATGCGAGATGATTATTGACTTTTGGTCATCTTTTCGAGAGGAAATAGGAAATATGGGGACAAAATATGACAATTTTGCATAAATTTCGATATAATAGAAATATGCGTGAAGTAGAAAATGCGCGGCGCGCAACAAGCTCAGCAATTCAAACTGATAAATGTCGACGAATTTTGGATGCGGCTTATGAACTGTTTTTGGAGCGCGAAACGACGGACATTTCAATCAGCGATATTACGGCGCGGGCGGACGTGGCTAAGGGAACTTTTTATCTTTATTTTGAGGACAAAGAAAGTTTGCGTAATGCGCTGATTACCGAAAAGTCAGAAGAGCTTTTTTGGGCGGCGATCATGGCGCTGCGGGCGGCGGAGATTGTGGCGTTTGATGAACAGATTTTGTTTGTGATTAATTATGTGATTAACGAGTTGGCGGCGCAGCCGTTGATTTTGAAATTGATCACGAAAAATTTGTCGCTCGGGGTGTTTAACCAAGGGGTGCAGAATTATGTTGGGCTGGACGATTCGGATATTATGCGGGCGCTGTTGATGGCGGCGGAGCGGAGTGGAGTGCGGCTGCGCAGTCCGCGAATTCTGCTGTTTATGATCATTGAGCTGACGAGCTCGACCTGTTTTTCGTGTATTTTAGAGCGGAAGCCGCTGCCGATTGATAAGTATAAACCGTATCTTTTTGAGACGATTCGACAGATGATTTGGCTGGCGATGGAAAGATAGCATTTTTTCGCCAGCGGATTGCAGGGCTATGAAGCTGGAGCGGTTTTTGCGATTTAGAAGGAGTTTGAATAAGTTTTGGGTTTTCGAGTGGTTTCTCTTCCCAAAAATAATATTTTATGCTATAATGGTGGTAATCTAGACGATAGTTATACTATATAACTCGCGTGGAGGTTTCGCAGGGCGAAGTGATTGGTCTGGAGATGAGATGATTTTTAAATAAATTCACCGAAGAAAGGCAACCAGATGGCGAAATCCAAGCGGGCGCGTAAGGCCCAGAAAGCGCAACAACGTAATGCAAAACAGCGACAAACGCAGCAGTTTTTGCAGGTGCAGCAATCAAACAAAAATAAGCAAGTCCAAGAACTGCGAACAAAATATCAGCGAGTGATCGAACAAAATAAACCGGCGAAAACCGCGGGGGCAAAGGCGGCGGTTACGAAGGCGGGCACAGACGTAGCGAAGAAAGCGGAAGTGACGAAGAAGGCGTCACTGAGGAGTTTGAGCGAACCGAGGATTTTGGAAAAAACTGAAATTCAGCCGACAGCGGAAAAAACGGCTAACAGAGTTGGAATGGCAGAAAAGCCAGAAGCGCCGATAAAGAGCGAAAGAGTGCCGACCTTGGAAGACTGGCAGGCAAAACAGCGCAAGCGAGTCGAGGAAGCTTATGAGCGCAAACAGGAAGAATTGAAGCTGAAAGAAGTCGAGTTAGAGTTGCAAGCAGAGCCGAAGAAAAAAATTGGTCGGAAGATTTTGGCAATTTTCGCGGTGTTGCTTTTGCTGATGAACCTGGGGATTGGTGGCTGGATCGTGGCGCAGAAATTCTTGCCGCACGAAGAGGTTGATGTGCCAAATGTTGGTGCAGAAATCAAGAAGGCGGAAGTTGATTTTGGGCAAAAAATTTTGGCGGAGGATGGGTTGGATTTTGTGCCGGTTTATCGCTTAGGTGAGGTGAAAAATATCGTGATGAGGTTCCCTGATCTGAAGTGCACGACGAACTGTGAAAATATTAAGGATGTGATGCTGGATGATTATTTCTTGTCGAAAAATGAGCATAGTGTGCTGGACGACGAAGGCGCAACGGTTGTTCTGGATGGAAGTTTTTTGGAAAGTTTGGCGCCAAATGAATATACTTTGACGTTTGAGGTAGAAAATGAAGGCGAAGTGAAACTGATTGGAGTAGTGCTGACGATCGAAAAAGTTGAGCTGGTTTGCGAAGAAGGGCAAGTGTTGCAGGGGGAAAGTTGCGTGGACGAGAAAGGAAATGAGGTAGCGAAACCGACGGAGCGGGTGATTAAGCATACGGAAAATGCTACGGTCGGCGACGCAGTGCAAAACAACGGGAAGAATGATAATCAGACGAGCGAAGAGAAGCCGACTGAGCCGAGCAAGCCGGCCGAACCGGAAGTGCCGGAAAAGTCGCCGGAGCAAATTGCTTGCGAGCGGAAGATCGGGCCGACAAGCCTGACCATCGTACACTGGCTGAGTGAAGAAGAGAAAGCGGAACACCCGAATGCGGAAGTTTATGTCGTGCGCGGCGGGTTTAGCGCTAACCCACAAACGGGCGCGGCGCAGATGAGTTGGGTTGACGGGGCTTGTCGGCCCGCAGTGAGCCAATCTGGCTTTGCTGGCAACGGCAGCTATATCAGCAGTTACCGTGCGCAGGTGGTTTATGGTGGCGAGGTAGCCAGGGTGATTACGGAAAATCCGAGTCAAGATGCGGTGATTTGGGGCTTGAAATATAGTGGCGTGGAAACAGAAATGATGGCTGATGCACGAGTAGTGCTGAAGTACTAAAAGTCTCGATTTTTATAAACAGATTTTGGCGACTAGGTAGAAATTCGGTGATAGTTATGAATTAAGTCTTGGGTTTGGATTCTTGGAGCTCAAAACGATATTTCTGCTTTGCGCGTGGATACTTTTTATGATCAACTTCAGAGATAAATTCTTTGAACGGACGAGCCCAGACTTTGCGTTTTTTATGGTTAAGTAATTGATAAATAACGAGTGATTCATTGGTTTCGCTATGGCGCGCAATGGTAAGTACTCGATAATAATCACCCTTAAAATGACGGTAGACGTGGCCTGGGAGTATATTGCGGAAGCCACTATTCGACGACGAGACACGCTTCTTAGGGATAAATTCGGGTTTTGAGTCCGCCGCTATCTGCATAGTTAAACTATCTTGCCTTGTTGAAGCATATTTTTGCGTCCGCCACAGGCGGATGGTTTCTGCTCGTGCTTTTGGAGACATTCGATCGAGGCGACTCTCCGTTGATGTAGAGGTGTGATACCCGCCGCAGGCTTTACAATAATATATACGAGTCGTTTCAAAGTTTTCTGGATGTCTATTGTGTGCCTTAATGCGTTCTATGTATGCTTCGGCACTTTGGTGGCTTGGAAACAGGATTTTGTTCCCGCCTTCTGGACAAACAATGCGGATACGTTTTTTAGCAAATGCCATAGTTAGCTCCTTCTGGCTAATGGTACGCCCGACACGATAGCGGAATTGCTTTCGCAATTCCTAAGTTGCAGTCGTAGCGTCCAAAAAGAAAACAGGTTTTCTTTTTTGTCCTACAGCCACTCCTGCATACGACCGTGTGCCACTGCGTGGCCAGAGTTAAATTCTGCAAGTCCTATAATTTATATTTATCTGATGATAAATATAAATTATAATGGTACGCCCGACACGATTTGAACGTGCGACCTTTGGTTCCGGAAACCAACGCTCTATCCAACTGAGCTACGGGCGCAAAACTATATAATATATAGCTATCTTACATTATACTACAAGAGAAAATAATCCGAAAGCGCGACGAAGCTATTCGGTTTTAAGGGCGTGCAAGATGTCGAAATTGATGGCGTGATAAGGGATTTTCCAGAAGTCGTAGGTTGTGTCGCCGTAAGAATTGTTCTGAACCGTGATCGCATTATCGCCGTGATAATTCCAATAGCCGCCGACGTTATAAATCTTTTCTCCGTCCCAACCGAGCGAAAGTAAGAACTGCTTCGTCATCTCGGCATAACCGCCACCACCACACATGAGAAAAATAGCTTTGTCCTTTGGGAAAAGAGTTTCGAGAATGGTGAGAGATTCGGCATAGTTGGCGCGATAATTCCCTGTCTCGTCGGGCGTGAAAAGAGTCGGGCCGTTATAGCCTTCACCGACTGCATCGGGCAAATCGGAAGTGGAAGCGAGATAAGGGTATGGAACAACTTCAAAGCCACGGATGAAGCCAGTAAGGTTCGAATCGCCACCGATGGCAGCGTAGTTAGCCGGGTCTTCGAGCAGGCGGACATCGCGATAAACTACATCGGGACGGTCGAGATAATTGTCGATCGTCGATTCATTAATGTGGCGGTCAATGCCGAACAAACCACGCTCGCCACTAGCAATTTCTGGCGCCGGAAGAGCGGAATAGCTGATCTGAAAAGCTGGTGCATCAGCGGTCTTAGACGGATCGAATTTAAGCACGGGAAGAATAATACAAAGGGAAAGCAGTGTAATCAGAACCAAGACAAAAATGGTAATTTTAGTAAAATGATGTTCCTTTTTCCCGGCCATAAAAACTCCTTTTGCTTATTATATGCGAAGGCGGGGTGGAAGGCAAGAGTTCATAAAAGATGGCTGCTACCATACTGCCTATATTGTTATATATGCCAAACATAAAAATAGTCTTATTTAGCGAAAACCCTTGAGGAAATGTTATAATATAGCCATGAACAATCCGGCATTCGTTGATAGCCAAAATCTTTACATGAATACAAAAGCAATTCATGGACGGTTGATCTGGCGAGGTTTAGAGTTTATCTTGAACAACGGTATGATGTTAAGAAAGCTTATTACTTTTTAGGTGCAGTAGACGAAAATAACCAAGAGTTGTATGAAAATATCCAAACTGCTGGCTTTATACTAGTATTTCGTAAACATAGCCAAAGTATGATTGGAAAAGAAGGGCAATGTAGACACAGATATTGTATTCGTCGCAGCATACCATCCCTCACCGGCGGTTTTTCAGAAAAAGAAAATAGACCTGACGGTCTGCTTTCTTTTTCTTCAAAACCTTGTGTTTGCACGTCACTGTTGATACACTCTAGCTCTCTTGCACCGCTAATTTACACGTTTTATGTGGTTATAACTTGCACTTTTTAGAGCGATTTAGCTTTGCACCCATTCGCACCGCAATGCACCAAGGCGATGTAAAAATAATGTCACCTAATAGTTCTACTATTTGGCAGATATAGAAAAGGTCGCCTCGCATGGACGACCAATCTCTGTATATGACTGATTCTATGTAAAATTAATCATATTTAAGGTACGGCAGATCCGCTTATAATCCGCATGCTGCAATGCGGTTTTGTTCTTTCTCCGAATTTTCCGGTTTAGATACTTTTTGTTGCGGGAGATACCTCGCTTCTTTTCTCCCCGCATACTACATGGTCCGTTGCCGCGCACCCAGCTATTTCTTTTCTCAGATGCAGTGCCGGGTGAAGGTTTTTGTAACGGCATGATTCTCACCTCCTCCTAATGGTTCTGTCGTATAAGTATAGCCAATCCGTGTTCCCGTACTGCGGTATTTGATTTTGAGCAGTCCGGCATTCTCCACTCGGATAGATACTATAAACGGCTCTAGCCCTAAGCCAATAATTTCCGGATAGCTCTGCTTAAGCTCATCAAGGACGGCATCTTTTTCTATGGCTTCACCCATACAGTAGCGTGAGTAATACCATCCCGCTATTTCTGAGGCTAAACTCTGATGGTAGTTGAGTGCCGACTTTTTCCAATCATCTTTTAAGTGTTTCAGTTTCATAAAGCACCCCACCTTTCTTTATTCTGTTAGGTCTGCATCGACTTTGTCTATTCTGCAAACCGCCCCGTCAACATCAAGAATCTCATAGATGCAATTTCTCCAAGCTACCTGCGTCCATATTATACCCACATATTCATTACTGTTAGCTCGTTGCTCTAAAACTCTACCATGCTGCATAATCCAATCGGCAAGTTTAGCCCTTAAAGCATCTTTTACTTCCATTCTTTCCATCACATTCATGTTTGTTCCTCCTCTTGTCCCCACCTTCTGCGGTGGTGTTCTACCATAGCTCTGTATCCAGAAAATAGCAAGTCTTTTCAGGTCAAAAGCCGGCAGAACTTACTGCCGGCTCTAAAGAACTTACGACTCCAGCGTATTTTTACTTTTAGGCAGCTCCACCGCTACTTCCGAACCATCCCGGAAGCGGAAGGTTAAGACTTTTTCTCTATCAACTGTTACAGTCTCCACCATCGAGTTCCAAAGACCACCGTCAAAAGCAGTTAGAATTTCTCCGCTTTTTTGGATTTGTTCTAGGCAGCGTTTGATCTGCTCTTTGCGTCCGGACTGTTCTAGGATTTTCTTTTGTATACTTTTAATCTGCTTTTCCGCCACTTCGCATTCGGCATCCATCTGGCTAAACCGTCGGTTATATTCCGTCTGGTCTTGTACCTGCCGGGTGTTCTCATCCATATAACTGCGAAGTTTTGCCATTAGGCTGCTATGTTGCTCGTTAGCTCTCGCTAACTTTTTCTCTAACTCACTTGTATCGGCAAGTAGCGGTAACAGTTCCGTAAAACGCTGGATGTACTTTTCTTTTTCTCCCAGTACCTCGTTAAACGCAGTTACAAAAGCCGATTCAATCTCCGGCTCAGTTAGGTTCGGAGTATTACAGATCTCATCACCTTCGTACTTCTCATTACATCGCCAGATATATTTCTTGTGTTTACTGTTGCTATGCCACACCTTCCTGCCATAAAAACCGCCACAATCACTGCAAATGATCTTTGCCGTAAACAGGCTATTGCGGTACAGTTTATGACGGTTCGGGCGCCGTCTTTCTATTTCGTTTTGCACCAGTTCAAACGTTTCTGGATCAATAATCGCCGGATGTGAGTTTTCTATGTAGTATTGTGGTACTTCGCCTTGATTCTTCTTGACACTTTTGGTCAAGAAATCGACAGTATAGGTCTTCTGGAGTAGGGCATCACCTTTATACTTTTCGTTAGTGAGGATACTCATGACCGTAGAAACACACCACTTCTTCTTGCCCCTTGGTGTTGGAATACCTTGCTTCGTCAAATAATCTGCAATCATCCGCACCGTGTAGCTTTCTAAGAATAGGCTGTAGATTTTGCGGACGATTCTGGCTTCCTCTTCCACAATCCTAGGTAAACCGTCCTCGCCCTTCTCGTAGCCAAGGAAGTATTTATAAGCTAGTGAGAACTTGCCGTCTGCCATACTTTTACGTATTCCCCAGGTCACATTTTCTGAGATGGAGCGGCTTTCTTCCTGCGCAAGGCTGCTCATAATGGTAATCATTACTTCGCCTTTGGCATCCAGGGTATAGATGTTTTCTTTCTCAAAATAGACTTCGATTTTCTTTTCTTTGAGTTTTCTGACCGTCGTTAAGGTATCCACCGTATTACGGGCAAAACGGCTGATTGATTTAGTCAGGATCAGGTCAATTTTGCCTTCCATTGCATCCGCAATCATCCGGTTAAAACCATCACGTTTTTTGGTATTGGTGCCGGAGATCCCTTCGTCCGTATATACGTCAACAAACTCCCACTCTGGGTTACTACGGATATGCTGGGTATAGAAATCTACTTGTGCCGCATAACTGGAGAGCTGTTCGTCGGAATCAGTCGATACTCTGGCATAAGCCGCCACCCGTCGTTTCTGCCGGACAGCCTCATTAGAAAGAGGAGTCAGAGCCGAAACGCTTTCTATTTTACGAACGGTTCTTGTTTGTGTTGGCATCCGCCTTTCTCCTTTCTGCGTTTATCTTTAATTGACGTTCCCGTGCTTTCTGTCTCATCTCCGGGGTCCAGCTTTCCTGACGAGAGTGATTCTCCCAGTGAACCCCCTCCATATGCCCGTCATGGAATACATAAACCAAATAGTTATGCTCTGGCACCAAAATCTCCTCAATGGTTCTAAGTAGTTCTTCTCGGCCCCAATCATCACGCCCCAGAATCTCCGAAGTTTTTGTAATCAGTATTTCTTCCGGTATTCTCTGCGAAGGACATTCGTCTTTTCCGTAAATTTGGAAAGTAGAGCATGCCCATTTTGCTTTCTTAGGATATTGTTTGCCCGAAGCGGTAAACTTACGTGTAAAATGTCGCCCGCATAACCCACAGCGTATGATTTTTGTAAATAAATACGGACCAGTTGGTTTTGTGGCGGTACATTTTTCCGCCCGGCGTTTTAATTTTTCCTGCACCTTTGCGAAAGTCTCCTTATCGATAAGCGCTTCATGGCTGTTTTCTACATAGTACATCGGGAGTTCGCCATGATTTTCCATCCTCTTTTTATTGATATGGTCAGATTTATATGTTTTCTGTAGTAGCAAATCGCCAGTATATTTATCCTGCCTCAAAATAGTATCTACAGAAACTTTACTCCATAATCCGCCGCGTTTTGTCGGAAGCTTCAGCCGGTTAAGTTTTTTAGCAATAGCTGTCGTACTCATACCGGATAAAAAATCCTCAAAAATCAGTTTTACAGTTTCCGCTTCTTCTGGTACAATCTGCAATACGCCCTTCTCATAACGATACCCCAACATGCTACCGCCTGCCGGAATCCCTTTCTCAAAGTTCTTCCGTATCCGCCATTTGACGTTTTCTGAGGCTGACCGGCTTTCTTCCTGTGCAAAGGAGGCAAGCAGTGTCAGCATTAATTCACCATCCGAGCTTAGCGTGTGGATATTTTCTTTCTCAAAGTAGATATCAATATTAAGCGCTTTCAGCTCACGGGCAGTCTCAAGAAGTGTTACGGTATTACGCGCGAGGCGAGTAATAGATTTAGCAATTACCAGGTCAATTTTGCCCGCCCGGCAGTCACCCAGTAACCTCTGGAACTCTGGACGGTTGTCCTTCGTGCCGGTCATGGCTTCGTCTGCATAGATTCCGATAAGCTCCCAATCACCCCGGCTGCCAATCAGATGATTATAATAACTGATCTGTGCCGACAGCGAATGAAGCTGTGCGTCTTTGCCGGACGATACTCTGGCATAAGCGGCTACCCGTTTGCGTTTTACTTGCTGTATTGCCGTCTGCTCGATTCTTTTGATTTTTCTCATAACTACCTCCGCCGTTATAAAGTTTGGGGACTCCAGAAGAGTCCCCGTGTTAATGTGCTACAATTTCCTGACTTTGTCGACGCCGTAAACCATACCAAGCGTAGATCCCCGATCCCAATTCACAAATATTGTTCCGGTGTCATCTACTGTAGATACTGTTCCCAGGTCTCCGGGCAGGAGATCGCTATGTGGATCATCGTCCAGATGGACCAGTTCGACCCGGCAACCCGCCGGATACAGCTTTCGGACTTGTGCTACGATTTCTCGACTAGGAAATCTATTACGGTTTGTCATAATGTGCACCCTCTTTCTCCGGATAAGTTCCGGTCTCTGACGGTTCCATTGCTGTCGCTATGGCAAGAGCTTCAGTTGCTGTAAGAGCCGGTTCTGCCCGGTTTTCCGGCGGTTGTCCCGCCTTCCAGGCACTGTTGCCGGTAAGATTCTGCGTCAGAATTTTCCGTGCAACCTTATACTCATCGCCAATAAACCCTAACCGGACCAAGAACAGCCTCATGTCAAATTTCGCATTTTCCACCGGCTTTTCTTTTGCCGTTACTCTTTTCTGTTTCTTTGCCATTTCGATTAAGGCAGTAATTAGCCGGCTATAAGCGTCAGCTTCACCGTCTACCCCGTGCAGAGTAAACCATGGGAACTTCAGTGTATCCTCAGTTTCTTCAATCTCCAGATACTCTGCACCAATCGCCTGCTTCAGGAGCGTAGCTTTGCTCTTGATTATCTTTTTGAGATTATCAAGAGCAGTAGCAGTAAGATCGCCTTTTGGCAGTTCAATGGTGAGAGAGTGGGATTCTTCCGCGACTTGCGGTGAGAGGGGTTCTATTGGTTCTTCTGGCTGATAGCCTTGATCTTGTAACTTAATAAGCAGCGTCTGAACTTCTTCTAGGTCGACATCCTCTGGAAATAATAGCGCGCCAGTTTTATCCACCGTATATATACCTATTTTGTAGGCGAAGGTTGGCGCTTTCTGGTATACCGCTGCTATCTCCAGTATTGTGCTGATAGCCTCGACCAAAGCTTTCCGCTTGGCACCCGTTAAGTTGTAATGGTATGGATTGTTCATGCGGCATCCCTCCTTTCTTTTTATGCCCGCACACACATCTATCACTCAGTCAGCTCAAAAATACAAGTCTTGTTTTTGTGCGTAAAATGTGGGGAAATAGATAAGTAACCCTAGCACTCAGTGCCGGTTAGGATGAAGTTTGCATACTCTTTTTTATGTTCTATCAGGTATACGACCAGCTCATAAAATCCCTCACGGTTAGCAATCCACTGCACCATTCTAGTGTCCAACATATTGGTTTCTCCGCTTTGTCGGATAGTTTCCAGACAGACTCAAGCACTGCCTGTCGCAGAATGTCCGTGTCAAAACCGGCGGACTCATAACCCTCGCGGATTGTTGCAAAGTATCCGGCTGAAGGCGTGCCATAGGGATAGCGCGCCCCATTCATGATATAAACCATGGCATGCACCCTTCTTTTATTCACCGTAATCCGCAACGTTTCCTTGCGGTAAAGATGAGGATAGCCTTCATAAACATCCAGCGCGGTTTCATCCTTTTCCTGCAAGTTCCACACCAATATTGGTATTTTACTGCCTATGCAAGGCTCGATTGTTGCCACGGCAGTGTTGCCACCCTTAAACATTAATCGCCAGTTATGTAGCAATGTAGCTCCAACAACTTCCGCCGTCGGACAGCGGCTTTCCATCTGTTCCAGATTGAGATTAGAGCCATAGGCAATATATAAGCGTTCTTTTTTCTTGGTTGATCTGTTAGTTGGCTTCATGAATCTGCCCTCCGTTTCTGGTATTGATATGGCTTCTGACATTTTCTCTGGAACCGTACCGCCATGCGGCGTTGCCCAAAAGATGCATGTAAAGATGTTTCCGACAGGCGGCAAACTCGTCGCCGTTGAGACCAATACGTGTTAGGTAAGTCCTCATGGCAAATTTCTCATTTTCTTCCTGCACGACCTTATAACGTGCGTACTTTTGGGTCAGTGCCTGATGGTTGAGCGCCAGTGCGAACACAACATAAGCTCGGATTTTCCCAGCGTGCAGTGTGCCGTTAAACCCTCTCAGTTCTACGGTATGATGTCCGTGGAAAAAGCTGTGTAGGTTAAGAAAATGGTAGCGGCTCTGGTGGTAATGGTCATTTCGTCTGCCGTTATAGCCCTCATACCAGATACTTTCTATCTGGTCGAGAGTCTTTGGTTTTACTTCATTCATTCGAGCAACTAGGAATGCGTCCATCTTCTTGCAATAGCGCATCCGTTCTGGAGCGATCTGCAAAGCTTTGTAGAACAGATCATTGCGACTGGCAATAATATTCACAAAGTTCCAGATACTCCTCGGAGTATGACAAGAACCGTCCAGATGGATATGGATGCCACAAGACTTGTTAGCAAATCCCCCGGCTTTTCTCAGTCTCCGGACTAAGCCCTGCACTTTCTCCATATCCTCCCGGTATAATAGCACCGGGCTGACCAGTTCTACACTATAGGTAGCTTCGGCATAGACCGTTCGTCCGCCTTCCTTTTTCTGGCACTTGATACTGCCGTCATACATTAGTTTCCATATCCTCCCATCCGGAATCTTGACTTTGTAAGTATCATAGTAGCCACCGGCGGCGTTCATTGTACCGCCGAGATACTGTGCGGCGATTTCTGCCGCCTCTTGTCTTGTGATGCCGGTAAACTCTACCTCAATCCCAAAACGGTTTGTAAACATCTGACTCGCCCTCCTTTCTGTACGGTTGCACTTTTATAGAGGGCATCCCACGGATGCGCCTCATAGCACAGTCCGTGTTCGTCAGTTTGTTATGGTATTAGGTTATTTTTTTGTTGCCTCCTTTCTTGTCCGCTTCTACTATATTAGAAATACATATCGTATTTCTCTGTGGCTTGGAATCTGGACATTTTTTGCGGGAGAGTACCGCTTCTATTTTGTGGTACTCCTCTGGCGTAACCAGCCCGCTATCAAGGAGTTGTCTGGCAATGGCGAGTATTGCCCCGTGGGATTTTAGGTGTTCAAAATATTGTTGCTCCATTACGGTACGCCCTCCCCCTGACGGTCAAGCAAATAGCACTCCCGTCCACAAAATCTTCGCTTCCGATTGCCGTAACTGATAAACTCCCGCCCGCAATAGTGGCACAGCAGATGATAAGGCTGTTTCCGGCGTTGTTTGTTCCACCAAGCATAGCGGCACTTATCGCTACAGAAAATTCTTTGCTTTGTTCCCGGAAGTTGGTTCAGAAGTTTTCCGCAATTCTTGCAGATACCGCTCGTGGTGGGTTCCGACGGTAAAGGATGGATGTGATTTCTACGGCAAAATGATTTGACGGTGTTAGCAGATAGCTCTGTCACGGCGGCAATTTCTACATAGGTGAGTCCCTGCATCCGCAGGTTGGTAATTGTTTGTTTCTGGATATCAGTGAGCATGGTTATGCTGCCTCCTTTCTTGCCACTTCCGCCTTTATAGCCGCCTTGTGTGCGGCTTGCAGGCGTAAACCAATGGCGTGTACGATATTTACAGTTACGGCGTTCCCCGCCTGTTTATAAGCCTGCGTGTCAGAATCTACCGACAGTAGTTTGTCAATCTGCGGTTCTGAGAATCCTTGTAAACGGAAACATTCCCGTGGGGTCAGCCTTCTTAGCCGCAGGTTATTTGTCACTACACCTTGCAAGCTACTGGTATTTAGGGTATGGGCGATTTTTCTACCTACCCGCCCCCGTCGGGTGTTCTGGTCGGCGAAACTGAGATCCACCGAATCACCGGGACTGGCGGCTTTTTTACCGATCTTCGTGGCTTCTTTTATCATCAGGACCTTCCGAGACTTGGAAACTGCATATAAGCCTGTCCGGTCGGATTTCGTTAGTATTGTAGGCGAGACACCGTCCGTTCTATATACCCGCGAACCTTGCCTCCCATTTACGAGGAGCTTAAGAGCTTCCGGGTCTGTGCCTCGGAAAGGTAATATCTTTCCGGCACATCTTCCTCCAAGACAGCCGACAAT
>CAOJGQ010000014.1 GCA_948435375.1 uncultured Candidatus Saccharibacteria bacterium
ATATATCATAAGTGCTCCCTGGCCAATTTATTTCGCCAGTTTCCGCGCCGCCATCCGCACCGCTTCGCCCCAACTCGCCGCCACATGTGGCGTTCCAGCTAACTCACTTACGCGGAGACCATTGCGCAGCGCTAGCGCCACTTCTTGAATCGCAAGATCAGCTTCCGGCAAAACAATCGTTGCACCCAAAATCCGGCCTTTGTGCGGCTCAGCCAACAGTTTCACAAACCCCGTCCGAAAGTCGCTCGTGATTGACGCATGAATCGTCTCAATCGGCACCACTGTTGTCTTATAGCGCTGCTTCAATTGCCAACATTCCGTCTCATTCAATCCCACTTTTGCCACTTGCGGCATCGTATTTGTCACCCGTGTAAATCCGGTATAATCCAAAATCGAGCCTGACTTCTTCAGCGCGTTCATCGTCGCCAGCTTACCTTCATAAATCGCCCGCTCGGTCGAACTTTCTCCGCCAATTACATCACCCGCCGCCCAAATATCCTTGTTGCTGGTCTGCAAATTCTTATCCACCTTAATCCCCGCTCGCGTATATTTCACGCCAGCTTTCTCCAGTTCCAAATCCATCGCCGGCTCCGGCGTCGTCGCCAAAATCACTTCTTCCACCCGCACCAATTTTTCCTGACCATCCCGCACAAAAATCACTTGCTTGCTCCGCTCATCCTGATCCAGTGCCACCACACGCGCATTCGTCAAAATCTTCACCTGATAACGATCGCGCAAATGTTTATCCATCACTTCGCTCACTTCAACATCCTCGCGGGGCAAAATCCGATCTTTCATTTCCGCGAGCAGCACCTTACTCCCTAGTGCTGCGAAATATTGCGCCAGCTCACAGCCTGTCGAACCTGCCCCCACAATTAGTAGTGCTTCCGGAATCTGCGGAATCCTTAGCGCCGTATCGGGCGACCAACAACTAATCGTGTCAATCCCCGATATTCCGCTCACGGTTAAACTCGATCCGGTCGCAATCAAAATTTTCTCCGCCCGTACTTCCATGCCGTCAATATCTAGCGTATTTGACCCCGTAAATTGAGCATAACCACGAATACAATCAATCTGTGCATTCTCAAAAACTTTTTTATTCCCACCTCCTGCACGCCGCGTCGCTACTGCTTGCCAATTCAGTACCGCCGCATAATTATAATGCAAATCACTACTCGAAATGCCAAATCTCGCCCCAGTCAACATCTCCGCGTATTGGTGCGCAAAATTCAGCGCCGCCCCGTAGGGAATGTCGCGATAGTTCAAATCTGTTCCACCCCAAGCATCCGCCTCAACCAAAGCCGTCTTCGCCCCCATTTCCGCCGCCAACAAAGCCGCCGCGCCTCCTGCTGCGCCGCTACCAATCACCAAATACTGATAATCGTATTTCCTACCCATTAGAACATTGGCCCACTTTTCTCTATTCTATATTATTTTACCACGATTTTGATAAACATAAGCTAAATTAGCATGATACTTTTTTAGCTCAGCCAAAATTTTTTCTTCCAACTCGCTCACCGTTGCCTTACCTGCCATATCCAACCACTTTTCTGCTTCCAGAATCACCTTTTTTGTAATTTCTTCCGCTGCCCCTTCCGGAATTTGTAATGCTTTCGCATCCTTCGCAATTTCTTCGCGCAAAATTTGAAATTGAAAATCCGCCACCGAAACTAACCTATGCTTATTTTTGCCCCTGTTATGCTTATCTCGAAAACTTTTTTGCTTACTTTTGTATTGCTTTTGCTTACCCTGAAAGTTCTCTCGCTTACTTTTGTGTTGGTTATGCTTGTCATTCTCGAAATTTTGTATCATGCTAAGACCTCAAACGCCAAAATGAATAATGCTAATGCTAAAAATCCCACGCCGGTCATAATCCGGAAGAAATTTTTGTGTTTCACACGCCAACGCTGAATATCTGCGACTGTTTGCCCGCGTCGAATCGCTAGCCTTAAGATAACCATCGGCAAAATCACAACCGCCACGTACATCCCCGCCGCCAACAGTTGATAATCAAACGGTAATGCCAAGATACTATTCGCCGCCGTTAGGAGCAAAATTAGCGTAAACGGCATTTCCGCCAAACCGGTCAAAACCCCCAGCGAAAACGCTTCAATACTGCTGTCAGTATTTTTGGCTCGCCGATTAATATAGCGCGCCACACTGCGTGGCAACCAAAGCTCCGTACTCCGTCCGCGCCGATAGTAAAATATCCAAGCCAAAACCGCGATCGCCACCAACATTCCTACTACAACTGCTAACTCCTCTGGATATAAAGCGCTACCAAAATACCGGTCCATCATGAAACAAAAACCTGTCAACGTTAGTATCGCCAAAGTCCCAATCCCTGCAATGTAATTATTCACAAGCTTCTTCGTGCGGCGCCGAATATGTTTCCCCAAACTAGCATGATAAAGTAGCAACAAGCCGCCAAGCTCAAGCTGTAACGACGCATGAACCGCTGCTGCTAAAAACACCTCCCCAAAGGGGATAAACATCTCCATATGCAAATTATATCACACTTGTGCTTGTACTTCGCAGAAAATTTGTGCTATCCTGCGGTCATGAAACAAAATTTATCCAAAATTCAGTTCAAGTTTTGCGAGCATCGACATTTGTTAGTCGTAAGCCTAACGGTTATATTTTGTCTGCTTGCTACGTCTCAATTCGCTAGACCACATTCTTTCGATAGTTCCGCTCCGCTCAATCTTTCCGGCGTCGCCCAGCTTTCTGACGACAAAACTAACCCCTCAAATGAGCCAACCAAACTTCCCGAAGACGATGACAAAGAGCCCGCTGAAACCCCTACTTTTAAATCTGAACTTTGGATTACGGCTGTTAATCCAGGTTACGATCTACCTAATGCTCGAGAATCTGGCGAGTTGATCGAACTGCAACGTATTCCAGGTTCAACTATTTCTTCTCTTTCGCTCGCCGGCTATTCACTTCGCTACACTAATGGTAGCGGCAAACAAGTTATCCTCTACGAATTCGTGGAAGGCAGCATCATGACCGGCGAGAATCTCCTCATGCGTCTGACTCGGTCACCAAATAGTGATCAGTCGGACGCTACCTATTCAACAACCTTAGCAAGGTCGGCGGGACCGCTAGAATTGCTCTATCAGGGCGAACCAGTGGATAGTGTTTGTTGGACTGGCGTGAAAAATGGTTGCGCCGAATCGTTCGACAAAGACAACCCCACTACCCTCGTGCGCAATCTCGAAACGGGCAAATTTAACCACCAAAGTGAGTATGAGCCGAAGTTTGATCCGGCGCATAAATCACTCGTTTTGCCTAACATCCCAGACGACACTGAAAACAAAAACCAACCACCCGAGAGCGGCACGCCGCATTGCAAAGGTCTCGAATTTTCCGAAATCTACGCCTACTACACGACCGAAAAATCTGAGCAGTTTATTGAGCTTTACAACTCCACCGACAATGAAATCACCTTAAATGGTTGCACTTTTCGTTACAAAAAGAAAAACTATGATTTGGATGGTAAGTTAAAACCAGGACAGTATTATGCTTATTATCCTGCTTCCAGTTTCACCTTAACCAAAAATCCTTCATCCTCTAATATTATTGAGCTGTACGATGAGGATGGCGCGCGTGTAGACATTGCTGAATATTATCATGGCCAGAAAAAGTCCACGTCTTATGCTCGTTTCTATGACCAAACTGGTAGTGAGAATTGGAATTCGACCTATGCCCCGACCCCTAATGCGGAAAATGTTTTCCAGGAGTTTCGCAGTTGTCCCGAAGGAAAAGTCATCAACCCCGATACCGGTAACTGCGTCAAAGCTAGTAATGCTGACACGGCCTTGAGAGATTGTGGAGAAGGGAAATATCGCAGTCCAATCACTAATCGTTGTCGAAGTCTCGAGACTGATCCTTCGACTTTGAAACCCTGTGCTCCGGGCTACGAACGCAACCCGAAGACCAATCGCTGTCGCAAAGTCACCACCGAAAACTCTGGCGCAGATTACGTCCTCGTTCCTAGCACGCATACCGACAAGACAGTTTTTATCGCCGCCGGAATTATCGCGCTACTCGTTAGCTTAGGCGTCGCTTACATTATTTTCCAATATCGCCGCGAAATTCTACGCGCGTTTCGCAAAATCCGCCAACGCCTTCACCACATTTTGAAAGACTTGATCACGCGAAGCCGACGCTTTCACCGGAAGAAGTAAGCCGAGCTCTTGATAATGTTTTAGTACTGGTATTGTCTTTTCACGATATTCCCGAATCCGAGTTTGAAAAATCTCTGGTTTCGCATCATCTGCTCTCAGCCCGCGGTCTCCCAGCATTTTTGCCGCTTCCCAGCGCCCCATCACATCCGCTTCCGAAAGCTCCAACATCACTGCTGCGCGGATCGGATGTCCACTTGCTTTCGCCACGCTCATCACCTGATCTTCTTCTCCTGCCCACCGGCCAATCGAAGACAAAATGAGAGGATAATCCCAAAGTTCTGGTTTTTCAAAATACGGTAGCACCCAATCATAAAACAGATTCGAAGGCATCAATTTGCCTTCCGTCGTCACGTTTTGCTTAGTAGAGGCTTCTACTGCTCGTACGATAATCCCCGAAGACAAAAATTTCCCCCCTAGAGCCTCCGCCAAACGCACACCGACTGTATCCTTACCACTCATTGGCATGCCAAAAATATTTATACTACCCGTCCCTAACCACGCCTTAATTTGTTGAACTTGCTCTTCCATGCCTATATTATAACACAGTCCAAATCTCCCAAGTCTGCAACAAACACGAGCAAGCGCGACGAATCAGAGAAAATCACTGGCAATCTTGCCGTTTGACTGCTAATTTGTTACAATATATTATATATGAAGTTAACCAAACGCCAAGAAGACATTCTCTTCGCTATCATTGAAGAATATGCTGAGCTCGCCACCCCAGTTGGTAGCGTTACACTCGCTAAACTTTTTGATGTTTCCTCTGCTACTATTCGTTCCGAAATGGCGCGGCTCGAAGATGCCGGCTATATTGCCCAACCATATACTTCAGCTGGTCGGATTCCAACCGATGCCGGTTATCGTTTTTACGTGAACACTTTGACCGAGCATCCTGAGCTTAGCAATCGCAGCCTTCATAGCGACCGCAGTTCTGAGGCTAATTCCCAGATCACGATCTCTAGTCGTCCGCTCGACCGCAGCAGCCATGTGCTCGAAACGCGCATTCATGCTCAGACCCAGGCCGACCGCGCCATTCGCGGCGCTGTTGATTCTTTGGTTGAACTGACCGGAAATCTCGGCCTTGCTACTATTGGTGACCAGCTCTACATTTCCGGAATCTCTAGCCTCTTTACGCAACCAGAGTTTCTCGACCATCAGCGCGTCCGCTCCGTGGCTAAATTACTTGACAATCTTGAGCCATGGCTGAAGGAAGCCGCTCCCGGCCAGCCGCTTAGCATTTTCATCGGTCAAGAAAACCCAATCGGCAAAAGCTCCCAAGCTTCTCTGATTATTAGTCGCTTCCATTCGCCCTATTCGGACAATAGCTATATCGGCGTTCTTGGCCCGACTCGCCAGAATTATGGTCGCGTTATGTCACTCGTTCGCTATGCTGGCGAAACTCTCGAAGCCACTTTATCATTAAATAAGGAGAATCTATGAAAAAACCCGACCTTGACGAAACTAATATCGCAACTGGGTCAACCTCAAATTCCGATCAAACCGCTCATACTACGCAGCCCACCGCCAGTACAGAAGCCGCTAGTGCTAAGTCTGCAGCTAATTCAGACGCACTTGCGACTGCCGAAGCCAAAATTACCGAGCTAACTAGTGACCTTCAGCGTACTCGGGCAGACTTTGAGAATTTCCGCAAGCAAGTTGAGGCGCAGCGCAGCCAGAGCATGGCGCTCGCTGCTCAAGCCACAGTGGAAAAGCTCTTACCACTAGTGGACGATTTTGATCGAGCTTTGTCAACTTATCCCGATCAACTCGCTCCACTCGAAAAAAACCTAACTAAGACTCTGCAAAGTCTTAAGCTCGAAGAAATCATCTCCACCGAGGGAACTGAGTTTAATCCTGATCTACACGAGGCTGTTTCAGTCGAAGACGCCGGTGGTGATTCTGAGGTAATCGCCGAAACTCTGCGCGCCGGTTATCTTTATGACGGCGCCGTAATCCGTGCGGCCATGGTCAAAGTCAAGCGCGTTTAGCAAAATACCCTCTCCCCGTTCCGTCAAAAATCTGCTATAATCATACCATGAGCAGTTTTGGAGGGATGAACGAACAGCAAGTTCAGCGCAGAGTTCGCGCTTGTGACTATTTGACGGTCGCGCAACTCTTTTTGCAGAAAAATTTCTTGCTTGAACAACCGCTTAGTACTGATGATATCAAGCCGCGTTTGCTCGGTCATTGGGGAACTTGCCACGGTATAAATGTCGCTTATGCTAATCTTCGTGCTTTTTTCAGCACCAAAGAAAAAATCCCAACCAAAAAGACTTCACCCATCACTAAGTCCAAGGATGAATTACTTTCGAGCATCCGTAGCCTCGACGACCAGCGCGCAAAAGCTCAAGTCGAGTCAACCGCTCAGACTGTCGTTGATCCAAACTTCAGCTTTGTCCTCGGTCCTGGTCATGGCTTTCCAGCTCTCCAAGCCAATCTTTTTATCGACGGCGATTTATTAAAAGTCGACCCTAAAGCCACGCTCAACGAGCAGGGAATCGCTTATCTTTGCAAAAACTTTTCATGGCCCGGTGGTTTTCCGTCGCACGCCAGCCCTTTCACGCCCGGCGTCATCTGCGAAGGTGGCGAACTTGGCTATGCGCTCGGCGCAGCTTACGGTTTTTGTCTCGGCCATCCGGAAAAAACCGTTGCCGTCCTACTGGGTGACGGGGAATTAGAAACCGCTTCTGCTCTTGCTTCGCTTAATCTTGTTAAATTACTCGGCGATCAAGCTTATAATGGCCGCGTAATTCCTATTCTCCATCTGAACGGCTACAAAATTTCCGCCCCCACTCTCTACGCGCGCAAATCCGAACGCGAGCTGGGCGAGCTGATTCGCGGTTTTGGCTATACGCCAATTACCATTGATGGCGATAACCCCAAAGATTTTCAGACTGCGCTTACTTCAGCCGCCGCTGAGCGTCATCCGTTCCTAATTTTCCGCAACGAAAAGGGTGCTACCGGCCCCACCGACTTACATGGTCAAAAAGTCGCCGGTAACTTTCTCGCGCATCAAATCCCGCTACCGGACGCCAAAACCGATCCTGAAGAACTCAAAATGCTCGATACTTGGCTCAGCAGCTACAATTTTCCCGAACTTTTCAACCCTGAGAAAGGTTTTGAACTATGAGACGACATGAGAAAGGAATGTTATAGTGATTGACGAAGTTAAATTTCCTGGTAAAGAATTATTTTCACCCGCTCGCCGCATTGGTGCCGTGATGGCGGACTATATGTCCAAGCACAAAGATTTCTATCTTTTTTCACCCGATGAAACCACTAGCAACAAGCTCGACGCCGTTTTCAAATATTCCGCTCGCGCTTGGGATTTACCAATCCATCATTGGGACTTGCCCGAGTCGCCTTCCGGCCAAATCGTCGAAATGCTTTCCGAAAACGCCCTTTTTGCCTGCATGGTCGGTCATCTGATGAACGGTGAGTCAGCCATGATGACTAGCTACGAATCATTTTTTACCATAATCGCTTCCCAGCTCCAACAACATCTGAAGTTTCTACAACAATCCATCGCTACAACTTGGCGTAAGCCGATTCCGGCCACCAACCTCCTTTCCACCAGTACTTGCTGGCGTCAGGATCACAACGGCTTTACTCATCAGTCCCCGACCCTAATATCCATCTTGCTAAATAATCCTAACCGCCTAGCAAATTGTCTTTTCCCGCTTGATGACGTTTCAGCCGAATCAGCCTTCCTTCAGATGCTCCAATCCAAAAATGTTGTCAATCTTACAACATTTAACAAAATTGACTTGCCACGCTGGATTGACTCACACCAGGCCGACACTGAATATGCCAAGGGTGGCGCCAGCATTCTTCAGTTTGCCTCCGACGAAATCCCGAGTGATCGCGAGCCAGACTACATTTTTGCCTCGGCTGGCGATATTGTCTCGCTCGAAGCGCTCGCCGCCATCGAAATCCTCCGCGCCGACTTGCCCGACAAGAAATTCCGCGCCGTCAATATCTCCGCGCTCTCTTATGGCCAGATCGGTATTGCCGAACGCCCGCTCAGCGCGAAAGAATTTCGTCAACTATTTGCCGAGCGATGTCCAATTATCGCCAATTTTCACGGTTATCCCGAAAATCTTCGCCAAATTTTGTCAAATTACACCTCATCTACGCGTCTTCATGCCCATGGCTACGAAGAGCAGGGCAGCACGACCACCCCGTTCGAAATGCTCAGCTTGAACCGTGCCTCGCGCTATCATCTCGCACTTGACGTGGCAAAACTCGAAAAACGCGATGATTTAGTCGCAAAATATCAGAAAATCCTCACCGAAAATAGCGCCTATGCCAGGGAACATGGCACCGATCTACCTGAAGTCATCAAAATTCCATTCCAAAATCCCTAAAACAGACAAAATCATCCCAAAAATCCCCAAAACTCAAAATAGTATTGATAAAATAGAAAATCTGTGATACAATGAAAGTATAAACCTCTAGTTAGGCCAGATCTGTAGTGGGGAATTACCAAAATCCAAACCCTCAAAATCCGAGCCCAAATCAGCAAAATATGGTATAATATAAAAATGGATTTTATAATTTTTATCATCACACTAATTCTTTTGGCCGAGACTACGATTATGCTCATCAAACTGCGCCAAAAGCCCCTACTCAGCACTAATAAGCGCAAAGTCTATGTCGACACTTCCGCTTTGATGGATGTGCGTCTCCTCGCCATTGCTGATACTGGCTTCATTGGCGACAGTATTATTATCCCGCGCAGCGTAATTCATGAACTTCAACTGCTTGCCGACGGCAAAGATTCCGAAAAACGCGCCCGTGCCCGTGCCGCGCTAGACGCAGTTAGCCAGCTCGAACGCGTAGTCTATTTTGACACTACGATTCTCGACGACCCACTCGACCGCACGCCGGTTGACAATCGTTTGCTCGAGCTTGCGCAGGCGAACCGCGGCTTAATCCTGACCAATGATTACAATCTTAACAAAGTCGCCACGGCCGAAAAAATTGACGTTCTAAACATTAATGATTTAGCTTTAGCGCTTCGCGGAGACTTTCTACCTGGTGAACAGACCACGGTGAAAATTACTGCCGTGGGCGAAGGCGCTCATCAAGGCATCGGCTACCTAGCTGACGGTACCATGGTGGTGGTGGACCGGGCTGACAAAAAAGTTGGCGAAGATGTCCGGATTGAGCTTATCCGTCTCCGCCAAACTTCTGCTGGCCGCATGATGTTTGCTAAAATTGCCCCAGCTCCAAGACCTACCGCCTCGAAATCAACCACTTCAAAACCAGCCATCTCGAAATCGGTTTCGAGCCCGTTATCCCCCCGCGGCCGGTCTATTCGCCCCAAGCGGGTGAATAGGTCTTCGTCCCCACGTTCCCGTGGTCGTCGGTCACCTCAACGGTAATCGAAGTAGGCTTATTCGTCCCAAACGATTGCGACAATGTCGTGCCACTCATCTTTCCTTGCGCCGCTACTTTGCCGTCAACGATAATCTTATACGATGCTAGATCATAAGTCCCCTTTGTAATCGTCGCCGTCATCGCATACTCACCATCCTTGCTAACTGCGTCAATATTAATCGTCGGCTTCACAGCATTCTTTGGATCATCCGCGTCCGGAATATCACAAGTATCAATCTCGTCATAGAGATACGGCTCCGGCACGTTCATCATCTCCGACTTCGAAATCGGATCAATAATCTTTGTCACTTCGACCTCAATCCGCTGGCTGGCCGGCGTACAATCTGCGGCACGCTTGTTGTTCAAACGGTTGAAGACCACTTTTTCCGTCGTAACGTTGTTCTTGCCTGACTTGTACCAGCTTGGCCAAATATCGGTCTTCCCGCCCACGGTCAAAGTTTGGATTCCAGCTGGTTTCGCCGGCTGATCGCCCGATTTCCAGCGGCCTTCCGGCCCATAAATATCTTTGTGAACTTTTTCCATGTAATCATTCACCACTCGCCGCACAACTTGGTTGGTGCTGCTTGAAAGCCCCGAACCATCGTGATTCCCGTTCCAAACCACCGTTGCCACTGCTGTCGAATAGCTCGCCATCCAAGAATCTTTCGTCACCGAACTGTTCGTGGTCGTCGTGGTACCAGTCTTGCTCGCGGTCCAGACGCCAGGCACGTTGAAGCCGAACGAAGTACCTTGTGAGCCGAAAGTAATACCACGTGCTGCCGGATCGCTCAAAATATTCGACAGCATGTAGGCCACTTGCTCATCAACCACTCGATCACCCGCCGAATCTTGCCATGAATCAATCACTTTCCCGCTCGGGTCCTTCACTTCTAGCACATAAGTCAGCTCCTTCGCCGTCCCACCGCGCGCAATCGATGCGTAAGCATTGGCGTGCTCAATCATCTTCACTCCGCAACCACTACCAATCGCAATCGAAAGTCCGCCCGCTGTGCCATTCCCCGCACAATATGATTCATCACCCAAATCATGCAGCATTGATAGCGCATCTTCAATGCCCACGGTATAGAGCGCCTTCACCGCCCCAATGTTCAAAGAGTTTCCAAGCGACTGTCGAAGCGTCAAGTTCCCGTAGAATTGTCCCGAAGCATTCCTCAGTGCACAACTTCCAGTGTAGCCCGCGCAGTACAGTGAGTCGATATTCTCATCTCGCCAGACCGTACCTGGTCCATAAGTCGTCTCGCCCATCATTGAGAACAATGGTGCATAGTCCAGCAAAGGCTTGATTGTTGAACCGGGTTCCAAACTTTGCACGGTCGCATTCACTTCACCATAGACCGGTGTATCCCAGTTGATCGAACCCACCATCGCAATCACTTGGCTAGTTTCCACGTCAACCGATGCCAGCGCAATATTGTCACTCCGGTTCGCATAGCGCAGTTTGTCGCCCGCCGCCACCGCCTCTTCCGCCGCTTGCTGTGCGCGATAATCTAGCGTCGTCGTAATCGTGTAGCCACCATTGCGGAAGGTTTGCATACCATATTTCTCTTCCAGTCGATCTTTCACTTCCATTACGAAATGTGGTGCCTTGATGTTGTCATACTGACTGCTTTCCGGCTCAATTTGATCGAGAATGGCCACTTCTTTGGCTTCTTTCGCCTCATCACCAGAAATATAACCCATCTCCACCATATCATCCAAGACCTTATGCTGCCGCGCAATCAAGGCCTCGTTGCCGTATTCATTATATGGGTTCAAAACTGCCGGGTTATTCGGGATTGCCGCGAGCAAGGCTGACTCCGCCAAGTTCAAATCTTTCGCGCTTTTACCAAAATAAGTCTGCGCCGCACTCTCGATTCCGTTTCGACGACCACCATAAGGCGATTCGTTGAGGTACATCGTGATGATTTGCTCTTTGCTATACATCTTTTCCAGCTCAATCGAGAGGATTAACTCTTTAATCTTTCGCGTGATACCACCACGGTTCTCTGAAGCCGCTTCGTCCGAGAAGTAAATTTGCTTAATCAACTGTTGTGTCAAAGTCGAGCCACCTTGCACTCCCTTACCCGACAACGTCGAAAGCGCCGCGCGAATCAAAGCCGAGAAATCCACACCCGGGTGATTATAAAAACTCTTATCCTCAATCGCCACAGTTGCCTGACGTACATAGGTCGCAATTTCGTCGCCATCCACCACTAACCGATAATCCGCATCGCCCTTATCTTCCCAAAGCACCTCGCCATTTCGGTCAAGATAAGTGTTCACCGTCTCCGAAATCGTCAAATCATTCAGCTGGATTTCTTTCAACTGATTTTTATAGTAAACAAACAGCGCGCCAACCCCAATCACGCCCAACAGAAAACAAGCCGCAAAGATTTTCCCAATCCGGCGCAGTCCAGCCTTCGAAAACCAATAAGCCTTAATCCTCTCCCAGCGAAAATGTGCTAAAAACCGTTTCCACGGGTCTTTCGGCAATGGCGCCAACTTCTTCCCGCTACTATTTGAAGCAGCTTTCTTCGTCGCTGAAGTATGTCGCATTTTGCCATAAGCTAAACTTGAATAAACTTTCATATTCCCGAGACCAGCTTTAGCGCTAGCCTTCGCCTTCGAAAAGGGGTTTTTCGCAGCTTTTTTCATACCTCTATTATACCATAAAACTCTTTTGCCAACTAAATCTCCGGGCCCTTTGTCATTTTGCAGTCATTTTAAATTGAATGGTCATCCCGTAGAGGATGACCATAATGGTAAGATTAAAGCTGACCAGCAATCTTCAGTGGTAAATACCCCAAAATCTCACGGGCATACCAAAGAACCTTGTTTCGACACCACCATTGTTTTGCCACAGAATACAGCTTAGACGGCAAAAATTGCGCCGGCTCTATATTTAGTACAGTGAGCAACTCAGCCTGTTTCACTGCGCGTGGCGAATGCAACTCATGTGCTACGATCTTTACAGATTCCAGTACGAGCATCCATTCGGGCGGCTTCATAAAAAGCTCATTCAGCATCGCCACAACTTGTCTCAAAACGTAATACGTACCACCATCTTCTAGTTCGCTAGTATTAGACTGACCTACATCAATTTTTCTTAACCGATCGCTAGGTATCATCTCATACTTCTCTAGGTATCCATGAGTGCATGATTGTGCCATCACCAATGCTTCATCGAGCATTTGATAGTTGCGTTGGGTACACTCCGCCAAGTCTGCAATCGTAGATATCTCATCCAGACCGTCAGTATACCCAAAGTCTAAAACTAATATAATGTGCATACTTTCACCTCCACCAGAGTGATCAATAGTTCCACCATAAATATATAACAGGTTATCAAAAAAAATCAACTATATACCACTACAAATCCAAAAATCACCACGTCATTGCCACACTATTAACAGCTAGAATCTAGCTCGAATCAATGCAGCTAAATTACGACCGCAAACTTATTCTTCCCCCGCTTCAAAATCGCCACCTGCCCAACCGGCAAATCTTCCGTCACTTTTGTCCCATTCACGCTAATCGCCCCCGCCGTGATCAGCTTCCGCGCTTCGCTCTTGCTAGCGCATAGGCCAGTCTCTACTAAAATCTCGACCAACCCCTCGCCTTTCTTACCTTTCGCAAGATATTCCCCAAACTCCACAATCTCATCTTCGACCAACTCGCCCAGATTTCCCGCAAACAGCCGCTCGCTCAGGTTGATCACCGCTTCCGCCGCCTTCGCACCGTGTACAACTTCAGTCGCACCTTTCGCCAGCGCCTTCTGCGCCACTCGCTGCTCTGGATGCTCTTTCTGCTCGGCCATCAACCGCTCCACCTCTGGTTTCTCTAGCAGTGTATAAATCTTCAAAAGATACTCCACTGCCTCATCTGTCTGGTTCAGCCAGAACTGATAAAAGTCAAAAATCGACGTCCGTTCCGCGCTTAGCCAGATCGCATTTCCCTCCGACTTGCCAAATTTCCTCCCCGTCACTGGGTCGATAATCAGCGGCGTACTCCAAGCATCCGCACTCGCCCCTTCGAGCCGCTTGATCAGATGAATCCCACTCGCGCAGTTGCCAAATTGATCCGCTCCACAAAGTTGCAAATCGATCCCATATTTCCGATAAAGATGCAAAAAATCATAACCCTGAATCAAAGTATAAGAAAACTCCGCGTACGAAATCCCGCTTCCGCCTTCACCAATCCGATTCTGGACGAACTGCCGGTCAAGCAGCTGCGTCATCGAGAAAGCCTTGCCCACTTCGCGCAAAAACTCCAGATACTTCATCTCCTTAAACCAGTCATAATTATCCACCACCCGAATCTCGTCTTGCCGAAAAATCCGCCGCATTTGCTCCGCGATACATTTCTTATTATGCTCAACTTCATCCAGTGATTTTAGCTCTCGTTCGCCGTTCTCTTTCGGATCGCCAATTTGCCCGGTCGCCCCGCCCACCAGCAAGGTCGGTTCATAGCCATGGCGCACAAAGCAGGCGCACATCATTGCCGCCGCCAGATTCCCAATTGTCAAACTATCCGCCGACGGGTCCGCCCCCCAATAAAACTTCTTCACCACCCGCGTATCCAGCTCCGCCGGATCCTTCACCGTCGTTTCTGCCTGAAACCCCCGCCAAATTAGTTCTTCCGATAAATTCATTTCTATAATTATATCACACCCGAGCCCCCCTTCCAACTCCTCGAAAAAGTTCCATGAAAAAGCGCCCCCGAAAGGGCACTTTCACATCAATCTAAGTTATACCCCTTTTCCTGGCAAAGACCAGGATTGAACCTCGACAGTCTCTGCGCTGTTCTAAAAATCCTTCAAGTCCAGCTCCCGCCAGGCTTTCAGGAATTCCGTCGCGCCGTCCACGGTATTTCCATGGCCAGTCTTCGCCACCGCAATCGGCACGCCATTAAAGTACTCTCTGATGGCCGAATTACTCAGGAATTCGTCTCCCTCGGCCTTACCAAGTCGTTCGCTGATAATCACGCCTACCGTGTCCTTTGTCGAGTGCTCCACGCGTTGATAATTTCCGAGCCGTGGCCTCGTCGTGTTTGGATAACTTCGTATAAACCCGATATCGCGAAACTGATCCGCGATAAACGCCGTCGAGAAGCGATTCCCACAACCGTTATACCAAGGTATCGCGCTCAGCCACCCGAGCGGAATCGTCAACGCCTCAACCAACACTGAGCCTACCTTCGAAGCCACATTGGCGTACGACCGTAGAATCTTCGCGTCCGGCTCTGGGTTAATCGCGACGCTTTTCGCGCCCGGGATTTCCGCTTCAACTCGCCTGGCGACATAATCACCAACCGAAATCCCAATCACCCGCACGTCGTAATCATGCGCCTTTGCATCTTCAATTACCTGCTTGGCAATTGTTTTGATGCTACAACCCCGCACGGCTTGGTAGTTCACCAGCGTAATACCGCCGGCCAGTTCGTCGGCGATAAAACCAAACGCCGAATGTGGCTGGTTGACGCAACCCGCGACCAGATAATACATCTTCCCGCCATCCGGCGCCGGTCTTAGCACCTCGAGCTTAGCTCCGCACTTTCCCTCGGTAAACCAAGTCGCCCTTAGTGCCATGAAGCTCACCGTGTTAAAAAACAACAAGGTCAGCACAATTTGATGTGAATTTAAAAACTGTAAAACTTTTTGCACCACAAAATCACCTCCTCACTAAGCGTGATGCATAGTTCAGCTACTAGCTCTTTTCAAGAGCTACCTTCATTATAGCACACATCGCATAAAAAGTCAATGATTTGCCTCATTTTTATAGAGGTTATGTTGCACTTGAGGGTTGGGGATGCATCTTCCCCCTTGACAAAAATAAAAATCTGTGCTACAATGAAATAGAACCTTGCAAAGGTCTAATTTTGCGCGTACCTGAAAAACCAACTTAATCTCTGAGCCAGCCAGATTTCGGTATTTGCAGAACAGACTTTTGCTAAACCCCAACCAATTCCCCAAATAAGGAGGTACTAGAATGATCTATTTTTCACCCGAAGCACGCCGACAAACCAGCATTATTAGCCAGCGTGTGGTCAATAAGTTTTGCAGCACTTCGTGTTGCCCGGATTTTTTCAGAATCATCGATCACTGCGACCACAACAATCCTGGCGTCATTGTCCTGCCAACCGAAAACCTCAACGATTATCTCGCCCCGCCACTGGAGTTGCTGCATCATCTTGCGCCTGATTTTATTTCAATCAATGGAGAGAGCACAGCTTTTTCAGGACGCCTCACTACATACGTAGAGACGAACGTACACGATGGTGATTACGACAGTGAAGACGTAGAATTTCTTTTGCACTATTTTGATATTCTATGTTCCAAAAAACCATCTTGGAAACCATACGCACTTCGTCTTACGGGTGATGCGGTCAACATTGCTTATGCCCATCTTCCATCCTTAGAACAATCTGGTAGGATGGTCGTGCGGGAAATCTCCATGCATGATGTAGATGATCTACGGGTGAAGTTCGACAATGCCGTGCTCTCCATCTGTCAATATTTAAGCAGATCAGAAACAATTGTTCGGCTTCTTAATAAGCATAGTGAATATCAGATACTAGAAATCTCTCGAGACAAGCAAAAAGAGATCATCGTTACGCGCTTCTATCCGATCGACGCGACCTTCGCCGATAAAGCCTTGAAAATCCTGAACGATCTTGAACCGGTAGAGCTGAGTAGTGTAATACGCTCACCACTGGCGCTGGATGGTGATTTCAAACCGCTGATCACAAAGTATGACTATCGCGATTTTGCTGAATATCCGAAGGAAACAGCAGCAGCGCAGAATTTATAGTCGCACCATCTCAGAGATAATAAAAAGCCGCTCCAAAAGAGCGGCTTGAAGCGTTTAGTCGTTTTGTATAACGCAAACTAGGTTTTTCGGCACCCGAGACCTTTACTTCTCACTTTCGCTTTGCTACCATCAAGTTGGGGTGCCCCTGACGCAACTTTTGGTCGATACCAATAGCAGTTTAAAATCTTAGAAAGGCGAGTATGAAGAAAGTTTCTTTATCTCTGGATGTGCAGATTTCTGACACTTCCAAAATAAAAGTTACTCTCGAGCAAAAGCCCAAGAGCAACTAACCAATTTATACTCCAATTCTATCACTTAAACACTCATTGTCAAGCGCCCCACCTAAAATGGAGGAGAAATTATGCCAAAAACTACTAGCCAAACCGCGACCGGCAGCAAAAACCAGGTCATAAAACGCGTTTTGGCCTTCGACATCGACCAAACTCTCAACATTGCAAAAACTCCCATTCCGCCCGAAATTGCCGAATTATTGCGAGATTGTCTCGATTATTTTGAAATTTGTCCAATTTCCGGCCAAAAATTCGAACAATTCCTTGTCCAAATCGTCGAACCGTTGAAGACCACTGGCGTCTCTGATCAGCAGCTTGAGCACCTGCACCTTTTCGTCGCCCAAGGCACCCAATATTATCGTTACGATCCGGCTCAGCATGACTGGCAACAGGTTTACAACTATCCACTCCCTGAGGAGGATGTTGTAAAAATTACAACAGTTTTGGAAAAAGCTGCTCGCGATCTGGGCTATTGGGAAGCCGATAAGCTAGCCCCTGGCGACGAAATCATCGAAAACCGTCTTTCTCAGGTCACTTTTTCCGCCCTTGGTCAATCCGCTGGCACCGAGATTAAATACGCTTGGGACCCCGATTGTAAGAAGCGTGAAGCGATTGTTGAAAAATGCCAAGTCGAACTGCCCGACTTCCTCTTCGAAATTGGCGGCACCACCTCGATCAACGTTGCGAAAGCTGGTATGAATAAGGAGTTCGGCATGACGCACCTCCTCGAAGAGCTTCAGGTTGAGAAAAACCAGATTCTCTATTTTGGCGACATGACCCAGCCCGGCGGTAACGATTATCCAGTCGTCCAGATGGGCATCGACACCATCACGGTCCGCTCGCACGAAGACACGGCTTTCGCCCTGCGCGGTATTCTTGGCGTGGTCCGTTGACAAAAAATAGGCCTCCAGAGATCTCCGGAGGCCTGTAATGTGCTACAAAACTCAAAAGGCAATAATGTTCTGAATACGACATCAGCTAAATTTGGGCTTATTCCAGCTCAATTTTCAGCTTTTCTACCGTATGAACAGTCTCGTCAGCATTAGCCGTTTCTTCAACTGCACCGCTAGAGTCCTTGCGCGCCTGCGCCTCCTGCCGTTCCAAAAGCTCCTGAATAGTCGGCCTTCCGTCCAGCCGCTGGCAGTTTTCTTGCTTCATAGCGAAATTCTGCTGAGTATATTCCTCGAGATCGGCCAGCAGATCATTCAGTCGCACATCCGAAAACGCATAAGTCGTTATCGTATACGGCTCCTCAGTCGCCTCAACCGATGGCAACGCTACTCTTGCGACTCCTCTCTTGACCAACATCCAGCCCCGGTTTGTCACAACCTGCGGCTGCAGCCTCGCGAACTTCGGCGCAAATTCTAACCAATTTTCCACCTCAATTCGTTTCCGGGCGAGACGGTTTTTAGTTTCGCGCAAATCAGCTTCCGCCTTCTGCACAGCCTTGGCCGCCTCCAGATCATCATTGGGCGAGAACTGCCATTCCGCAACCTTCTCGAGCTTAACCTGTTTTGGCGTCTCGATGAAAAGCAGCTGCGCAACCGGCTCCTGCTCACATTTTGACACAAGCTTAATGGCCTCGTCTAAAAGATCCCAGCTTTCCTCCTGCACTTTCGTGTAGCGGCTAGTATAATCTTGGTATCTTTTCCACTTCCGGCCAAAATCCTTCTCCGCCAGCGCCTGCTTCTCTAACGCTCGGGTGATCGCTCGCTTCAGATATTTTGGCTGTTCGCAGGCTGGCAGCACAATATAGTCGATACCCTCCTTTCCGCCATTTGACGTTACCTTTTCGAAGTAGCGGGCTTTTTCCGTCAGCCCGCTCTCGGTCAAGCCTCGCGTATTGCTATCCGCGCCACCCCATTTCACCGCGAGCAGTACATCAAGCGAGTCTACACCCTCGGCCGGCATAGTATCAAGATGAAATTCAACGCGAGATTCGCCTCTCGAATCAACATCCTCCGCCCGTGATTCATCTTCTGAACTAACATCCTCCGTTTCCACATAGGCCCCGCAGGCCACATAAACCAAGCTACTCGCGTCCAGCGTGCGCAGAAGATTATTCGCGGCGTGCTCTCCCAGTGTCAAGTGCAATGGCTGTGCCAAGTGCCCAGTTGCATTGTACCTGAGCGGCATCTCGTCCTTGAGCACGAACTGCAGCCTCGAAGCGTACTGCTTCGTATCCTGCCAGGTTACGCCGTAACCATCAATTTCGCACAGCTGAATGTCTCTACCTAAGAGCTCTTTCAGTATCCGACGCCGAAAGTCATAGCTGATAAAATCCCCCAAGCGACAACGCTGCTCCGGATTAAACTCCTGCAACAAGCCTTCATCGCACACCCGGTCAATCCTCAGGCTAACGCGCTCCACGCTCCCCTGGCTCTGGTTCTGGTTCGTTGTTTTGTTTTTAGTTTTCATATTTTTTTCTCCTTCCTCTGCCTCCTAAGCAGAAACCACCACTGAGCCTTTGCTCACCTCGAAACAGGAACTTTTCCTGTATGGTGGCGGCCGTTCTTTGAACAGCAATCAAACGAAAATCAACTCGCAAACCCCAAAATTACAAAATTCGATACCATTCTGCCGTAAAACTGGCGAAAATCACCTTCTTAACCATGTAATTTTGCGCTAGCTTCATCAGTTTTCATCTCATCGCTGCTCAAAAACCTCGAAAACCTCACAAAACCCCGTCCCAAGTCATTTTTTGCCTTGAGTTTTGTCATTTTTAGATTACTTGGGCAGATATTCCTCGCCCATACCCCCCATTATAGCGCACATTTTCATTTTTGTCAAGAGGTAAAGATTAGACCTCTAGAGATTTTAGCTTTCACATAGTATTTTTCGCAGCAAAAAGTTCTGGGCTGCTTTCCGAGTTATAGCCCGGCTGAGCCGGATCAAAATCACGGCCTCCATAGGAGGTTCGATTTTGAGAGGCTCACCGAACTCGGAAAGTAGCTCCAGAACTTTCATGCTGTGTTATAATATACTATATGAAATCATACATCGTGGGCAACTGGAAGATGAATTTCTCGGTGGGTGAATCTTCCGTCTATCTTCATAAACTTCTTCAAAAAACGCGCGCGTTTCGCGACATCGAGGTCGTTGTCGCGCCATCAACCATCGCTTTGCAGCCTCTGTCGCTCCAAATCGATCGTAAAAAAATCCGTCTCGCCGCGCAAAGTGCTAATGCGCACGATTTTGGTGCTTATACCGGCGAGGTGAGCTGTACGCAGCTCCGCGGCATCGTCGATTATTGTATTTTTGGCCATTCTGAGCGTCGCCATCTTTTTCACGAGACGACGAAAGACATCCGTGCCGCCGTTTCCGCTGCTATTCGCAACCAAATCACCCCGATTCTTTGTCTGGGCGAGACGGCTACCGAACGCACTTTCGGCGAAACTTATGATGTTTTGCGCGACCAACTCCTCAGCGGCCTCTCGGAAGTATCGAGCGAGGATATTCACAAAGTCATTATTGCCTACGAACCGGTCTGGGCAATCAGCACCACCAGCGAGGCTCATCTCGCTGCCCCCGACGATGTGAGCGAAGTCGTGCAATTTCTCCGTCAACTTCTCACCGATACTTATGGCAAAAAGATTGCTACATCGATTCCAATCTTGTATGGTGGTAGCGTTCGTCCGTCAAATGCCGGAGCGTATTTGACTATTCCGGAAGTGAATGGCTTACTTGTTGGCGGTGCTAGCTTGATTGCTGACCAATTTATCGAAATTATCGAAACTGCTAAGCGAGTGAAATCATAATCCATGGATCAGGCGGGTCAAAATTCATCAAACAAACCAGATTGGCTGAAGAATTTTGGCATGCCAAAAAATAACCGTAGCAACGATGCGCTTGACCGTGCCATCTATGCTGCCAAAAATCAAGCCACCATTCCTCAGCCTAGCACCAATTCAACTCCTGCATCATCCGCAGCTTCTTCGAATCAACCGCTTTCCGCCAAAGAAATCATCAACGCCCGCTATCAGTCGCAGTCTGCTCCCACGCCAGCGGCACCACGTCCCGCGCTCTCCGCTCGCGATGCGATTAACGCTGCCCACCAAAAACCTACCCCTAAGTCCGATGATGTTGCGGCCGAACCACCTGCATCTGGAAGCGAACTGATTTCCGAATCAGCCAAACCCGCCTCGCGCCTTCATCGCGGTTTCATCCAAAAAAGCATGGAATCCACTCGCCCTTCCGCTTCAGCCATTCTCGGCACCAATAGCCCGGATGGGGAAGTTCCGGTTGTTAGCACATCACTTAAGCTTGGCGCTAATGCTTTGCCGAAGAAACCGGTCGCCACTTTGCCGCCGGGGGCGCGCATGGCTCGAGCAGCCAAGCCGGTTGACCGTCCTTCCGCTAAATATACTTTAGGCAATCAGTCTTCAGTCGGTCACACTTTGGATGATCACCCCACGGCTAATCGTCCCTCGGCTGGGAAGAAGCTGCTGAACAAAATCAGCCGTTCAAAACCCAATAATCAATCTGATACGCAAATTATTTTGCCGGATCAGCCGGGGCTGAGTGCTGGACTGGCAGCTGGGGAAGTTCGGGCTGCGTTGGGCGATTCCGTGAAGCCAGCACGCCGTTACACAAAACCCTTCTCTGGTAAAGTTTCACAAATTCCGGTTATGCAAGCTGGTGAACGTAAGATTGAGGTGCTAGATCATGAAGAGCCGACGACGACTCAAAAATCGTCGCCGGCTCGGCGGGCACGCCAGCCGCTCGGCATTAGTGATAAAGTTGCGCCAGGCGCCAGCATCAGTGCTCTCGATGCCGCCGGAGCTGCTAGCATCACCAAGGCTGCTAACGCTGTCAACATCGCCGGCGCGGCTAATCGTCAGCTCGTATCCGACCCCCAAATGCTCAGCCCAGATCGTTCCGCCGGCGCCAGGCGCTCTCATAATTCTCGCAGTTCCCGCACCTCGCGCATTTCCCAAGACGCTGCGCTGGCGCGCCCGCATTCGTCCAAGGCAGCTAAGTCAGGATTGCACGGTGGCCAAACAGCACACAATCAAACAACAGCATTGTCTAGCCCAGAGCGCGATACCAGTGCTAAATTAGGTGCTGCTGTGCTTCAGGCGCTCCTAGACGGTAGTATTGCTCCCGAGACGCTCGGCTTGCAGCCTAGTGAGCTTAAAGCTATCACTGTGAATAGTAAGCTAGAGCTATCGCCCAGCGCAGTCAGCAACAGCCTATCCGCTCAGTCTGCTCCTCAGCCCAATACACCGGCTGTTCAAGATAGTCGAGCCATGAAAGCCGCATTGGCTGGCAAGACGGTGGGGGATCTCGGCGTCATCGAGGATTATGCTCCAGCCGAGGGCCGTGTTAAAGGTTATGAGACCGAGGTAGTCAGCGGAGCTGGTCTCTCCGCGCGCGACCCCAAGAACCCCAAAGCTCACAAAGCCGAAGACAGTCGCCGCACGCTCGGCAAACAATCACCATTTTTCCTCAAATCGGTCAATGTCGAAAAACGCCCGCTGTCGCATGACAGTGCCGGAATCCCTGCTGGTCCCCATCGTTCTCCTGCCGAAGAGCCGATTTCGCCAGATAAGCCAGTCAAGCTTGGCACAGTGCGCACCGTTTCTCACCGCAGTGCCTTCGGGAAGGCGCCAAAGCCGCCTAAGGAAAAACGCGCCAAGGACGGCCATAAAGCCGAAAACCGCCCACTTCCGGACCGCCCGACCGTCATCGTGCCTTCCAGTCACCGTTCCAACGCCCCACTTTTCTTCCTGCTGATTCTTACTATTTTGCTCGGTGCTGCGGTTGGCGCTGCAGCCTACCTCTGTTTCTTCCAATAGAATAATCTGGACAAATAGTCCAGATTATTCTATGGTGCCGAACGATTGAAAGAGTTCGGACTTTTTTTATTATACCACCATAGTTGATTCTACTGTATTATTTTAAGTATTTAAGTTATTAATAAAGCGGAGATAATCTCCGAGCCACTTTTTCTTCAGAATTGGCACCTATAAGGTGTTACAATATCTTTATGAAGAAAATAAAATTTCCAGAGCATTCAGCGGCTGAGTTTAAAGAATGTCGAGGTAAAAGAACGGCCACTTTGCCGGACGACCTTTGGGAAAGCATTGCTGCTTTTTCCAATACGCATGGAGGAGTAATCTATTTAGGTATCAATGATGATGGGAACGCTATCGGGCTAGACGATAAAGAATTAGATAAACTACAAAAAGATTTGTCCATACTGATAAAAGGCAAATTTAATACGCAACCAAAAGTGAAAACTATATGCAATAGCGATTATATTGAGGCACACATATTGGAGTTAGAAGCATATAATAAACCTATCTACAGCAAGAAGGTGGGGCCGCGCAAGATTTATGTGCGTCAAGGCTCGACTAATGTTCTAGCGTCGGATGAAGAAATGCGCAGTTTATTTGCTGGAGCGAGCGGTGGCGGAGAAAATCAGACAGTGGAAGGAGATTTTACTACCTTAGTAGATAAGGGAAAACTGGATGATTATATATCTCGAACTGGACTTAAAAATATTACTTTTTCAAATTTGGAAGAAAAATTGAAGAAGCTAAAAGCACTTAAGGACTTTAAACTCACTATCTTTGGCCTAGTAGCCTTCGGAAAAGACTCCGTCATTGATGAATCACTTAATAATATCTACATTGATTTTAAGGTTTTTCCTGGCACCAGCAAGGTTGATACGGAAAGTCTTGATAAGATTTATCGAGATCGCACAGAGTTTCATGGTGACATTGTCAGACAATTTTTGCAAGCTTTTGAATATATCAAATCAAAATTGCCAAAAGAAGCTGTTCTTAATAAAGAGACCGGACTACGTGAAGACAGGTATATTTTACCAGAAGAAGCCTTGCGCGAGGCATTGGCTAATGCACTTGCTCATCGGGATTATCTTGTGCAGAATTCCTGCGTAAATGTTGACTTGTACGCCGATCGTATAGAGCTGTCTAATCCGGGCGAGAGTCTAATTGCAATAAAAGACCTAGAAAAGGCATCTTCTAAGGCTCGTAATCCAAGCTTAATCGAATTCCTTAAGGCATATAATATTACAGATAAAACTGCACGTGGCATTCCAACAATCTATCAGGCTGCAAGAAATCGTGGGCTCTTGGATCCGAAATTTGAAAATATTTCTGGCGATTTTAAAGCCACGCTCTACTTTTCTTCCCCTCACTCTGGTAGAGATAAAGAATGGGTAGAGAGAATTGCAGTAAGTTGCAATTTAAAGGATACGCAAAAGAATGCTCTAGTATTCATAAAAAATAACGGTTCAATATCTAATAAGCAATATTGTGAATTAAATCATATGAATAATCGAAATGATGACAAACAAGCACGCCGAGAACTAAATAGGCTCTTATCTGCAGGGCTTTTAATTAAAGAAGGAACGGGACCGGGCACAAGATACAGATTAATCGACCGAGGCACAGAGGTATAGAGGAATAGAGGAATAGCTATCCGGACATTATCCGGACATTATCCGGACATTATCCGGACATTACGACCTCTGTAAAATCAATCTCATCCGGACATTGACCGGATGTTTTGCCATGTAATCTAAAAAGAAGAGTTAAATAAACAAAAAGCACCATCTTTCTATGGTGTCTATTCTCTGGTGCGAGTGGAGGTAGTCGAAACCTCATCTCAAGTTTGGAAAACTTGCATACTAACCGCTGTACTACACTCGCAAATGGATTTTCCTGGGGTGGGATATCGGACTTGTAGCGCAGCGCTGAGGCTGCAAGTCGAAGTTCTGACGACCACTAATCTTCCTGGGGTGGGATATCGGACTTGAACCGACGACCTTCTGGACCACAATCAGATGCTCTAACCAACTGAGCTAATCCCACCATACCCCAAGCACAGTATAGCACACCTCGAGAATTTGCGCAATTACTATTGACAAAAATTAAAATATGTGCTACAATAGTAGTATGAGCCACGAAAAATGCATGGCTAGCATTTTTGCGGGCAAAATAAATAGGAGGTAGCACATTATGAAGAAAAGTACAAAAGAAGTAGCAACGCAAATCGCCTGGAGTGTGATAACGCTGTTGGGTAAACAAAGAAAGCTGCACGAACTGAGTATTGGAAAAGAGCGCAGAGCCGGTGTGGACATACTTATATTATCTGATGACCAGGTCGCTGTCGAACCAAACTTGTCGCTGGATGGGGTAAATTTCTCAGCCTCATCTGACGACGTCGAGCAGACTATATACCTGTTACCTAAAATATCACAGTATTTCGCCAGTCAATTCGATATTAATCATGTGAACGAATACATCATCCGCATCACCGAAAAAGGCTGACGAGCCCACTTATGGCGGACTGCAACTCAAGCTGCTGGGTCACGGAATAATCCGTGACCCAATTTTTATAGTTCCTCAATCTTCACCCGTGTCTGCTCGGTCGTGTCGCGATCGCGCACTGTCACAGTACCATCTTCCAGGCTATCAAAGTCCACCACTACGCATTTTGGCGTCCCGATTTCGTCCTGTTTGCGGTAGCGCTTACCAATATTCCCCGAATCATCCCACGTCACATTCTGATATTTCTTGCGCAAAAGCTGATAAACCTCCTTAGCTTTCTCGACTAGTTCGGGCTTATTCTTCAATAGCGGGGAAACGCAGAACTTATACGGCGCCAAATTTTCTGGCAGTTGCAAAACCACCCGCTTCTCACCATTCACTTCATCTTCATGATAAGCATTCGTTAGCACTGCCATCAGTAGTCGTTCCACGCCGACCGACGGCTCAATCACGTGCGGGACAAAGCTTTTCCCAGTCATCTTGTCGCGATAGACCATGCTCTTGCCTGATTCGCGCTCAATATTTCCAAGGTCAAAATCCGTCCGATAGGCCACCCCCATCAGCTCACCCCAACCAGTCGGATAATTATACTCAATATCAATCGTCCGCTTCGAATAGTGCGCCCGATCCTCGGCCGGCACATCATAATCACGAATATCTTCTGCCTTCAGTCCCATTTCGTTCTCAAAGAACTCATGGCAGTCCGTTAGAAGTTCATCGAAGCTCTTCTGCCAATTCTCCGGATCGACAAAATACTCAATTTCCATCTGCTCAAACTCCCGCGAGCGGAAAACAAAATCACGCGGCGAAATTTCATTGCGGAACGCCTTCCCCTGTTGCGCAATCCCGAATGGCAAGTCTGGATAAATCGTATCTACCACGTTCTTGAAGTTTGTGAAAATCCCCTGCGCGGTTTCCGGACGCAAATAAGCTATGCTTGTATCGTCCGTCACTGGCCCCACATGGGTCTCAAACATCATATTAAACTTCTTAATCTCGCCCCAATCCGACTTACCGCAGTTCGGGCATTTTGCTCCGGCGGCACGGAACTCTTCCGTCGTCACACCCTCGCCAAAATCGCCCAAATGGTCCGCCCGGAAGCGTCCATGGCAGTCATTACACTCCACTAGCGGATCGGCAAAAGTCGCCACATGCCCCGAAGCCACCCAAGTCCGCGGATTCATGATAATCGCCGCATCCACCCCATACATATCATCGCGTTTGTCCACCCAATATTCCCACCAAGTCTGCATAATTTTCCGCTTCAAAGCCACACCCAACGGACCAAAGTCCCAAGTACCAGCTAGACCACCATAAACATCCGAGCCCTGGAAAATAAATCCACGACGTTTGCATAGGCTGACAATATCTTCTAGTTTACTCATAGGTAGTCCCTGTTTTTAAGTGATAAAAAATGGTGGAGTAGAGGAGACTCGAACTCCTCACCTCAGCAATGCGAATGCTGCGCTCTACCAGATGAGCTACTACCCCATTAACTCAATTATAGCATACTTTTTCCAAACAGGGAACAGGATATAACCGCATTTCCCCTTGTGTCACCCTAAAGTTTTCCGCTCCTCGGATGTCACTTTTGTCCATAAATCGCCACACCCACCACCGCTGCCGCGTCCATCAAGATAATAATCAGTCCAGCCAGCTCACTCCCGTCCAGCAGCAAAATTCCACCTAGCACTCCCGCTGCCAAAGCCAAGACAAACTCGACAACTTGCCGGATTCTTGCAAGCCTCGCCTCGGCTTCGACTATCTTTCGCTCGGACTCCTGCACGTGTCTTGCGTTCTGCTCGACGATTTCCAAAATCCGTTCCGCCCCGCCTGGAATCACTTTTTCATATTTCGCCAGTTCTTCCGGAGATGGTAGCTCTTCTAAAACTGCCATTTCCGCCTCAGTCATTCTTCCTTCGCTACCCTTTTCTTTCGCTTCCACCTTCGCTTTGCTCACCCGTCTTTTACCCGTCATTTCTGTCTTTTCGGCCTTACCTGCCATGTTACTCCTTTCTTTATTGATCTTTTGGCCTGATCGCCGGCACCGGGAATTGCCGCGCTAAGTCGCGCACTCCCTCGCGAATCGCCGCCAGTTCATCTGTATATTTCTCTAATCCTGGCTCATCTCCAGCTTTTTGGCAAATCTCTGCCACCTGTTTCATCCAGCCGGCCAAAATTCGCATTTCTTCCTCGCCTAGCCCGCGCGTCGTCATCGCCGGCGTCCCCAGGCGTACTCCAGACGGCCGGAAAGCCGCACCCTTATCGGTCGGCAGGGAATTGGCGTTCAGGGTCAACCCAACTTTGTCCAGCGCCGCTTCATAGAATTTCCCATCAATCCTGAAGCTACTCTTCACGTCCGCCAGAATCAGGTGATTTTCCGTTCCGTCGCCCTGTAGCTTAAACCCAGTCTTTTTCAATTCATCCGCCAAAACTTGCGCATTTTTCACGATATTTGCCGCATAAGTTTTAAATTCTGGCTGCAAATCTTCGCCAAACGCCACCGCTTTTGCCGCGATCACGTGCTCTAGCGGTCCGCCCTGAGTGCCCGGGAAAACCGCGCGGTCAATCAAAGTTGGCACATTTTCCAATTTATGCTCGCACTTTTTCAGCGGATTTCCCACCTTACCCTTAGAGACAATAATCCCGCCCCGCGGTCCGCGCAAAGTCTTATGCGTGGTGGACGTCATCACGTGGAAGCCATGCTCCAGCGGATTCGGATGTATCCCGCCTGCAATCAACCCCGCCACGTGCGCCATGTCCGCCATCAAGAGAATTTCCTCTCCCGTCTCCGCACTCACTTCTTTCGCCACTTTCGCCACCCGGTCAAAATCCGGCAGTTTCATAAATGCTGAATATCCCACCAAGATAATCCGCGGCTTTTTCTCCCGCGCCAGCCGCTCCAGCTCATCATAATCAATATCCCCGCTCTCTGTCACGCCATAACCGACAAAACTATAGATTTTCGCACTGCGCGTCACCGGTGAGCCATGGGTCAAATGCCCGCCCGCCGGCAAAGACATCGCCAGAATCGTATCACCCGGCTTGCACCACGCGAAATACACCGCTTCGTTCGCATTCGCCCCAGAGTGCGGCTGCACATTCGCGTGGTCAGCGTTGAACAGCTTTTTCGCCCGCTCGATCGCCAGATTCTCAATCTTGTCAACATTTTCATTTCCCCCATAATATCTCTTCCCCGGATAACCCTCACTGTATTTATTCGTCAGCACCGAACCCATCGCCTTCAGTACTTCCTCTGAGACGTAATTCTCGCTCGGGATTAATTCCAGTCCCTCACTTTGTCGCTTCTCCTCTTGCCCAATCAACCCAAAGACTTCATCTTGTTTTTGCATAATATACCTCCGTTATCGCCTTGTTCTGTCGTATGTTGAAAGGGAATTAGATCATGTCTTAGCCTCCGTTTTCCTCATTATATCAGGCTTTTTCGAATTATCCACAAAATCCCCAATTTTTGATTTTCTTTGAAAAAGTATGCTATAATGCGGATAGCGTGGCTCTGTAGCTCAGTTGGTAGAGCAGAGGCCTGAAGAGCCTTGTGTCACTGGTTCAAGTCCAGTCGGAGCCACCA
>CAOJGQ010000015.1 GCA_948435375.1 uncultured Candidatus Saccharibacteria bacterium
AGCCCCAAGAAGTCAAGCTTCAGCCAACCAAAACTAGGTACAAAGCTCCAATAATTCAAACATCCATCAAAAACAGAATCAAAAAACCACAATAAACAATCAAAGTCTTGGTGCACACTTCATTACATTATGATTCTTCGTCAAGCAGAAGTAGAAACCTAGAATTAAAATCATCTGTTAATCTTCCTATATATCTAACATCGCGACTAACGTCGCTCCCACAGTCGTAGCGTATAAAGAAAATGCTAGCATTTTCTTTATACTACAGCCACTCTTGTGGTTCGTGGCGGGAATGTAAATAGAGATATCGGTTCTTTGAGACGCATAGGAGACACTGGTTATTATTGGGTAGTTACTGCATATGCGTCTGAGCTCTACTCCTATGACCTGTTGTTTAGTAGTATGAATATTTATCCATTACTTCATGATGTTCGTTGGTATGGCTTTGCGGCCCAAACCGTAAAGCCGATCCAACGATTGGCATTATGAACTGGATAGATAATACCACTATTAAAATGTAGATAATACGCAGAGCTGGTAGTCGGAAGAGGAGTACCCGTCCAGATGTAGCCATCATTGCCAGCATCTCGCAACGCACCCACTGTCATATTGAGTATCCCGCCACGAGTTAGATATATAGAATATTGTGGTGATGTTATTTTAGCGGTTAGGGTTCTATGGGGTGAAAGATGTGGTATAATGGGAGGCGGAAGCGTGGCCGAGTGGTTGAAGGCGCACGACTCGAAATCGTGTGGGCAGAAATGTCTCGGAGGTTCGAATCCTCTCGCTTCCGCCAGGAGCGATAATTAAAAATAAAACCCGAAAGGGTTTATTTTTAATTAGTCCTCCGAAGGAGGACGAGGATTCGAGAAGGGGGTTTTGGACATTAAGGTTTGGACCGTAAAGCCGCTCCAACGATTGCTGCTGCTCGACGGGTAGACGCTAGCGCTATCGAAATGGAGGTTGTACGCATAGAGCTCTGAGGGGTCGGTAGTGCTAGCCCAGTAGAAGCCAACGATGCCCGCGTACCTCAAAGAGCCAGTAGACATATCCACGTCCCCGCCACGAGTTAGATATATAGGAAATTTGGAGAGGGTTTGAGGCGTTGGGAGATTCATGGACCGGTTTTATGTTATAATAGAGTTGTCTTAAGTTATCAAAAGTAATATAAAAGCTGTGTAAGCTTGTCAATATGCGGTTTATAGGGCATCGGGCCAAACAAGTATATTGACTTGCTTTTGAAAACGACTTAAGACACCGTTGCTCGGTGTCCTATTTCGTTTCGACTAAGGCGAGGAATAAATCTAAAAAAGGAGATCGGTATGCCGAAAATCATTGGTATTGAAGGCTCGAAAGTAAAAATTGGTAATGAGGATGGAAAAGTGACGACGGCGCCGGTGGCGAGTTTGACTTTTGCGAATCCGAAGATTGGGGACCAAGTGGAAGTTTTCAAGGATGGGAGTAATCTCATTATTAATAAGACAAAATCGGCCAAAGGTGCGAAGATGTCGGGGGTGAAAATTTCGAAGAAAGTGTGGATGATTGGCGGGGGAGTTTTGGCAGCAGTGATCTTGGTCGCTTGTGGGATTTGTTTCCTGCCGGGGATGCTGGACAAGGATTTGAGTACGCCGAGTATCTATTCGGAATATTATAAAAATTTGAAAGAGGAAAAAGAAGCGTTCAAGAATGCGCTCGAGACCTGTAACAGGGCGGCAGAGTCAAAGATGAAAGCAAACGGAATCACGACGGAATATCGGTGGGATGATATTGACGCGGTGTCGAAAGATTTGTACAAAGATGAAGAGAGCGGCACGACAACGATTATACTCTCGAGCGTGAAGCCGACGGGAGGAGATACGGAGTATAAGACATCTTATGGTAGCACGAACGTGCGAGATTATGACTGCGAAACAAATCTTAGCGGCACGAGCGTACAGGACATTTCGATTCTATGGAGCGAGAAGAATGAATAATCGATAAACATCGTTCCCTCATGGAAAGCCTCGGACGGTGTTGGTTCGGGGCTTTTTGGGATGTTTTTTGGATTTTGGGATGGTTTTGGGGTGATTTTTGGACAAATTGGCGGTAAAACCGTTAAAAGTATTGACAAAAATGAGAATGTGTGCTACAATGGTAGGTAGAAGTGTTGTTTGGTCGGGAAATAGAGGTTTTTGGTTTCCGATTGGAAGGAGGGGTATGAAATGGAGCAGCATTTTGCAGTGGAAGATGAGTTCCACGATATAAGAATCTACGCGTTTCGTGATGGTGCGACGCGTCCGAATAAGGCGAAGCCAGGCGATGAAATTCAACTGGAATTGGTTTCGACGGGCGAGCAACGTAACGCTAATGCGGAGCTTGACGTAATCGCTAGGGTGACTTGGCGCGAGAACTATCCATATGGGTACGAACTGATTTGCATAGCGGAAAGTTTGGCGCGCAGGGCCACTGTGGTGGTGGACAAAAGACGCCCAGATATGGACGGCGTGAGACTGCAGGCACTTTGAATTTGAGTTTTGAGTAGGGGGTGAAAGAGTGGAGCAGTTGGTTGAGACGGGACACCGTGACGTGGTGCTCGATATGAGCGATGCGGAATTCCGCGAAAAATATAGCTCGATTGCTGAGTCAGAGGAATTTGTGACTTATGTGAAGAGCAAAAGAAATTTTGCAGAGCGAACTGCACTGCGACGCCGGCTGGAAGCAGCACGGGTTGATTACAACATGTGGTGGAGCGATGCAAAAATGGATGTCCTGGTGAATTATATATATGCTAGATTAGCATATGCTACATTAGCGCACTAGGACGGTACCTTAATACGGGCTTCTTTGGTGAAGCTCGTATTTTTATGGGTGTTTATTCGGCGGCGGGACGAGAGTCGATGGATTTTATGATATTGAGATAAGTGTCAGGACCCGGGTCGTTCTCGGGAGCGAGGCGGATACCTTGGGCTTCGATGAGGTCGGCAGAACGCTTGAAATCATAATTCTTCGGTGGGCGGAAAAGGATTTTGCCAGCGAGGAGATCTTGGCGCATGAGCTTAATCTCGCGCATGAGCTCGCGGGAGGGTTGTTCGGGTTCTTCGGCGAGGTTTTTGGAAGCGCTGAGCACAATAGAGCCAAAATTTTGGGCACGAGTTTTGTTGTTTTGCCACTTTTCATGACGGGCTTCGTAGTGCTTTGGGTTTACGTCGTCGACACCACGCCCTAAGGAGGAGAGGCGGTCATACCAAACCGGGATGCTCAGCATTTGGGCAGCGCTTTCGGGACCGACTTTGTGATGGCTGGGCCAGAAATAAGCTCCGCGGACGCTGTTTGCGGTGGGAAATGATTGCTCGATGAGCCATTGGGCGATGTTGAGAGTGGAGCCGGAATCTTTGATTTCGTCGATAATGAGGATGTTTTTGCCGTCGAGACTCGAGGGAGTTTGGAGAATAGCGTCGACGTCTTCGCTAGCGATGCCGCCAGGGATGTAGAGCGAACGAATGCGGGCAAAATCGGAGGGCGGGATGTTTTCAGTGTTGAAGTCACGGAAAGATTGGCGACGCGTGGTGCCATCGGGAGATTTGAGATAGCCGTCAGGATTAATGGTGGCGCCACTACGGCGGAGCCAGGGCTGGCGGTCGATGTTGAGATAAGAATGGGCGGGGCGCTTTTGGTCGGAGAAATCGGACCAGAAAGTATTGACGAGCCAGCTGACGGGGCGGGCGGATTTGTCGAGATAAATGATATGGTCAGGTTTTTTGAGTTCGGGAGAATCTTTGTATTCGGTCGAAGTGCCGTCGAGGGTGGAGATGAGGTTGGCAGTGTTGGAAACGTAGTGACTGAGAGTTTTGTCGATGTTCCAGTAGTGGCGAGTGTTGTTCCCCCAGCGAGGGTCGAGCTCGTATTGTTTTTGGAAAATTGGGTATTCTGTGGGGTCGACACGGAAGCGGTCGGCGGGAAGAGAACGCTCGGAAGTCTCGGGATTTTGGAAGCGTTTAGATGTTTCGGAGCTCTCGGAGCCCTCAGGGCTCTCGGTGCTCGCGGGATTTTCGGGGTTAAAATAAAGTTTTTCGGGCATATTTGTTTTTAAATTTATCATGTCTAGTGTAGCACGGCATAAGCGTTTTGTCAAGAGTTTGAGCGGAGATTTTTGATTGTGACTGCGGTGTGGTATAATATGAGGAATATGAGTAGTGTGTTTACAAAAATCGTGCAGGGCGAAATTCCCTGTTATAAGGTTTATGAAGATGAGAAAACGCTAGCGTTTCTCGATATTGCGCCGGAAGCGCCGGGGCATACGCTGGTGATTCCGAAAGTGGAGGTCGATAAGGTTTATGATCTCGAGGACGAGGATTATCGGGCGTTGATGGCGGCGGTGAAGAAGCTCGCGAAGCATATGGAGGAGGTGCTGGGGGAGCGGATGCAGATTAAGATCGTGGGGATTGACGTGCCGCATGCGCACGTGCATGTTTTGCCGGTGAACGAGAATTGGGCGGGCGAACGCGAACTGGAGCCGACAGAGGAAGAATTCCGGGAGATGCAGGAAAAGCTGAAGCTGGATTAATTTGGACTTTGTTTTGGATATGAAAATACCGCCCGGGTTGGGCGGTATTTTGGAGGACTAAGCTGAGCACTAAGCGCTGTCTTCGTCGTCTTTAGGCTCGTAGATTTCCGACATGTCGACGAGAGCGGCGGCTTCGGCAGGATCGGTTTCTTTCTGATCGGAATTTTGTTCGTTGGGGCTATCCGGGGTGATGCTTTCGGTGTCTGATTTTTGAGCCTCATCGTCGAGAGTGTTGACGTGGATGGGCGGCTCGAGATGGTCTTCCTCGGCATATTCGATTTCGATGTTGCGAGTTTTCTTTTCGTCATAATTCGGGTCGCTGATGTCAACGCTGTCTTCGATCGTACCGTCGGGGTCGGCGTTTTGGCCAGCGATGTCGTTGGGTTGTTCGGCAACGAAGGCGACCCACGGCGTGGCAACGCGACGAAACTCGGCGACGCTGACGGTTGATTTATGAGATGGCGCAGAATGTTGGTTTGACATTTTGTTCTCCTGTTTGTTTTTTGAGATTTTTGTCTTTTATCTTTGCCCGTGTGGAGATAATGCTGGGCGAGCATTTTGCGCTTATGTATCTATGTTAGCACAGCGTAAGCAAAATGTCAAGAGGTTTTTTGTCTTTTCTGCATGATATTGGAGCCGAACCACTCAGCCTTTCTGTGGGCCCGCTCTGGGCCGTTTGGTAGAAACCTGGAATCGGTTGTTGGTTGGGACCGTAAAGCCGTACCAACGATTGCTGAGGTACGACGGGTAGACGATAGCGCTATTGAAATTGAGGTTGTACGCATAGAGCTCCGACGGGTAGGCGCTGACTCCCCAGTAGTAGCCATTGGCGCCCGCGTCCCTCAAAGAACCGATATTCATATTCAGATTCCCGCCACGAGTTAGATATATAGAATATCCATAGATGTTTATATAGTACAAATCATATCTAAAAACATAACAAAAACCTTTACTAACCCAGAGACTTTCAATTTTAATAGAGACAAAAGCTGGGTCAACTTGTAACGGCGTTACAAGTTCAAATCCAAAAATCATCTGCCTTCATAACTCTAAAACAAAAACTTCTCCAAAACCTTCCATATATCTAACTTGTGGCGGGTATATTAATGTGGGGTCTGGTTCTTTGAAGCATGCGGGCTATAATGGCTACGACTGGGCGGTTACGGCTCAGGCAGCTGACGTTTATGCGTATAGTATTTATTTTATTAGTAATATTATTCTTTCTGCGGATTATAACTTTCGGTTTCTTGGCTTTGCGGTTTGGATTGGGGGCGCTGGTGAAGATGTACATATGATTATGTGCCAGAGTAATCCTATGGTATAATGAGGGGAAATAGAGTTGGAGTTTTTATGAGGTTTACGAAGAGTTATGACCCGGGGGAGTTTGAACCGCGGATTTATGCGGAATGGGAGCGGATGGGGGCGTTTCAGCCGCGGAAGTTGCAACGTGAAGCGGATGAGCGGGATGAGACAGAGACGCAGGATTGTTATGCTCTCGTGATGCCGCCACCGAACGCGAATGGAAATTTGCATATTGGCCACGGACTGACGATTGCGATTGAAGATTCCCTGGCGCGGTATTATCGCCTGCGTGGGCGGTCGACTTGGTATGTTCCGGGGGCGGATCATGCGGGCTTTGAGACCTGGGTGGTGTATGAGCGAGCCTTGGAAAAACAGGGGCATAGCCGGTTTGAGTATTCGCGGGATGAACTTTATGCGCGGGTGTGGAAATTTGTGGAGGAGCAGCGTGGAAATATGGAGCTCCAGGTGCGAGCGCTGGGAGCGAGCTGTGCGTGGGAGGATTTGACTTTTACGCTGGATGAGAATGTGGTGTCGAGAGTTTACAAGACTTTTGAAAAAATGTGGAATGATGGGATGATTTATCGGGGGGAGAAGTTGGTGAATTATTGCCCGAAGCATCAGACGGCGTTTGCGGATATTGAAGTGGATTATCAGGAAGAAAAAACGCCGCTGTATTATATCAAATATGGGCCGTTTACGTTGGCGACGACGCGGCCGGAGACGAAGTTTGGTGACACGGCGGTGGCGGTGAATCCGAAGGATGAGCGCTATGCGGAATGGGTTGGCAAGAAAATCACCGTCGAAGGGGTGAATGGGCCGTTTGAGGTGGAAGTGATTGCGGACGAGATGGTTGACATGGAGTTCGGTACAGGGGTGGTGAAGATTACGCCGGCGCACGACTTCAACGACTGGGAAGTCGGGCAGCGGCATAATCTGCGCGTGGTGCAGGTGATTGATGAGGAAGGCAAGATGACCGAAGTGGCGGGGCGGTTTGCGGGGATGCCGGTGCGTGAGGCGCGTAAGGCGATCGTGAAAGAGATGGAGAAAATGGGGCTGATCGTCAAGATTGATAAAGATTATGTGACGAAAGTTCCCCATTGCTATAAATGTGGGGCGGTGATTGAGCCGATGTTGAAGGAGCAGTGGTTCATTGATGTGGAGCGCTTGGCGAAGGAAGCGACCCTTCGGCTGGAGAAAGGTGAAATCAAGTTTTGGCCGGCGAATAAGCGGAAAGTTTTGATTGATTATTTGAAAAATTTGAAGGATTGGAATATTTCGCGACAGATTCCTTGGGGGATTGCGATTCCGATGTTCCACCAGACAGAGACGGAGAACGCGCCGGAATGGATTTTTGACACGCGGACGAATCTCGCGAAAATTGAGGTCGGTGGTGTGAAATATTATCGGGATGAGGATACGTTTGATACGTGGTTTAGTTCGTCGCATTGGCCGATTGTCTGCACGAATTGGGAGGAGCAACGGGAGAATCCGTATTATCCACTCAATGTGATGGAGACGGCGGGGGATATTCTCTTTGCATGGGTGGCGCGGATGATTATGATGGGGGTGTACGTCACGGGTGAAGTTCCCTTCAAGGAGGTGTACTTGCATGGTTTAGTATTGGATGAGCACGGGAAAAAGATGTCGAAATCGAAGGGTAACGTGATTAATCCGATGGAATTGGTGACGAAATACGGTTCGGATGCGTTCCGACTAGGGATTTTGCGCGGGCGGAGCGCCGGGATGAATCAGGCTTTCTCGGAAAATTCGGTGATTGCGGGGCGGAATCTTTGCAATAAAGTTTGGAATATTGCAAGATTAGTACAGAAGATTGTGGACGAGAGCGAAGGGGGTGGTGTGGAGGCGGTGAATATCGCTAAAGCTGAGGAAAAGGCGGAAATCGTGAACGAGAATGCGGTGCGAACAGGGGGAGAAATGCCGTATTCGACCAACAATATGGGGGAGGATTGGATCTGTCGCGAGCTCGTGAAATGTAAGGAAGAGCTGGAAGATGATTTCAAGGAATATCGCTTTGCGGAAGGGGTGGAGCGGATTTATAACGTGATTTGGGATAAATATGCGGATTGGTTCATCGAGAGTCAGAAGGTTTACAAAAATGTACCGCTGCTGAAGGTGACGCTAGAAATGGTGCTTGAGATGCTACATCCGTTCGCGCCGTTCCTGACGGAAGCGGTCTGGCAGAGTTTGAGTTGGACGGAGGGATTACTCATCATGCAGAAATGGCCGGGGCGGTTGAAATTTGATGCGATTAGTGCGGAAAACTTCGAGCGGTTGAAGCTGGTGATTGAAGAAATACGTCGCGTACAGCAAGGGTTGAACGAGGTAGAGAAGGGTCAGAAATGGGGGTTGCTCTATGGGGATGATTCCCTGGTGGCGGATAATGAAGTCTTAGTCTTGGCGCTTTCGAGAGTGGCGTCGATTGCGAGCACGGAAGGACAGCCGAGAGGGTTGCGCCTGGCGATTCCGAATCAGGAAGTTTATCTCGACGTGCCAGAAGAGGTGGTGAAAGGCTATCGCGATAAGCTGGATGAGCGAATTCTCGCGGTGGGGCGAGAGCTGGATGCGCTCAACATGCGGATGATGAATCCGAACTATGTCGATAAAGCGCCGACTCATCTCGTGAAACAGACGCAAGATGGGATTCGGGAGAAGACGGAGATGATTGAGAGGTTGAGGGGGGAGTTGAGGGCGATCGAGTAAGGAAGTCTACACGTTAATTTTTGGTTGTTTATCTTAGGTTTTTCGATTTGTCTTTTGGTGCTGGACACGGAGTCCTTTCATCCCATCTTCGCTAACGCTCAGATTCTCGGGCGTCGTCTCGGAAGAAAGAGTAAACTCTTTCTTCTCTCGACTCCTGGAGATTCGTGACGTCCGGAATGGTCCAGCACCAAAAGCAAATAGCGAAAAACCAGAACAAACAGTCAAAGGATAGTGTAGACTTCATTGCTATTAATTCATCGCAAAACCCCAGAACTAAATCAAAAGCTTATTAACATTCTCATAATCTCCTATATATCTAACCTCGCAACTATCGTTGCTCCCACACTCATAGCGTCTAAGAATAAGAATATCTTCCAATCTACCTATATATCTAACTCGTGGCGGGGTGGCATTGATGTCGACTGGTTCTTTAAGGAACGCTAGCTATGCCGGTTACTACTGGACCAATGTCCCCACGTTATCTGAGCTTCGTACGTACTATCTTTATTTCGGTAGCAGTAATGTTCACCCATCGGATAACGCCAGTCGGTGGCAAGGCTTTACGGTCGGGTTTATTGTTTGGGGGTGAGACTTGACTGGACCGTAAAGCCGTACAAACGGTAGTCGTTATTCGATGGGAGGATCTCAGTGCTAGTGAAATTGAAGTAGTACATATAGATCTCTGATGGGTGAGCAATGCTTGACCAGTAAAAGCCATCGCTGCCTGCAAACCTCATTGCACCGCGAAACATATCTACATCCCCGCCACGAGTTAGATATATGGAAGAATTGGAGGTGTTATAATTAGGCTAAAGGAAGTGGAGGTAAACTTATGGGTAAAATGCGGGTTGTTCAGGAAATGGCGACTAAGAAAAATGAGTCGGGGCGGGTGGCGACAGGTGTGGTGTTGCTGGTGGTGGGGATTTTGTTGATGGCGGCTATGCCATTCTTGGTGATGGCGGTGGTTTTTCTGTTGGGAGCGCAGGCAACTAGCAGGAGCTCCAGCTCGAACGCGTCAATGCTGACAATGTTCATGGTGGGATTTTTGGTTTTGGTAGCGGTTGGAACAGTGGTTAGCTTGATTTTTGGGGTGAAAATGATGTTGCAGACGAAAAAGCAGCAAGGGTCTCTCAATGCAGCCGGCTGGAAGGGTGCCAACAAAGCTTCCTCTCAGGAGAATGTGGCGGCGTCTGATAAACTAGATGCAAAGGCGGCGCTTAAGGCTTTTTGGAAGATGCTGGCGGTTTGTTTGGTGCTAGGATTGATCGAAGTAGCTGTTTATTTTAGCGATATTTTGGTATATTTATTGATTAATGTGTCGTCGGTCGGTAATTTATCGGCGACTCTTTTCAGCGTAAGGCTGGTGTTGATGGCTGTTGGGGTGATAGTGGGGGTTTTGATGATTCGGAGATGGTTACAGGCCCAGAGAGCGGGGGTGGAGATTGCATTGGGGTGGAAAGTTCTGGCGGCGCTAGGGATAGGCGCTTGCTTTTGTCAGCGTGGGATATTGTGCGATCGTTTTCGATGTGGTTTGGATGCTGTTTTGAATAGAGCCTGATTTCCTGTTTGATGGTTTCCTGTTGGGGTCCTTTGAATTTTGTTTGTGGTTTTGTTGGAGGTCTCTGGTTCTGGTTACAGTTCTTTGTTTGGGATAGGAATGGGCTTGGACCGTAAAGCCGCCCCAACGATCGTAGTAGTGCGACGGGTAGACGGTAGCGCTACCGAAAGTGAGATTGTACGCAGAGAGCTCTGAGGGGTAGGCAGTGCTAGCCCAGTAGTAGCCATGGTTGCCCGCGTACCTCAAAGAGCTAGCGTACATATGCACGTTCCCGCCACGAGTTAGATATATAGGAGATTCGGAGAGTTTTGGTTGTGTAGTTTGGTTTTGGGCTTAGCTCTTCTCATTTGGTGGGTTTGATTCCCTGTTTTGAGGATTTTTATAAAATTAGGGTTGATTTTTGATTATGCTTGCGCTATAATTGGGGTAACGAACTTGAATTTTGGTTCGGAGGTGATGTTAAAATTGACTGTGTTGTGGCTGTGAATGTGGCTTGAAGAAATTTCAGAAATGTTTTGGAAAAATGTGGGGTGGATTTTTGTAAAACAGATTAGGAGTGGCACAATTCGGTTGAAAGAAATATCATTTGGGTTGAATTGTGCAAGCGTTTTCACATGATTGCGGTTGTGTTTTATTGTGATTTTTCTCGCTTTTTGAGAACGAATATGTTTTAATTCTGACATGGATTTGTGAATTTGTAAAAAAGCTGGTAAGATTTTATTAGGTTTTTGATGGGGAACTTAGGGAATTTTTGAGCGCTTGAGAAAGTGTTTTTTTGAGGCGTGCGACGCAAGAATTTGTGTGGATTTTGAAAGTTGGTGAGGTCGATGAAGAAGGGAAGAATGGTTTGTTTTAGCGAGTTGAGGGGAGTTATGATTTTGATTTTTTGAAACAGGGAACGAAGGATTTTTTAGACATTTTATAGGGATGGAATGAAGGTTTTTGATAGGTAATTTCATGGAGAGATGACGAGCGAGACATGAAAAGACTGGCTGGATTTTTCGAAAAAGAAGTTTAGAGAATGATTGATTTCCTGTGAAGTGAAGGGAGCTTGGTGATGTCTATTGGTACCTGATTTGTGTTTTGAAGAGGGGATTTGTTGGAGCGTTTTTGGTGGGTGAAAGGGTTGATCGAGATGAGAACGGAGAGAAATTGAAGGAACGTATTAGAACAGAAAATGGAGGATTCGATTTTCTAGAGAAATGTGGTGAAATAAGGGATTTGGGTATGAAAATGTTGGATTTTAGGCATAACATATTGAGTTTGGGTATGAAAAATCCCCAGGCGGGCTGGGGATGAGGTCGGATAAGAGTGGGTGAGTGTTTCGTGAAAGACTAAACTAGGGGAAGTGAGATGTTGGCGTGCTCGATGGGGTGGGGAATTAGTGGAGAATTTTGCGTTTTAGGCGGTTGAGTTGGCGGATGATGAGATAGAGACGATAGCGGAGAGGTTTGATTGGTAAGTCGTAGGTGCCAGCGTAATCGACTTGGCGGCCGCCGAAGGATTTTTTGTATTGAGTGAAGCCGTACCAGGGGTGTTTTTTGTCTGCGGAGGGGGTCATGCCCCAAAAATCGTAAACTTTAGCGCCTTGGTCCTTGGCGTCGAGAATCATTTGGGTGAGGACGATGGTGCCGGCGGCGAGTTTCTGGTAGTGGCTGTCGGCGGCAGCATGAGCATAATAGCGAGTGCCGTTGTAATCGTAGATAAGAGCGGCGGCGATGGGGATTTTCTCCTGATTGGGCTGTTTTGGCTGTTTTGACTGCTCTGACTGCCTCGGCTGTTCTGGCTGGGAGAGTTCGGCGATGTAGAGGGTGGCGAAACCGGATTTGAGCTGGTTTTTCAGGTGTTCTTCGGGCTGGGGAATGAAATTATCTTTGTTGCCGAGCTGGGTGAGGAGTTTGGTCAAAATGGTGATTTCTGCCGGGTCATGGCTCTGGCGGATGGAAATGCCCTTTTTCTGATGATTGCGCCAGTAGCGAAGCTTGCGACTTTCCATGCCCTTTAGCAGTTCATCGGTGGAAGGGGAAAGGTCGAGTACCCAAGTATGAGCGGGGTCGAGGTCATGGGATTTTTGCAAATGGAGGGAATTGATGAGCGAATCGGGAAGAGGGAAGGTTGGTTCGATGCGGAGGAAAAAAGCGTTTTGATTATGAGCGAGTTTTTTTAGGGCGGCAAGAGCGGTAGGCAAGGAATCAGGGCTTTTCAGCGTAGGGCCATAGGGGCAGAAGAGGTAATTGCCAACAGGGGTGGTTTGAAGAACTGCCAGGGCAGAAAAATCTTGATCTTTGAGCCGGAAGGTTTGATAACCTTCGAGCTGTTCGTATTGCTCCCAAAGCGGAGACTGTAAAAAATGCTCCTTCATAGATATATTATAGCATGAAAATAGGGAGCGTATAGCACGCTCCCTATAACTTACCATCCTTGCATCCTAAACTGTTCACCCTGTAATTTTTAGCCGATCAAACGTAAAATAATACATTATTATGGAGGGTCGATGTTTTTTGCGACACATTCAGGCGCGACAACATGCGCCCGGTAGAAAGTTACGCCATATTCGATATTTAGTTTTTTGGTTAGGATGTCGGACTCCGGATATTTGATTGATTTCCGATATCAATCTCCCCCTTTCGGAAAAATGGTTTTAAAGGGCTAATCTTTGAAATCTGCGCCAGCGTTAGCTAAATAAAAAAGGGAATAGCAAACGCGAAGTTAGCACGATAGGACGTGCAATCTTAAGCTAGCAGACAAATTGCAAAGATGCTCACAAGGCATGAAATATTGATTAGAAGATTTGAGGAGGTTCATTCACCCATTAATCAATATACTCTTGCGTGTGAGTGTTACTATTTTAGCAAAGATTAATAGAGATGTAAAGGGTTTTTGACAGATTCTTGGGAGATTCTACTGGATTTCAGAAGTTTTGGTTAAGAGAGTGGGGTGCGAGGGGCGATATCGAGGGAGTAGGGGTCAACGGGCTGGACACCGGATTGGATCTCGAAATAGGCGGCGGCGCCCACCATGGCAGCGTTGTCGCCGGTGAATTTCGGGTCGGGGAAGTAGACGGCGGAAGAGGAACTGGGGTGGTTCTCGGGGCTTTTTGGTACGTCTGACGCGACTTGGGCGGATTTGAGGCTGTTTTTAGCATGATGCTTATGGTTATTTTGCGTTTTAAGGCCATTTAGAGGCGCGTGGAGGGCCTTTTCGCGCAAAAGATGGTTAGCACTCACTCCGCCGGCAAAAACTAGCGAGAGAGCCTCTGGATGGGCTTTTAGAGCAAATTGCAATTTTTCGAGCAAAATATCACAAGCGGTATTCTGGAAAGAAGCGGCAAAATCGGCGCGCATTTCATCGGTGAGGTGATTTTTGAGCTCGTAGGACGGGGTGCTGATTGGCAGGCCACAAGCGGATTGAATAGCGCGTAAGACGGCGGTTTTAAGGCCGGAGAAGGAAAAATCGAGGCCGTCGACTTTGGGGTGGGGAAGAGGATACTTCTTCGGATTGCCGTTTTTAGCACAAGCGGCGATAGCGGGACCGCCAGGGTAGGGAAGGCCGAGGATCTTGGCGACTTTGTCGAAACATTCGCCGACGGCGTCGTCGCGGGTGGTGCCGATGATTTTGAAATGGTTGTGGGAGGGCATGTAGAGGATTTGGGTGTGGCCGCCGGAGATAACGAGGGAGAGGAGAGGGAAGTTGGGGGCTAAGCGAGATGCTCTTCTTCGAGGCGCGTCGTCAGCGCCTGCCGTCGCAGGGCTGACGCGCTCGTCCTCGCTGTAGCTCCGGATCCTCTCAGAAGAGATCTCGCTTAGCCCCTGCTTTTTCTCCTCTCCCTCGTTATTTTCTCTTATGTTGAGCCAGTTGGCGTAGATGTGGGATTTTAGGTGGTGGACGGGGTAGAGAGGTTTCTCCCAGAGGATGGCGAGCATGCGGGCGGTCAAAGTACCGATCATAAGCGAGCCCATGAGACCGGGGGTATGGGTGACGGCGATGGCGTCGAGGTCATTTTTGTCGAGATTGGCATCGTTGAGGGCTTGATGGATGACGGGAAGGATGGCTTCGAGGTGGGAACGGGCGGCGACTTCTGGTATAACTCCGCCATAAGCCGCAAAAATGTCAATCTGAGAAACCACGACATTGCTGAGGATTTTGGTGCCGTCTTCAATCACGGCGGCGGCAGTTTCATCACAAGAAGTTTCAATGGCGAGGATTTTCATAGGTTTATTATACGATATATTGCGGGATTTGGCTAGAGAGGGTTGAGGATACGTAAATGAGCTTGTAAAAAACTGATAATTTGATATAATATAAAGTATAAAGAGGGCGGTCTACTGTTGTAAACAGTAGGTCGAGCCCTCTTTTTGTGGGTGTAGATTTATTTTACGAGATGCGTCATGGTCTCGATGGTGAGGAGGACGTCGGTGACGGTGCTGCCGCGAGAAAGGTCGGAGACGGGGAAGTTGAAGCCTTGGAGGATGGGGCCGGCGACGGTAAAACCGGCGAGTTGCTCGAAGGATTTGTAAAGGATATTGCCGGAATTGAGGTCGGGGGCGATGAGGACGTTGGCTTGGCCGGCGACGGGGGAATTTGGGAACTTTTTGGCGGCGACGGTAGGATTGATGGCGGCGTCGAGCTGCATTTCTCCGTCGATGGCGAAGTTTAGAGATTTGGTGAGGGGGAGATTTTGGAATTTGGTGAGGATGTTTTGGAAGAGAGTGATTGTGTCGTCATGGCCGCCGCTGCCGGCAGTGGAGAAGGAAAGGAGGGCGATGCGAGGTGGTTCAGGAAGGATTTTCGCGGCGCTTTCGATGGTTTGGGTGATGATTTCGAGCAGCTGGTCCTCGGTGGGATGTTTGCAGGCGGCCATGTCCGCGAGAAGATAAAGTTGGTCACCTTTTTCGGAGTCGTATTTTTGCATGACGGTGAGGCCAGAAAAAGTTGAGTAAGCCGGAGAAGAGGCGGAATTATCAGGGGTAGAAATTGGTTCAACTTGTAACGGCGTTACAAGTTCGGATGGGATGGCGCCCATGCCAAAATGGTCGCGGCAGGCTAGAATTACATCGCGCGAGGAATAATCGATGCCGGCGATCATGCTGTCGGCTTCGCCCGCGACGATCATCTCGCAGGCGGTTTCGAGATTGGGAGCAGGTAGAGCCTCGATAGGTTGGAGTGGCTCGGACGGGTTGAGGCGGCTGGCAGAAGAAGTGTCGCAAAATTTTTTGTATTCTGCTAGAGCTTGTTTGATGATGGGGTTTTCGAATTCGGGGAAGATAATACGCATAAACATATTATATAGTATAATAGAGGAAAAGTGGTAGCAAACAATAGGAAATAACATGGCGAAAAAGATGGCAAGTGAAAATACTAAAACAAAAGCAGGTGCGCAGGTGAAGGCGGCGGGCGGGGCACGAAAAATGCGTCAGCCTGAGGCGGTGAAGACGAAGAAAAAGTCACATTTTCATTTGTTGAAAAAGACTAAAAGTACTGCTAAGCAGGCGGGAAAACAGGGGAAGAAAAGCCATAAGAAAACTTGGATCATTGGGGGAGTGATTGTGCTTCTATTGGCGGGGATTGGGACGGCTTGTGCGATTTTTATACCGCCGCTTTTTCAACCGAAGTATGGCGAGAGCTATGCCGTAGTGGTCGATATCAAAGCGATGTTGGACGATATTTATTCGGAAAAGAAGGCGCCGTGTCAAGAGTTGATGGATAGTGTGTTTGACGAAAATGTGAGCTTGGATCGGTTTGATAAGATGATTGATGGATGTGAGGAAGATTTGAGCGAGGTGCGAGATTTGATTGGGCAGCTCGGCGCAACTTCGGGGATTGTGAAGGATGAAACTTTGCAGAAGAAGTATGATAAGTTTGCCAAAACGGCTGAATCGACGATGCCGGCGGATGAGGAAATGAAACAGCAGTTCAAGACTTATGTGGCATTGCATGAGTTTTCGGTGTGGGCGGGTGATATTGAAGCGGATAGTCTCAATGAGGAAACTCTGAAATCGATTACGCAGGTTCTGATTGATTCGGGTGATAAAGACGTAAAGGAACTTGGCGAGGGATTTCGGCAGCGAACGTTGAAGATGTTGGAATATATTGACAAAATGAAGGCGGCGGTTGAGGCGAGCGACTACTCGGAGTATTATCGGCTTTATTCGGAAATGTCTGATTATTCGGATAAGGCTGGGGATTGGATGTCCGACCAAAAAGATGTCATCATGAATAAGGATTGGATGTTGGACGAAGATAGTGTTGAACGGACGAAAAATGGTTTCAATGATTTGTATAAGGCGGTTCGGGAGATGTATGAGAAGTATTATGATGGGAAAAATGAGGTTGAGTGTACGAAGAAAGGTGATGGGGTGGTGAAGTGTAAGTAGGTTTTTATCTTTCTGCATAATATTGGAGCCGAACCACTCAGGCTTTTTGTGGGCCCGCTCTGGGCCGTTTAGGCCAAGTCTTTAGGCCCACAGAAACCCGAGTGGTGGTAGAAAGGTAAAACCTAGAATCGGTTGCTGGTCGGCCCGTAAAGCCATAAAAACGGGTATAGTTGCTTGAGACAAAAACTGGGCTATAAAAATAAAGATCATATGAATGAGATGCAGACGAATCAGCAACGCTAGACCAGTAATGCCCATTGCCGCCTGCAAGCCTCAAAGAACCATAATCGAGGTTCGTATACCCGCCACGAGTTAGATATATAGAAAGATTCAAAGATGTTTAATATAAAGTAAGATTAATATAATTTATAATAAAAATCTTGATAAACCCAAAGTCTTTATCATTTTATAGAGATAATCTTCATTTGAACTTGTAACACCGTTACAAGTTCAAAGTTCAAAAATCCATTTCCAACCTCAATCATCTCAGAATATTCTATATATCTAACTCGTGGCGGGGCTGTCGATATGTCTACTGGCTCTTTGAGGTACGCAGGCGGCAATGGCGGCTACTGGTCTAGTACCGTCTATCCATCTGGATCCTATGCGTACATCCTCGATTTCAGTAGCGCTAACGTCATCCTGTCGGACGGCAGCAGTCGCTGGTCTGGCTTTACGGTCCAAGATAGAATTTGCTGTCGTCTAGACGCATGGGACTGTCGTGAAAGTAGTGGAGATTTTGGGCTTCAGACTATTTGAACTTGTAACGGCGTTACAAGTTGGGGTTGTAAATAACAGAGGAGAAGAGTATCATAAAAGTAGTTAGTAAACAAAAATGGAGGTAGATATGGCGGACGAAGTACAGAAGAACGTGATGATTTATGAGAGTGGCGCGAAGGAGGTGAAGTTTAATCTTGATGAGGGGGCGGAGACGCTGTGGGCGACGCAGGCGCAGATGGCGGATTTGTTTGATGTGACGCCGCAAAATATTACGGTTCATCTTAGGAAGATTTTTCAGGAAGGAGAATTGGAGGAAGAACGAACTTGTAAAGAATATTTACAAGTTCAAAAAGAAGGGGGGCGAGAGGTTACGCGTAAGAAGAAAGTTTATAATCTGGATGCGATTATTTCGGTGGGGTATCGGGTGAATTCGCGTAAGGCGACGGATTTTCGAATTTGGGCGACGAGAGTGCTGAAGAACTATATCGTTAAGGGTGTAGCCGTTAATGAGCGGCGGTTGAAGGAACTTTCGGGCAAGAAGCTGCGCGAGGTGGAGGGGGCGCTAGACGTAGTGCGGCGGATTGTGGCGCAAAATGCGTTTTCGGAAGATGAGGCGAAGGGGATTTTGGAGATTTTGACGCAGTATGCGCAGACTTTTCGGACACTCCAGGAGTATGACGAAGGGTTTGTGCGGTTGAAAAATGAGGGGAAGGCGAAGCGGATGCTGGAGGCGGGGAAGTGCACGGAGATGATTAACCATTTGCGTGAGGCGGTGCATGGTGGGGAGCTCTTCGGCAAGCCGCGGGGCGATGAGTTCGAGGGGATTTTGCGTACGATTTATCAGACTTATGATGGCGAGGAAGTTTATCCGACGGTGGCGGAGAAGGCGGCGAATTTGCTGTATTTCATCATCAAGGATCATCCGTTTTTCGACGGGAATAAGCGGATTGCGGCGTTGATGTTTGTGGCGTATCTGGCGATGAATGAAGCGCAGCTGACGAAGAAAGGGGAGTTGAAGATTTCGGATCGGGCGCTGGTGGCGACGACGCTGATGATTGCGGAGAGTGAGCCGCGGGAGAAGGGATTGATGACGGCGGTGGTGTGTAAGTTGGTGGAGTAGAGTTTTGTTATATACTAGTTTGCCTAGTTATGGTAAATTTGGTTTTTCGATTTGTCTTTTGGTGCTGGACACGGAGTCCTTTCATCCCATCTTCGCTAACGCTCAGATTCTTGGGCGTCGTCTCGGAAGAATGAGCAAGCTCATTCTTCTCTCGACTCCTGGAGATTCGTGACGTCCGGAATGGTCCAGCACGAAAGCAAAACGAAGAAAACCAAACATAAACATCTAGCAATCTTCTATATATCTAACTCGTGGCGGACAGATGACTTTGAGTGCTGGCGCGATGCAGAGTGTAGGACATACTATTAATGTTCTGTCATCAACAGCCTATGCAATAGAGCGTAATGAATATATTTTTCATTCTAACGAGTACGAGATCTATAATTCAGGCGCAAGTAGTAGAGTTAGTGGCTTTATGGTCCGAGGCTAGTTTTGGTCTGGCTTAGATTGGTAAAAATATCTACTAATCTCCTATATATCTAACTCGTGGCGGGAATACGGATATGGCTTATGGTTCATTATGGGGAGCGGGTTATTACGGTGCATATTGGGCGGCGGTAGCTTATTCTCAAGACATTTATGCATACAATATAAAATATGATGATAAACTGGTACATCCGTCTAGTGGAACTGGTCGTTATCGGGGCTTTATGGTTCGGAGTTAATTTTGGACCGCAAAGCCGAACCAACGAGCGTCGTAGTACGACGGGTAGACGTTAGCGCTATTGATAACGAGGTCGTACGCATAGAGCTCCGACGGGTAGGCGCTGACTCCCCAGTAGTAGCCACCGAAGCCCGCGTTCCTCAAAGAGCCAGTAGTTATAGTCACGTTCCCGCCACGAGTTAGATATATAGGAGATTTCCAGATGTTTTAGATTTTGGCAAGAGCTTTTTTGATAGCGTCGATGTCGGAGGCACGGGTGGCATAGCTGAGAGAGAAGCGGATGAGTGGAGGAAGATGAAGAACTTTGTCGAGATAATAATGGACGCAGAAGTAGCCAGTGCGAGCCATGATGTTGTCTTTTGCGAGAGCGTTACCAATGAGGTGAGAATTAATGCCATCAATGTAGAAGCTCATGGTTGGACTAACAGTTTCTCCGACGAGATTGATGCGGGGGTTGTTATGGAGGAATTCATGAAGCTCAGTGGTGTAGGCTTGAAGGTTTTGGCAGTCGGATTTGGTGCGGGCAGAGAGCCAATCAATCGCAGTGCCAAGGGCGATGATTTCGCCCCAAGCTTGGAGCCCAGGCTCGAAGATGGTATAAGTGTGAGCTTTATTGCCCGAAGCAGTGAGTAGAAACCGATCCTCAAATACGTCGTCTACCATGCCGCCACCAATGAAAGAAGGGTGGAGTTTGGGGATGAGGTCGCGGCGAGCAACAATAACTCCGAGTGAGGGGGCATACATTTTGTGAGCAGAGAAACAGATGGCATCGGCTTCGGTTTTTTCGAGGATTTCGTGGTGATGAGCCATAGCCTGGGCGGCATCGATGATGATTATACTGCCGTCCTTGTGGACGCGTTTGATGACGTCTTTGAGATTGGGTAGAGTGCGACCATCAAAATTGGCAGCGCAGTTCACTACGACGACGGAATCGCGAAAATTTTCATCGCCAATGATTATGGTGCCGTCTGTTTTGCGTTTGAGCACGGTGCGGGGGATATTGAGACGATCGGCGAGAGACATAGTGGCAAGAAAGGGGGAATTATGTTCGATTTCTGAAGTGTAGACTTTTTTGATGTGGGCAGGGTTGAGCTCGTTTAACAGAAGATTGATACCGTAAGTGGTATTAAGAGTGAAGCTGGTGAAATAATCTTTATCTTTGAGCTTGAGAAATTTAAGGACCTTTTTGCGAGTAGCTTCAACAAGTTCATCGGTTTTGATACCCCAAGCATATTTTACGCGTTCGCCGCAAGAATTGTGTTGGAAATAGTATCGTTCGAGAGCGTCGACGACAGGACGAGGGCGGAGACTTTGGCAAGCGGCGTCAAGATAGACGGAATTTGGGGAGAGATAGTCGAAATCGTTCATAGGTATATTATAGCATGGGTTTTGGTTTACGTTCTTTGCTATATGCTAGTTTGCCTAGTTATAGTCAAACTAACACATAGTAATAAAACATCTACCATTTCTCCTATATATCTAACTCGTGGCGGGGTTGTTGGTAAGACTTCTGGTTCTTTGAGATATGTTGGCATTGATGGTTATTTTTGGACGTTGTCGGCCTATGAAAATTCGTTATTTGCGTTTACGATATATTTTAGCAATCTTGCAGTTAATTCATCGAATAATTATAATCGTTGGAACGGCTTTACGGTCCAGACTTCATCACAAGAAAGAAGGTTAATGCTATCAAACCAAAATCTTTACTAATTTTACAGAGAAAAATTCGAGTTGAACTGGCTTGTTTAAGGAATTGATTAGTATGGAAATTTACAAAAGTAGAGTTAGATGAGAAGATAGATTTCGTGAGAAAATGGTCTTGCTTTTTTGAGAGAGGTATGCTTAAATGGAGGGAACAGGGTGTGCGTCGCAAAATTAGAGCGAGGTCAACCGTAACGGAAAATAAATATGCAAGATCAAAATTCTCCCAAAACTACAAATTCGGCGTCAGCGGTTTCTGGTGCTGCGACAGATGGACCAACTGAAACGACGGGCAATGCGGTGAAACAGAATGGTGATAATGCGGCGAAAGTGAGTGTTGCGAGTAGTTCGCAGCCGGGAGTGGCGCCGAGGATTACGAAGTCGCAGGTGCAGCCGATTGTGTCGCAAGAGGAGTATATTCGGAAAATTGGGGAAAAGATTCGGAGTTCGGAAAATATACTGGTGGCTTTGTCGCGGAATCCGTCGGTAGACGAAATGTCAGCGGCGATTGGTTTGACGTTGTTTTTGGATGAATTGCAGAAGCATACCACAGCGATTTATTCGGGAAAAACACCAGATGCATTGGAGTTTTTGCGACCGGAAAGCACGTTTGAGACAAATACAGCGAGTTTGCAAGATTTTATTATTGCGTTGAGCAAGGATAAAGCGGATCATTTGCGATATAAGCTTGAGGGGGATTTTGTAAAAGTCTTTATTACGCCATACAAAACGACGATTACTGAGAAAGATTTGGAGTTTTCGCATGGGGATTATAATGTTGACTTGGTTTTGGCGTTGAATGTGCCGACGGCAGCGGATCTTGATGAAGCTTTGAGTGAGCATGGGCGGATTATGCATAATGCGACGGCGGTGGATATCACAGTGGGGACGCCGGGGCGGTTTGGCGAGATTGAATGGAGTGATCCGGCGGTGAGTTCGGTGTCGGAGATGGTGGCGGACTTGATTTTTGACCTGAAAGGGAAGGATGAGACGCTGGACAAGGAAATTGCGACGGCGCTGTTGACCGGAATTGTGGCGGCGACGCAGCGTTTTTCGAATGATCGGACGAATGCCAAGGCATTAGAGTTGGCGTCGAAATTGATGTCAATGGGGGCGGATCAGCAGTTGATTTCGGCGAATGTGCTCGATAATAAGATTGAGGCCGAGCAGGCGCCGGTGGATTTGACGCCGACGACGGATGCTTCGAATTTGGCAGTTGACCATAGTGAGGAGGGGATGGATGTGGAGACTAGCATGACTGGAATGAATCAAGCCTTGGCGCAGCCGATGGCGGGGGTAGTGACGACAGAGATGGGGGAGCAGCCGGGAATGGTTGATCAGACTGGGATGATGGGGGCGATGCCTGGAGCGGATATGATGAATACGATGACGTCGGGGATTGATGCGACGGCGACTATGATGCCGCCGCAGCCGCCGAAAGATTATGCACAGATGATGGCGGAAGCGTTGGCGATGGACAATGATCAGAGTGCAGCGAATGTGGCGCCAGCGGGGGGTTATGGTCAGGCGCCGACAGGGGTGGAGATGCCGATGGAAATGCCGCCGACGATGGCGCCGGAGGCAGCGATGCAGAATTTGCCGACAGCGGAACAGCTGGTTAGACAGACGCCGGGAAATGTGGTGCCAGGTCCCGAACAAGCTCAAACTGGACAAATGATGGGTAATGTGGCGATGCCGACTATGGCTGCACCCGAACAAGTTAGCGCGCCAGTAGCCTTGCCAACACCGCCAGAAAATGGTGTTTCTGGAGTTGACAATGCAGTGATGATGAATGGTGCTGCGCAGGGTGCGCCAGCAGTCGGGGCGGAGGATGTAGCGGCAGCGGGCGCGATAACCAATCCGCCAGTTTTGCCGGAAGTGCAGGTGCCGGTGGATTTGCCGGAGTTGCCGAAACCGACGCCGCCTGACGGAACGCCGCCGAATCAATCGAGTGCGTTCCAGATTCCGGGGATGTAGATAATTGAAAGAGAATTACGCTGGTGTTCAATCGTCGAAGGGGTTGCAGGCAGATTCAGAGCTCGAAGTCTGCTGCTCCCAGATGACCTTCATCTGGTTTGATATATTATGGAGTGCAAGATTGCACAAGTGAGAATGATGAAGTGATTGGCGAGTGCGAGTAAGAGCCTATGCTATAATTGAGATATGGAGAAATTGACGAAAGACGTCGAAACCAGCAAATTGGTGGAGGGGCAGGATGAGACAGTAGGCCAAAGCTGTGTGGGAGAGCAGGGCGGAACGACTTGGGCGGATTTGGCGGAAATGGGAGCTAGTAAGGAAACGGATTGGTCGGATTTGGCGGAAATGGCGGAGGCAACAGAATTGATAGAATCGACAGATGAGGTAGCAATGGGGGCGGAACGGATTAGATATGATGTTCTGACGACGGATGATTATAACATACTGAATAGGAATGAGCAGTTGGTTTTTGGGTTGGACTCGGGCTTGGCGGGACGATGTGTGGCGTTGGAGAGAAAAATTGGGGTGAATTTTGGGAAGCTTGAGGAGGTGCTGGGGGAATTTGGTAGGAAGGAAGATCTAGAAAAAATTGATGCGTTGCCGGATCAGGCTTTAGTTAAGGTGGCAGAGATTTATGGGGCGTTAGGAGATTACTGTCTTGATGGATTTGGCGAGTATCTTTTTGAGCGGGGTGAAGCGGAAATTAGCCAGACATATCGCAATTATGAAATCATACGAGAAGAGTTTGGTGGGCTATGGCGGGGTGAAAATCAGGGGCAGACCGAAGAAAGGCGGGGGAAGTGGGACGCCTTGAAATTGAGATTTTTGCGAATGTTTGGGCGAGAGGAGGTGGAGACGGGCCGAGAGGAATCACGTCGACGATTGGAATGTGAAAGATTTGCACAGACGATGCTACTTGTGTGTCGAAAAACAGAGTTGATTGATGATGAAGCACTGAGAAATTTTGCAAAGCGTGCGAAGACGGAGATAGAACAGGGTGAGGCGAGTAGTGGTGTAGTTGAGATTGCGCGTGTTTGTTTTGAATCGAGGTATCCGCTTAGAGAAGGAGTGCGGTATATAGAAATGCGCGATGAGCTTGAGGAAGGGGAGGGGGCGATTAATGAGACGAGCAAAGAGGCGCAAAAATATGTGCTTGAGAGGTTTTTCCGATTGAAAGGTTTAAAAGAGCGGGATCAGGAATATTTAGAAGAGACAGTTTTGCCGCTCATAGATAGTTTTGATGTGCGAGCACAGAGAGAATTTACGGGAGATGCGGCGGGCGTTGCGTCACCATTTGCGGAGGCGGTTTTTGGGGCATTGGCAGTGTACGAGAGCGATGAATTGGGGAGAGAAAAGATGAACTATGCTTTGCGGGAATTGATACCGCTGGCGGATAAGGCTGCGCAGGCAATGGATACAGATAATGAAAGATTAAGATCGGTTTTGGATAGAATCATGATAGCGTCGACAATGTTTAAAGAGGGGGATGATTTGGCAAAAATGGAGGAATTTTCAGGGTATGTGCGGGAAGATTTTGCGCCAGTTTTGGATGAAGAGAATGCGCAGTTTAGACCTTGTCGTCCGAGTTTTTCTGGGGAAACTTTTTTTAGAGTTGTACGCAAGATGACCGAGTTAGCGACGGTGGAAGAGCGACGGGAGTTTGTCGAAAAAAGTGTGGCGAGGGTACGGGAAGTGCTACCTTTTATATGCAAAGGTAGCAACGAAAATGTTGAGGAAAACTTGCGGCGAGATTTGGCGAAGAAAGCTTTGGAGGATGAGACAGATAAAGATAGGGAAGAGTATGTGCGCTATTTGGAGAATGATGTTGATCGGAGAATACGGGAGAAGGATGAAAGTCTGGTGAGTTTGCTGCATCCTCGATGGATGCGAGGGGAAGAGAGGTTGAGGAATTTTGAGTTTGATTGTTTGACGAGTAGGATGAATCCGCGGAATTTGAATTGTTTGTTGCAGAGACGGCGGGAGCTACCAACGAGTGATGTTTATAAGCTGGAGCAAAATCGGGTTGATGCACTAGCGCTGGAGGGCACGTTGCTCACAGACCATGGGTTTATTCACGATGAGGCACCAAAAACACATGAACTTCTCGCAGCGATGTTGAAATATTATGAGACAAATAGTGCACTTGATGAGAAAAGGGGGGATGAGAATTTGTCTCTTTCGGCAATGCAGAGTACGACGAAACTCGATCGGTTGGTTGCGGAGTGCCAGCAGACGGGGAGATTTGGTGATTTAGCGAGGACGGTGTTCGACCTGAGAAATTATGAGGAGATGGTGAAAGGGGTGGTGAATGATGACGGTCGGGCACGGGAATATAATGAGCCTGCGGTGGAGATTTTGCGGAGATTAGTTACGAATACGGAACACGAGAAGATGGAGGCGCCAGAGACACAGGATGTGAAGTTGAACCAGGCGATGAAAGATTTATGGATTCGGCAGAATGAGGAGACGGGTGAAACGGAGGTGGATTTTGGAGAAGTGAGTAATTTGGTAGCTTATATGAACGAGATTTTGGTAAAGAGTCAAAATCAATATGGAGCAACGAGCACGAAGATGGTTGAAGCGGTGGAATTTACGGAGCGGGCTGCGACTTTTGTATTACGAAATATATCGGAAACGCAGCGGCGGGAGTTGATTTATGACCCAGGGTTTAAGGAAATTGTGCGATTTAATGCGTTGACGGCGAGTTTTGATGAATATAATCCGCTGCGGTTTGAGAATTTTTGGCAAGGAGTGCGAAATGTGGCGGCGAGAAATGATGGCATGGAGGGTGCGGTGCTAGGGAATTCAGAGCAGGCATATCGCAAGATTCAGATGAAGATTTTAGGGCAATTACATAAAATAGCGAATCAATATAACCAAAATAATCAATCAGAACTTGTGCCGTCGCTCTGGTCGGGGAATTTGAGCCATGAGCTGATAGGGTTGACAGAGGTACGACCAGCACGGGTGTTACGGGAATGGCTGCGTGAGCGGGTGGAGCGAAGGGATGATGTATAATGTAAGGTATGGAAAAGTTGCAAGATGAGATTTTATTGGTTGATAAGCCGGCGGGGATGAGCTCGTTTGGGGTGGTGGCGCGAGTGCGGCGGAAATTGTCGGAAGAGGCGGGAATGATAGTGGTGAAAGGAAAAGATGGCGTTCTGAGGCAGAAGCAGCGGAAGGTGAAGGTGGGGCATACGGGGACGTTGGACCCGTTTGCGACGGGGCTGTTGATTTTGCTGGTCGGGAAGGGGACGAAGCGGGCGAATGAGTTTTTGAAATTGGATAAAGAATATATCGCGACGGTAATGCTTGGGGCGGATTCGACAACGGGCGATCCGGAAGGCGTAATAACCGAACGCGAAGTGCGCGAAAAACCGAACAAAGAGGCTGTGGAAAAGTGTGTGGAAAGTTTGGTTGGGGAAAACTTACAGACTGTGCCACGGTTTTCGGCGGTGAAGATTAATGGGCAGCGGGCATATAAGTTGGCGCGAGAAGGAAAAGAGGTGGAGATGCCGCGACGGAAGGTGCAGATTTATGAGCTTGAGATTTCGAGATATGAGTGGCCGGAACTTGTGATACGGTGCAAAGTGTCGAGTGGAACTTATATTCGGGCGCTAGGGGAAGATATTGGGGAGAAGTTGGGAACAGGAGCATATTTGACGGCGCTTCGGCGGACGGAAGTGGGGAAGTATCGAGTGGAGGATGCCTGTGGGATTTCTGATTTTGTTTGACGAAGTAATATCGTAATGAGGCCTGCATGTTAGACTTGGTTGTCTGTAATTTGGTTTTTCGATTCTGTTCTAACGAAGGAGGCGCGCAGT
>CAOJGQ010000016.1 GCA_948435375.1 uncultured Candidatus Saccharibacteria bacterium
TATATATCTAACTCGTGGCGGGAACGTGACTATAACTACTGGCTCTTTGAGGGACGCGGGCAGCAATGGCTACTACTGGGCTAGCACTGCCTACCCATCAGAGCTCTATGCGTACTACCTCAATTTCAATAGCACTAACGTCTTCCCGTCGGGCTACAACGTTCGTTGGTACGGCTTTACGGTCCGGTGCCTAGCAAAGTAGTTAACAAATAAAAAGGGGAGAACAGAGGCCGAGGGCAGGCTCTTCAAAGAGCCAGTGGCCGAGGTTCTCCCCGCAAGGCGAAGGCGGAAGCCGGAGCAAATCATGATAGTTAACTACGAGTAGGGAGGTGGGGGAGACGAGGCTTGATGTGGTACAGAAGCGAAAAAGCGGGTTTTCTTCACTAAACCAGGGCAAGATGAAAAATAGCAGCAGAAACAGGGGGGAGAGGTAATATGAATTACGCAACAGGGCAAGAATTTGAACTTCTTGCCCTCTCTCGTGCCCACCTCCCTACACCAAAGGGCGAGGGAGGGCAAGATTGAAGGCAAGCCAGGGGAAGCTGGGGCAAAGGGTGAAAGCAGCATGGTTGGTGGATGAGATGATAAGGTTTGAGAGAGTGGTGGTTTGGTCTGAGGTGAAAAAAAGCTGAGCTGCTTGAGACGAACCCAGCTTCCACGGCGGCCTTCCGAAATTAGCCCCTCCCGGAGGCGAACAGAAAGTGTTTCACCTTCGCGAAATAGAAAAAGCAGATTCCCGTACGATCTTCCCGAGTAATTCCTAGAGAACTAGGTTGTCTCGAGAAAGCGTAATAGAAATATGAGACTAGGGAAAAGGCGGAGAAAAGAGCGGTAGGGAGAGCCGGAAGGATGGAAAGGTAAAAAGGTTAAGGAGGAATCGGCGGGCCCCGGCGTGGCAAAAGGCCACCCGAGGCCCGCCGCGGGATTTTGGGTATGACGAAAAAGCCAGCGATAAAATCAACTGATCTTGCACAATATACAAAAAAGTCAATTTGTGAGCTGGAAGAGTGTATTGAAGAGCTGAGCGCGGAACAGCAGACGATTGAAACGAGGCGGCAGCTCAGAGCGGCACATCAAGCTTTGCGTGAGCGGCAGCGTACCGTGAAGGCGGCAGCGATTGAGTTTGAGAAGACAAACAACCATGATCTTTTGCTTTTTGACTCGACACATGGTTTTGTGAAGATGGCGGGGAATTCAGTTTTGTTCTATACTTTGACGATTGCGAATCGTCTCAGGCGGCGTTTTAAGGTGCAGGAGGACACGGATGATTATTCAAAATCGCCGGAAGGGATTGTGGCGATTCGTTCGCTGGAGCGGCTAGAAGAACAACTCGTGCTGCTCGAGATTCGGTCGGACGCAACGCTGATGAAAAATGCTTTGCCGGAACTGCACTATTATAAACTACCAAAAGTCTATACCGCGAGTGAAATTGAACAGCTGCATGATCGTTCGAAACAGGAGCTGGCGCGGATCAAGGAAATTATCATTCCGGAGTCGCCGCTGCCGATGCTCTACCGGGATATTTTGGAGATGAACCAGTTGGTCTACCATGCTCTCAAAGGGATTTCGGAGCGGTTTGCGCGGGAGACTTTGGCGCAGCTGATGATGGTGCAGGCGGATGAAATCTTGCAAAATTATCTCAACTATGCGAATCTTCGGGTGCGGGCGAGCAATACGCAGAAGGAGCTACAGAATGCGATGGCGGTGGTGGGAAGAAATGTGCCGGCTCTCGTCCCGCAGGCGGCGACGCAGAATCTATTTAATATGTTAGTGAATACGCGGCAGCTGCGGAATCGGATGGCGAATATGGAAAATTTACGCTTAGTTCATCATCGACAGCTGGGCAAAATTCTAGAGAAATTAGTGGAAATCGAGCGGACGACGGAGCGGGAATACCTGAAGCGGAATCGGGAGCTGGCGCGGCAGAAGAAGGCTGCGGGGTAGGGTTATATATTATAGCAAAAAAGAAGCCTTTATTTTCCTCTTCTGGCATATGGCCTCTATCATATCACTCCGTTGCTATTTCACCTAACATAACCATGTTATTTTGTAGTTGTTTCATTTTGAACTTTTCATATTTGTTGTGGAGTCAACTTGCGTTTGTGAAGTATAATAAAAGCATAAGATGTTTGAGGATTTTTTGCTAGAGGAACTTTGGGAAGCTTATTTCACGGCGAGAAAGGGTAAACGACATACGATTGACGAGCATCGGTTTGAGCTAAATGCGATGGAGAATATTTTGGACCTCAGGGAGGCAATTCTTCGGCGGGTCTATAAGCCGAGTCGGGGTGTGGCTTTTATTATTCAAGACCCGGTGACGCGGGAGATTGTGGCGGCGCCGTTTCGGGATCGGGTGGTGCATCATTTTCTGTATAATATTTGCGCGGAGTGGTGGGACCGGCGGTTTTCGGCAGATTCGTATTCTTGCCGGAAGCAGAAAGGTACGCTCTACGCGCAGGAACGTTTGCAGAAGCATATTCGACAAGCTTTGAATGAGAGCCCGTCGCACCGGGGATTTATTGTGAAATTGGACCTTCGGGGATATTTTATGAGCCTAGATCATGAGAAGTTGTATGAGCGGATTGTTTGGGGCTTGGAACGGCAGTTTTATGATTATGGTTGTAATAGAGCTGTTGGTTCTGCTGAAAACGGTTCTGGTTGTGTGGATGATGGTTTCGCTGAAAATGGCTATGGTCGTGTAGATTTAGAGAAGAGGTGGGAACGGGATAGATTTAATGGGATTCGGTGTCGGCCGGAAGATAAGGCGGAGCTGTTTGAGACGGTGAAATATTTGTGGCGGGAGGTGATTTTTGATGAGCCGATGAAAAATATTGCAATTCGGGGGAAGCGGTCGGATTGGCGATATTTGGCGCCGAGTAAAAGTTTATTTCAGCAACCGAAGGGGCGGGGAATTGTGATAGGGAATCTGACAAGTCAACTATTATCAAATATTTTTATGGATCAATTTGACCGATTTGTGCGGTTTGAACTCGGGTATAAGCATTATGGACGGTATGTGGATGACTTTTTCGTCCTGGTGCCGTGGGAGCGGAAGGCGCAAGTGCTCAGGGATATTGTGGTAATGGAGAAATATTTGCGGCGCGAAATGGGTTTAACATTGCATCCGAATAAACGTTATACTCAAGAAGTTGACAAAGGTGTGCCGTTTGTGGGCGCAGTGGTATATGAAAAGTGCAAAGTGCCAGGGCGGCGAGCGCGGAGAAATTGTTTTGCGGCGGCGTATCGGTTGGCGACGAACGGGGAAGGGGATATCGAGGGGATGATTTCGCGGTTGGGATGCATGGAACATCTGGATAGTTATAAGTTTGTGGAGAAGGTGTGGAGGAGTTTTGGGTGGGGATAGCTCTGGGTAACTAAACTATTTAGACTTTTGTGAACCCGCTCCGGGCCGCTTTGGCCAAGTCTTTAGGCTCACAGAAGCCTAAGTAGTTTGGTTGCTGGCCTAAATGATAGATTATATTAATGTTTGCGATAAATTTGTTTTTGTGGTTAAGATGTATATAATTTCAGAAAATATCGAGTGGAGTATGAAAGATTTTTTGGATAGTCAAGAAAATGTTTAAGATGATAAGAAAAAAGTGATGGCTTGAGATTTGGAAAAATGGAAGATCGTACGGGAAAACCAGCTAGGCACCGGACCGTAAAGCCGTTCCAACGATTGTTGTTGTTCGACGGGTTGACGTTAGTGCTATTGAAATTGAGGTTGTACGCATAGAGCTCTGATGGGTAGGCAGTGCTAGCCCAGTAGTTGCCATTGTTGCCCGCGTTCCTCAAAGAGCCAGTAGTTATATTCACGTTCCCGCCACGAGTTAACAAAAACGTAGCGTCACTACAATAGGAGCAACGAGGTGCGACGGTGTAAAACTACGACGCATGGTGAAGAGGTTCGCTTATGGTTGTAATACGCCTTGACGTAGGACAAAATGAGCCTTCGATTACCTATCTTTAGAAGGGGAACCTCGCGATCTTCCATATTAATAGAGGTCGTTCGAACAGTGGAACTGGTGAATTTCGATCTGGCGATTGACCCCGCGGATAAAGTTTCCGTAATTTTATTATAAATTAAATTGTTAGCTTAACAAGATTGAAAACTTTTGGAATTGTGATGAAGTTTATGCTTGAAAAGTATTGACTTTTTTGACCAGGTGTGCTATAATGGAGGTATGAGGTGCAGAACTGGAGTTCTGTGCTAAGTGTTGGCTTTGGTTTGAAAATTGAGATGATGTTTATGTTATTAGTGCTTGGGGGCGACAGCTTCGCGTGAGCGGTTTTTTCAAGTCGTCTTCAAAAAATGCAAAAGTAGCTTCAGGATTATAGAAAGATGCTTTAGGACTTTCCGCATACACTCTCCTTTCTGCCTAGTTTAACTCCGCACCCTACTCTCTCAATGTACTAGTTATAGCCGCGCCCGCAGATAGTATAGAGGAATTGGAGGAAAAAGTATAAGCACAAGCATGTAAAAAGGCTTGTATGACTGAAGCCAAAAAGGATCTGTGCTGTTGAAGTTTTAAAAGGTCTGTATTAGCCGGTTATGCTATAATAAGAGCATGAGTCGGAATAAAGTGCTAAGGATTGGACTTTTGGTGGTGATTGGGGTGATTATCGCGCGGCTGTTTTGTATTCAGATTTTGCAGCACGATGAGTGGTCGGCGAAGGCGGCCGCACAACAAACCTTGAGCACGGTGATTCCGGCGAAGCGGGGGGAAATTTATATGTTGGATAGGGGAGAGCCGGCGGCGGTGGTGATGAATGCGACGGTTTATACGGTGGTGGTGGACCCGATGATGGCGAATGAGGAGGAAGTGGCGGGGAAACTGACGGAGATTTTGGGGGAGAAGCGGACGGCGGAATGGTCGGAGGTGTTTAAAAATAAGGCGCTGAGATATTATGTGGTAGGGAAAAACGTCGAGCGGGGGGCGGCGGAGAAGATCGCGGAGTCGGGGCTGGCTGGGGTATGGTTGCAGAGTGGGACGAGGCGAGTTTATCCGGAAGGACAGTTGGGCTCGACTTTGCTAGGGTTTGTGAATACGGAGGGGAAGGGTCAATATGGGGTCGAGGGGGCGATGAACGAGCAGCTGGCAGGGAAAGATGGGCGACTGAAGACGGTGAAGGATGTGAACAATGTGGCGCTGTCGATTGGTGATGATAACGTGAAGGAGCCGGCGATCGACGGGGAGAATATCGTGCTGTCGATTGATAAAAATATTCAGTATAACACCGAGAAGATTATTGCGGCGAAGGCACATGAGTTGGGGTTTGCGAATGCGAGCGCGATTGTGATGGACCCGAATTCGGGGGAAATTTTGGCGATGGCGGACACGCCGGGTTATGATCCGGCGAATTATGGGCAGGTGGAGAGCGCGGCGGCGTATGTGAATCACGTGGTGGATGATCCGTTTGAGCCGGCGAGTGTGTGCAAGACGTTTACGTTTGCGGCAGCGGCGGATTATGGACTGATGACGCCACAGACGACGTTTATTAATAATGGCGAGACTTTTGTGGATGGCTGGCCGATTAAAAATGCGGAGCAGGGAAGCTTTCTCCTCGGGTCGCAGACGATGCAGACGGCGTTTAACTATTCGCTGAACACAGGATCGACGCAGGCGCTGCGCTGGCTGGGGGGAGACGAGAATAATATTAATGCGACAGGGCGGGAACGGCTGTATAATTATTATCATGATCGGTTTGGGCTGGGGCAGGAAACGGGGATTGAGCTGTTTGAGAATACTGGGATAGTGCATGGGCCACATGCGGAGATTTATGGGATCGACTCGACTTATGCGAACATGACTTTTGGGCAGAATATGCAGGTGACGATGTTGCAGACGGCGGCGGCATTTTCGTCGGTGGTGAACGGTGGGAATTTCTATACGCCGACGGTGGTGGCGGGGAAGATGGTGAACGGAAAATTTGTGAAGAATGAGGAAAAAGCGGCGGCACGGCAGACGGTTTCGGGGGGGACGAGCGGGGTGATGCGGGAGATGCTGTATGGGACGCGGACGATGTGGCGGAAAAATGGGACGGACAAGCCGGGGTTTTATATCGGCGGGAAGACGGGGACGGCGCAGGTGATTCGGGATGGGGCGTATTCGATGGATGAGACGGTGGCGACGTATATTGGTTTTGGTGGAACGGAGGGGGAGTTGCCGCAGTATGTGATCATGGTGCGAGTTTGGGAAGATGGCAAAGTGGCGGGCGGTCAAGCACATGCGCTGCCGGTATTTAACGAACTGAATAAATATGTGATGGATTATTTGCAGGTGCGACCGAAAGCCGGGGAGTAGAGGCGGGCGCTAGCGGGGCATGGAATGCAGATAAGATAGCGTTTAGGTAAAGTTGTGTAGATAGCGGGCTTTTATGCTATAATGGGCTTATGGCAGATACTTTCAACAACGAGGCTTTTTATGGCTTGATTTTGGCGTTGTCGGCGTTTTTCCTGGCGACTTTTTTGACCCCGATTTATACTTATTTTGCATATAAATATAAGTTTTGGAAGAAACAAAAACAGACGACGGCGACGGGGGAAGCGCTGCCGGTGATGACAAAATTGCACGCGAAGAAAATTGCGCGGCATTTTCCGACGATGGCTGGGGTGATTGGGGTAGTAACGGTGTTTTTGGTGACGATGATTTGCAATTTGAACCGGGAGCAGACTTGGTTGCCGCTGGTGGGGTTTGTGGGCGGAAGTTTTGTGGGGTTTATTGACGATTTGATTAACGTTTTCGGGAGTGGTAAGGGGGCGGCAGGACTGAGAGCGCCGGTGAAATTTGCGATGATTACGTTGATTGGGGTGGTGCTGGGGTGGTGGTTTGCAGTGAAGTTGGGCTGGACGGATATCAAGGTGCCGTTTATTGGCGACGTGGAAGTGAGAGTGGTTGGGATGGTGATTATCTTTGCGTTCGCGGTGGTGGCGACATCAAATGCGGTGAATATTTCGGATGGTCTGGATGGGCTGGCTGGAGGGCTCGCTATGCTGGCGTACGGTGCATATGGGGCGATTGCACTGTTTCAGGGACATTGGATGCTGGCGGGGTTTTGTCTGACGGTGGTGGGTTGGTTGCTGTCGTATATTTGGTTTAATGTGCCACCGGCGAGATTTATGATGGGGGATACGGGGTCGTTTGCGATTGGGGCGGGGCTCGGTGTGGTGGCGATGATGACCGATGCGTTTTTCCTGCTACCAATTATTGGGATTTTGTTTGTGGTGGAGGCGGGATCGAGTTTGATTCAGATTTTTTGGAAGAAAGTGTTTCATAAGAAGTTACTGATTTCGGCGCCGATTCATCACCATTTGGAGGCAAAAGGCTGGGGTGAGGCGAAAATTGTGATGCGGTTTTGGGTGATTGCGGGGGTGTTCGCGATTCTGGGCGTATTCTTAGCAGTGCAGGGAGGGATTATATGAATAACATGACCGTGAAAGTATTATTAAAACTTGTGGTGGAGATTTTGTTTGCGATTTGCTTGGTGATTTTCTTAGCGATAGCGGTAATGGATTCTTGGCTATGATGCGCAAACATAAGAGCGATCGGGTGATTGGTGCCCTGACGGTGATTTTGCTGGGGTTGGGGCTGATTGTGATTTATGCGATTGGGCCGATGCGGGTGAATGTGATGAATGCGGCTTATGGTTCGGATTTGGGTGAGAATTATTTCTTTTTTCACCAGATAATGAATGTTTGTTTGGCAATTTTAGTGATCATTGCAGCTTTTAAAATACCATATGCGGTGGTGCGGAAGTTTGGTTTTGCCTTGATTATGGCGGGGTTGGTTTTGTGTGGTTTGTTGGCGCTTTTGGCATTAGTGAATAGTTCGCTAGCGAAATGTGAGCTGGGGGCTTGTCGCTGGTATAATCTGGGTGGCTTGAGCTTGCAACCGGCAGAGATTTTGAAACTGGGATTAGTATTATATCTCGCGAGTTTGATGGCAACGAAGAAAAAAGAGGGGAAGCTGGGTGATTTGAAGGAATTTTGGTTGCCGTTTGGCTTAGTGAGCGGGTTGTCGCTCCTTTTTGTCGTGGTGGTACAGAAGGACCTGGGGACAGGGGTGAGCATTATGGCGATTGTGCTGGCGATGCTTTTCATGAGCGGAGTGCCGATGAGGTATTTTGTGGCGACGTTGGCTGTGGTGGGGACAGTGGGGGCATTGTCGATTGTGGTGTCGCCACACCGAATGGAGCGATTGGCGACTTTTGGTTCGGAAGAATCAAGTGATTCGTATCACATCGAGAACGCGATGATTGCGATTGGTGCGGGCGGATTTTTCGGGGTGGGGATTGGCAATAGTGTGCAGGCGACAGGGTATTTGCCGGAGTCGATTAACGACTCGGTGTTTGCGGTAATGGGGGAGACTTTTGGGTTCATGGGGTTGATGGGGGTAGTGCTTTGTTTTGCGGTGCTTTTGATGAGGCTGCTTCGGACGGCGAATTATTTGCACGATGAGGAGCAGTCGCTAGTCGTAGTGGGGATTTTCGCATGGGCGGCGGCGCACGTGGTGGTGAATATTGCGGCGATGACGGGATTGATACCGCTGACCGGGATTACTTTGCCACTTCTGAGTTATGGGGGAACGAGTATGCTCTTCACCGCAGCGGCGCTGGGGCTAGCTTTGCAACTTTCGTGTTTTACGAGCAGGGAACCGAGGAAAGAAGTGGTAGCAAAAAGAACGGAGAAGGTGGCGCGACGGCGGCAAGAAATGACTAGGAGACAACAAATATGAAAATGTTAGTAGTTGGTGGGGGATCAGGAGGTCATATTACGCCGGCGGTAGCTGTAGTGCGGGAAGTTTTGGAGCAAAAGCCTAGGACAAGGGTGGAATTCTGGACAGACCGGAGATATTACAAAAATGTTGTAAAAATTACAACAGAAATTGGTATGAGATGGGGGTCGAAAGAGGGAATGATGGGTCGAAAAGGGCCTTATATTCGAGTGCGAAAGATTTGTGCGGGGAAGTTTCGGCGATATGCGGGTTGGACAGGGAAAGATTGGCTGAAAAATTGGACAATTGTGATTAAAGATTTGATCGTGGGGAATGTTCTGGGTTTGTTCGGGTTTTTGGGCGGAATTTTGCAAAGTTTTTGGCGATTGGCCATGCCAGGGAATAGGCCGGATGTGATTTTTCTCAAAGGTGGGTTCGTAGGGCTGCCGGTGGGGATTATAGCGCGAGTGCTTAGGATACCGTATGTGGTGCATGAGTCGGATACGGTGCCAGGGTTGGCCAATCGACTACTGATGAAACATGCGACAATGGTGACGAGTGGTTGGGGCGGCCTGAAAAGTGAGCGGCCAGTAGTACAGGTGGGAATTCCGGTGGCCGCTGAGTTTAAGGCAGTGACGGAGACGAGGCAAAAAAGTTTGAAAAAGAGTTTTGGTTTTGATGCGGAAAAACCGTTGGTGATTGTGACGGGTGGGAGCCAGGGGTCGCAGAATATGAATCTGGCCATGCGAGAGATTTTGCCAGAGCTGTTAAAGTTTACGAGTGTGGGGCTGATAGCGGGACGGAAATGGTATGAAGAAATGGTGGATTTGAAGCAATATGAGGAGTGGGATAAGGCGAAATTGAGGTCGAATTTTCGGATGTGGGAGTTTAATACGACGATGGATGAGCTGATGGGGGCGGCGGATGTAGTAGTGAGCCGAGCGGGAGCGACGACGATTGCGGAGCTTGCGGCTTTAGAGAAAGCGGTGATTTTGGTGCCGTTTGAACGATTACCGGGTGGCCATCAGATGAAAAATGCGGAAGGACTACAAGAGTGTGGTGCGGTTGAAGTGGTGCCGGACGAAAAGATGCAGGTGCAACCGGGACTATTACTAGAAGAAATTCGGCATTTGGTACGCTCACCGAAAAAGCGGGCAGAGATGGCAAAAAAGCTACACAATGAGGCGAAAAGTGATGCTGCGAAACATTTGGCGGAAATTTTGATTGGGATTGGCGAGAATCCGCGAACGGCGAAAAAACGCGCGGTGACAGCATAAAGTAATGAATTAAGGAAGAAGCGGAAAATGCGTGGGCAAAAACATCAAGCACAAGCGTTGAAATCGGGGCGGACGATCGTAGCGGAACGGGAACGAGCAGAAACTGAATCAGAGCGGATGCAGGCGAGGAAGTTGGCGCGGCGCAAACATAAGACCTCAATTTTGATGACACTACTCTTTTTGGTGATTTGTGGATTGATTACGTATCTTGGCGGAAGGGAAATAATGCGTCGCAATGAGGTAGTTCCCTCGGATTTGGTAGGGAAAGATGAGTATAAGATTTCGGCAGAGGTGGTGGATGAGGAGGGGAGCGAGCAACTTTCAAGTCGTATGAAAGCTTATATTGCGCAGCTAGAGCAGGATTTTCGGGATTTGGGGATGCAAGTTATCCGAGTGACTTTGCCCGCGGGCAAAAGTCGCGAAGTTTATGTTGATTTGGGTGGAGTGGAGACGTATTTGAAATTGAGCGTGGACCGAGCAACAGCAATTTCGGCAGAAGACGCTAAGCGGGCTTTGAAATACTTGGAAGACCATGATGCACATCCGGCATATGTTGATCTACGAGTTGAGGGGAAGGTGTATTATCAATAAGGGTTGAAATGCTGGTCCTATGGGATAGGATGGTTTTTGGTGCAATTTGGGCGTTTCAGTTCTCTACTTTCAGTTCGGGTTTTGTTCGGTAGAAAAAGTGGGTTGAAAAGTAGGTTTGCCTTGGGTGTATAACAAACAATGATGGATGTTGACTGAACGCGAGAAAACTGGGCGGAGGACGAGGGAATTGATAAAATAACAAAAAAAGGCGAAAAACGCTGTTTAGAGGAAAAGGGCGGCTGAAAGACGGCTGGACGATGTGGCTCATGATTGACCCCTGATAGATGTCGCAAAATATGTATTGTGCGACATTGCGATTGTATCAAAAAGACGGTATCTCATGCGTCTTTTTATTTTATTTTGGAGGCGTTTGGGTGGTGTTAAGGATGGTTTTTTGTTTTCTGTGCAATTCTCTTTTGAAAATTCGGGTTGAAATTCGACTTGAGCTGGATTTTGCTGGTGGCGTAAGCTTGAGGATTTATATTCAAGTAGGAGGGTAATAGGACTTTGATTGGGCGTATAGTTTTGCGTAATTCTGGATATTATAGGGGAACGATGGAATTTTAAAATTGTCCGACATCGTTGGCTGTTTGGCGGCTACGGTTGATACTTAATTTTGAGATTGATTGTTCCCTGATGATTGTCGGTGTTGATTAGGGTTTTGGTCGTTATGGCGTTTGTTGCGATGGCGATTATTGTTATTACGGTTACGCTTTTTGAAGTTACCGCTGAACTTTTGGTTGCCGCGAGAGGCACGGAGGATAGACTTTCCGGTGGAGGCTAGGTGCGGATTAGCGACGTTGCCAAGGAATTTGGCCTGAGCATTTTGAGCGACAGCGTGGGCTTGTTCCGGATTAAGCGAATTATTTTGTGTGTTTTGATGTTCGACGAGACTAGCAGGCGATTCGACTTCAAAATTGCGAATTGGCAGGTTCATTTCTTTGTCGAGCAATTTAGCGTCAGTGATAGCTTTGACTTGTTCAGCTTGTAGATTGCCACGAGCTGGGTTATCAAAGAGTGGTGCGCTGTCGTTAGAGCCCTTTTGCGGGCCTTTCTGTTTTTCAGCGGCGAGCTTCCCTAGATCTTTGAGTGTATTGTGAGGTTTCCCTTCTGCGGTGTTAGGCGAAAGTTTGATCTTATCAAAGCTGACTTGAGGAGCGGTGTTATGGTTGATTCTCGCGTTCGGTTTATGTTCGGTTTTGTAAATGTTGCCAAAATTACCACTAAAACTGCGAGAATTGTAGTTTTCGGTGGATTGATTTCCTGCTTCCCCGGCTTGACGCCCGCTGTCGGAAAGCTCCTTCTTATATTTTTCGGATTGTTCAATGGTTTGACGAATTTCGTCTTCGACTTCGGCGCGGGGGCGTGAAAAACCTTGGCGCGAAGATTCGACAATCTTATCAAAGTTATCCTGGGGCGTGGTAGGTAGAGAGAGCGTAGTGGCGGAGAAAGCCGGAGCTTTTTCGCCGTTGATGATCATCGAAATGACGAAATGGCGGTTATTCATCTGAATAAGGTCGCTCTGGTCGAAGATGGGCTCAAATTGTTTAGCTAGGATTGGTGCGTCGTCAGCTGAAACACGGAAGCTGATTGTCGTGCCAACGTTACCGAAGACGGCGTCGCGGACCGAATCAGTCATCTGGGAGATATATTGGTTGGCAACTGTGAGGTTAAGACCGTATTTGCGTGCCTCGGAGAGAATGACGGCGAAGGAGTCGGTGGCGAAGTTTTGGAACTCGTCGACATAGAGATAGAACGGGCGACGGTCGGCGACGTCGGGAATGTCGCTGCGGCTCATGGCGGCCAGCTGGACTTTAGTGACGAGGAAGGCGCCAAGAATGCCGGCATTGTCTTCTCCAATGAGGCCTTTGCTGAGGTTGACGACGAGGATTTTACCTTCGTCCATGATTTTGCGAACGTCGAAACTCGACTTCGGCTGGCCGATAATATTGCGGATGATAGGGTTGGCGGTAAAAGCACCAACTTTGTTTAGTACTGGGGCGATTGATTCATTGACTTGTTTTTCGTTCCATTGGCCAAATTCATGTTTCCAGAATTGTAAAACAGTAACATCTTTACAATAATCAAGAGTCTCTTTGCGGAAGTCTTTGTCGGTCAAGATACGCGAAATGTCGAGCAAGGTGGTTTCGGGTCGGTCGAGCAAAGCTAGCAACGTATACCTTAAAATATGTTCTAGGCGAGGACCCCATGAGTCGCCGAACATGCGTTTCAAAACGCCGATAACTTCAGAACAAACGTTAGGTTTGCGTGAAGGATCAGAAAGCTCAAGTGGGTTGAAAGCGACTGGGTATTCCGTGTCAGAAGGGTTGAAATAAACGACGTCTTTAATACGGCTCTCGGGTACAAAGCGGAGGTTATTGATAGCGAAATCGCCGTGTGGGTCTATGATACAATAGCCTTGGTTGTGGAAGACGTCGCTTAGAGCGAAAAGCTCAAGCATGCCGCTTTTGCCGGCGCCGGTTTGACCGATGATATAAACATGGCGAGAGCGGTCACGACGATAGAGACCAAATTGATGATTAATACCACGGAAGTTGGTAAGACCGAAGGCAGAAATTTGTTCGTCGTGTTCGGCGTTGCCGGTGATGAGGGGGAGTTTAGCGGGTGGTTCAGCGGTTTTAGATGAAGCCCAGACGATGTTTGGGGTTTCGACTGTAGTGTGTGGCAGGTGGTAGACCGAAGCGAGCTCGGCGACGTTGAGAATGAACCCGCGGTCAATGAATTGGCGTAATTTGTAGGCATCTAGCGAGTCAGGGTTGAAATTGCCGCCGGTGAGCTTGAAGCCGTTTAGATTGGTAGAATTATATTGTTTGAAAGTACCAACAAGAGCTTGCATGTTGAGTTTGGCGCTAGTTTGATCCTGGCCGAGATAGGCAAGGCGGATTTTGACTTCATAGCCGAGTTTGGTGGCTTTTTCTTCAGCTTTGGCAATGCGAGTTTTATCACGTTCAGAAAGCTCAACGGGTTTGGCGCCATCTCCACTCTGCGGAGGTTGGATAAGAGCACCAAGTACGCCGATAATCCAGCGCCAATCAAAGCCGCCGTTGAAGAGCTTTTTGCCTTCTTTGACTTTTTTGATCCACCGGTCGGTGGTATTTTTGCGCCAGTCGTCGGAAACTGGGCGAGTGAGAATTTGAATCCAGAGTTCTTCAGAGGTATCGGGATCGAGTTTGGCGAGTGTACCAGTGATGCCGGCGAGCGGATCAACTTCGAAGTTTTCGAAAGTTTTGATCGGGAGGGCTTCATTTTCGGTAAGTGTGAGTTCACTTTCATAAATCACCGGGTATTTTTCGCGGTCATCAACGTAGTCATCGGGCATTTTGTAGATTTGGACGGTGGGGTATTGGGCGTAGATTTGCCCCTCGACAAAGCTCTGGAGGACTTTTGGCACCCAAACGTAGAAGCGGATTTGGCCGCCGGTCGAGACGATTTCGAAGCTGAGATGCTCCTGAACGCCGCCAGAGTTTTTGAGTTCAGTTTTGTCACGCAAGATACCGTGTAAGCTAGCAAAGAGTTGTTCGGCAGCAAGTTCCTTCTTGTCGTTAGTGCGCGGTATCTCGAGCATCAGGAGTACCGAATCGACGTTCAAAACTTTGATTTGGTTGACTTTTTTATAATTGCGATAGGTTAAGAATGCCAACACGCCGACGATCGGGATCCAAACAATAGGGTTTAAAATAAACTGAATAATTTGTGCGAGCATTTTTCTGTACCTTGTTTATTTTTTCGCTAGAGTGTAGTAGTCTTTGTCGATTTTGTCGAAGAGTTCTTTGTTTTGGAGATTAAGAAGAACAGTGGTTTCTTTTACCTTGCGAGCGTGAAGTACGCGTTTGACGATTTCTTCGCGGGTGAGTGGCTCGCCGGCTTCTTTGAGCACGTTTTTGATGATGTCCGAGACTGTACCGCGAGCGTAACCCCAAGAGCTAAGTGCGTAAATGCCGCGACCAATGAGTACGAAACGTGGATCTTTGATTAGTTCATTATGAATAGCTTGAATAGTGACATTTTTGCGACGAAAGTTGGAATTTGAAATAGCGGTAGCAATATCGGAAAAATGCATCGGCTCTTTTTTGGCTTCGAGCACGACGAAAATCTTGTCGCGAATGTTGCGCGGATTGACGGTCGGCCATTTTGCGAGACCCCAAAGACCGTTAAGTGAAGCAAGTTGTTTGGAAATAGACGCAACGGCTTTGATGTGGTCAGGATGTTCATAATTCAAAGCACTGTCAAGTTGGTCGATGGTCATGGGCTCTTTATTTTTCTTAATCACATCGACTACTTCTTCAGCTTTGGCTTGGATTGAACGAGCATCGCCATATTCTGCGATGCCAAGAGCGGAATAGAAGTGGTCATTTTCGTCGATGACAGTGAGGATTTTTGAAATCGAGCCGAGAAAAACGAGCTCAGCACGTTCGGCGGAAGTGGCGGGATGGCCATGAATGCGTTCAGCGAGCTCGGTGGTGCGGGCAACGCGACCAAGCTCGGTCAAATTGCGCACGATGAGCTTTTCGGCGGCTGCAAGTTCAGGGATCATGTCTTCTTCGGCACCAATGCGGAGACGAACCAAAATAGCTTTTTCGAGCTGACGGACACGTTCGCGGGTGATATTTAGTAGTTCCCCGATTTGTTCGAGTGTCTCTTTTTGTCCAGACAATCCAAAACGGCGCGAAATAATTTCGCGCTCACGATCTTGCTCAATGATGTTTAGGCTGCCTTTGATGGCGTTTTTGATGATGTCGGCATTTTGGTCCATCGGATTCCCTTCGTCTCCACCCAGTAAATTAATTATCTAGTATTACATTTTATTCATGATAGCATATTTATATATTAATGTCAACATATAAAATCTGCTTGGGTTTTCTATGTTTTATTATATCATACTTTATCGAAAAAACTGCGTTAATTTTGTGATTTTGTGACTTTCGCAAATTCAGAATGTCTAAAGGCCCAACTACTGGGGCTGGGCCTTTATAAGGTGCAGATGAAAAGAGCTTCTGCTTCAGAAAATTTCTGGAGCATCCTTTGACAATCTGTACTGATTAGAGATGATGCGAGCTCTAGCCCGTATGGCATTCTCGATTTTCTTTCTCTGACAGAGAAGATCGGCGATGATGCAGGATTCGACTAGATGGCCTTCACCGAGCAAGCAGTCGTCGTACTTTTTGACTTCATGCAAACCGAATTGGTAGCCGAAGATAAAGGCGAGCCTCATCCAAGGTTTCGGAATATCATCGTCGTCATGAAGCTGTAATATGTCACTGATTGCTATGTAAGCTTCGTGATTCCAGAGATCAATTGTCCTGATAATTTCACCCTCTTCGAATATATGATCTTCGACAAAATTTGCCGTTTGATCGTAACGCTCATGAAAGAGAGTTGGTGAATAGGTTCGGCTACGAACCATAGCTGCTTGATAGCCGATCGCGAGCGCTTCCATGCATGCATCCTTAGTGGTAAGCTCGCGAGAATCAGCGTCGATTGTCATGTACTTAATTCCTCTTTCAATAATCTTTGCATTCCTCATGTTTATTTTCCTCCTTATTTTTGGTCTCGTCAGCCTCAACATGAAATAGGCGGACGGTTCCCAAAAATAAAGAGGTGACATGGAATACTATGCGGGGAAAATCTGTCTGAAGAATACGAGTGAGGCGTTTGAAATGTCCCACTTACTTCTATTGTAGCACAGATTATATAAAAAGTCAATAGTTATTTCATATATTTGCCTACCTTGGTTATGATTTTTTAGTTTTCTTTGCACTGGTTGTAGGCTTCTTAGTGCTCTTGGCTGGAGATTTCGAGGTAGATTTGGTAGCCGATTTTGCTGTTTTGCTATTTTTGGTGGTTTTACTAGCTTTTGCGGTTTTTGTCGCTTTGGTACTGGCTTTAGTGGATTTCTTGCCAAAGCGCCCTCTAGTGCCACTTTTTTCGTCGAGCATTTTCTGGGCCTGTTCAAGTGTAATCTTTTTCGGGTCTTGGTCTTTGGGGATTTTGACGTTGTTGAAGCGACCCGGACCCTTAATGTATGGACCATAGGCGCCATTAATAATCATGATGTCGCCCCAGTCGGCATAAATCGAATCCATTTTCTCTTGGTAAAGCTTGCGGGCGGTGGCAAGAGTGATTTTGTAGGGGTCGTAGTTTTTGAGTTGGATATTATATTTGCCGGCTTTGAGATAAGGGCCGAAAGGACCGCTTGAAGCAATAATCACTGTGCCGTCGCTGGCTTTCCCGAGTTCACGCGGTAGGGCGGGGAGATCGAGCTGTTTCAAGGCGTCAGCCAGGGTGACGGTTTTTTCGGTCATACCCTTCGGTAGCGGTGCGAAGCGAGGCTTCTCACCGGTGGTTTTTTCGTTGTCTCCGAGCTGGATGAAGGGGCCGTTGCGACCGATTTTGGCATAGATTGGTTGGCCGGTCTTTGGGTGTTTCCCTAGTTCCCTGGCGTTGTTATAGCGGGCGGCATCGTCGGATTTTAAGACTTCTTTTTGGAACGGACCATAGAAATCGCGCAGCATCTTCACGCGCTCGAGCTTAGCTTCGGCGATTTTGTCGAGATCTTCCTCGATGGTGGCAGTGAACTGATAGTCAACGATGTTGTTAAAATTATCAGTGAGGAAGCCGGCAAGCAGCTCTCCGATTGGGGTGGGGAGTAATTTTCCTTTAGTAGAGCCGGTTTTTTCGGTGGTTTTGCCAACTTTAATCTTGCCGGATTTGAGGATGAGCTCAATCACTTCGCGAGGTTCGCCTTCGGATTCACCCTTGACAACGTAGCCGCGCGACTGAATAGCGGACATGATGGAGGCATAGGTAGATGGGCGGCCGATGCCGAGCTCTTCGAGCTTTTTGACTAGCGAACCCTCCGTGTAGCGAGCGGGCGGTTTGGCGAAACTTTGGCGGGCTTTGATTTCGCCCGGTTTGAGACTGTCACCACTTTTGAGCTTTGGCAGTTCGTCTTCCTTGGTGCGACCGGTGACTTTGAGAAAACCGTCAAAAGTGATGACTTCGCCTTTGGCTTCGAAAAGGTGCTTTGTCTCGGCGTCGTTTTTGATCTTAATAACGGTTTTTTCGGTCTGGGCGTCGGCCATCTGAGTAGCGATGGTGCGATTTCGGATTAGGCGATAGAGCTTTTGTTCATATTGGGTTTTGCCGGCGACTTCTTGGTCGATATGAGTGGGGCGAATGGCCTCGTGGGCTTCTTGGGCGCCAGCGGATTTGGTCTTGAAATTACGCACTTTGAGATATTTTTCACCGTAAGTTTTCTTGACAAAATCGGCAGTTTGGGCGATAGCTTGCTTAGAAAGGTTGAGGCTGTCGGTGCGATGATAAGTGATCATACCAGCTTGGTAGAGCGCCTGGGCGGCAGACATGGTGGCTTTGGTTGACATGCCGAGGCGTGAGTTGGCCTCGATCTGCATAGAGGCGGTGGTGAAGGGTGGTGCAGGACGACGGGTGCCGGGTGAGGTGGTGATGCCGGAAACGCTAAATTTCGCACTAGCAATCTTCTCGAGGTAGTTCTGGGCGGTTTTTTCAGTATCGAAGGCGTGATTTAAAGTAGCAGAAAGTTCATCCTTTTCCTTAGTTTGAAATTTGCCCGTGACTTTGAAAGTGAATTTGCTGTCGAATTTTTGGATTTCTTGTTCCCTTTCGACGACGAGGCGCAGGGCAGGACTTTGGACGCGACCAGCCGAGATTGCACCGGGGACTTTGCGCCGCACGACGCCGGAAAGGTCAAAACCGACTAGCATGTCGAGCGTTTGGCGCGCTTGTTGCGAATGGACCATGTCCATGTCAACTTTGCGCGGGTGTTCGATGGCGGATTCGAGGGCAGGTTTAGTAATTTCGTGAAAAGTGATGCGATTAGTATTCTTCGGCAGTTTCAAAACTTCCATGAGATGCCAAGAAATTGCTTCACCTTCGCGGTCTTCGTCAGTTGCGAGCCAGATGGTCTCAGCACTGTCAGCGGCTTTTTTCAGATCACGGATGATCTTTTTGTGACCTTCGTCAATTTCATAAGTCACGTCGAATGTTTCTTTGTCGACTTTGGTGTCTTTTCTGATATGACCAACTGAGGCGAGAACATGAAAATCCCGACCGAGGTATTTTTCGATAGTGTGAGCCTTAGCGGGAGACTCGACGATAACTAAGTTTTTTGGCATATATTTTATAGTATAGCATGGTTGTCAAATGTTTTCTGTGAAAACATTCGCTAGGTGTGTCGTTCGGAAGAAAAAGTGCCGACGGGGATTTGTCGGCACTAGATGAAGAACGTTTACTCTGCTAGATTAGCGGAGCGGAGCGGAGTGATTTAGGAGATTTCCTTCTGGACAAAATCGAAACTAAGTTTTTCCAGTATCAGAGCATGGTAGAGCGCGTTAATCGTGTTGCTGTCTAAGAGGAGCTGGGTTTTAGTCAGTTCCGGAATGAAATGGGGCGGAATCTCGAGATACTTAATATACTCTCCGTGGTCGAGCTTTTGCGGGTCGGTTTTCTGACAACCGAAGGCAATGAAGGTGTGGACGGGTTCGCGAATGAGTCCAGGGTCCTGGTAATGGAAGCTGAGTGACTCGACACGGGTGGGCGAGTAGCCGGTTTCTTCGAGTAGTTCCCTGACGGCGGTAGCCTGGGGCGGTTCATCGCTGTTGCTATATCCAGCCGGTAATTCGAGCAATGAGCCTTCGGCTACGTTGCTGATGGGTTGGACGACGAAGACGATGTTACCTTCGGTGGTGATCGGTAGAACGACCGCCGCAGGCTTTTTGTCGAGATATTCGCGGGTCTCGAGGCGTCCGTCGGGAAACCGTACAGCGTGAGCCTTGAGCTGATAGAAGCCGGTTGGCGCGACGTTCTGAACGTGAGTGGCGCGACAGTTTTTAAGTAGGTCTTTGATTTCGGCGATGCTTTGAACTTTCATAGAAAATTCCTCCTAATTTGAAAAGTACTAGTACTATGAAGTAATAGCCTAGTATAATTATAACATAAGTTTCTGGTTTTGGGAAGATTAGTTTGGATTGTGGAGATTGGTTCCAGGAAGAGATGTTTCGGTTTTATGAGACGGACAAGAAAAAGCCCCCTATCGAGATTGATAGGGGGTGGGGCGAGTAACTGGCTGAGCTATACTGGTAAAGTTTTTCTGCTCCTGGAGGGCAGACTGAGGTATAACTCGAGCCAACGATCAACCTAAGCGAGAGTTTTAGCTGTTCACAATATTAATGGTCTATTTTGCGCTAAAACTGTTGCTTGGCTTTATCTTGACATACTCGCCCTTGGTTCATCCGAACTGTGGATCTGCCCAAAGGGCGTTAGCTCTGGGTTTCACCGCCCAGATCGGTCTTTTGATGCGGTAACCCATGTTCTCACCTCCTTTCCGCATCATGCCTTTGCGCGCGCTTCGGGGAAGTGGTCCTCCCCGCAGGATCTTAAAGTACATTGCGGAGCAGGTGATTTTCGGACTGCTTAAGCATGAGTACCGAAAATAGCAACCTGCCCGTTGGCGAGATCAAGGTGAATTTCTGTCATAGCGCCCACCCTGGCGCTTGTTGAGGATATTTGGTGTATTTCTTCATGAAATACCTCCTTTTAAAAAGCTTATCCAAGGTCGTGCACTACCGTGGATAGCGTTTAGCTGGTGAAAATAGAGAGTGCGAAAATTATGGTCGCACGTTCTTTATTATCATCAGGCTAGACGCTATGCGCGGTTGCTGACAGAAACTAGCGAATATGTCATAGATGTTGAATCCGTTTTTGCTAGTTACTCTGGTAAAATGCAATAAGTAGGATTACTTATATCCTTATTGTAGTACAGGTGATTGTAAAAGTCAATAGTTTTTCGAAAAATGTGGAAAATTGCAATAATTTGGGAGGAATTATGGGATTTTTGTTTGGTTGGCTGAGAAACAATGCGAGGTTGCGGAGTTGCGGTGATGATTTTGGTTGGTTTGGTGGTTAAGAAAAACAAACGACACTAAGAAGTTAAACGGTCCTAAGACACCAAAAAGCCCCAGACGAGTAGGCAAGGGTGGGCGTCACCTACTTTTTCTCAGTTTCCTGATAGTCTGGGGCTATTTGGCCCTACGACACATCGCTTGTCGACTCCGGTGGGTCACCGGAAGCGCGACCCACCTCACACAACACGGGGCCCGCCGGTCATAGGGGTTGCTATGCCTTTGAAAAGATCCTAAAAGTGGAGGTAATACTTATAAGTCTATAACCAAAAAAGAGAAATTATAGACCCTAGGGGTTTCAAAAGCACGCAACTTTTGCTACTCTAAACGAATAGCGAAAGTTTTGATTTATTTAGGTACAGTTGGAGCATAAACTCTAACTTAATAAGCATTATAGCACACGGAGATAAAAATGTCAACACTTTTTTCACAAAAACTTTCGAAGAACAACGAAATTCGACCCCAAGAAGCCGATTTTACAGAGGTGTTAAGTACTATTCCGCTAACGCCAAAAATGTTGTATTTCTATGGAAAAATGCCGGAAAATAGGTCAAAAAATGTTGTAAAATTGACAACAAAAAGAACGGAAAATTTGGACAAAAATAAGCTCGAAAAAGACGGAAATTTGGCTGGAAATGGGTTCGGAAAGCTGGGAAGTTTGGCGGTGGGGCGGCCGAAAACCGTGGCGATTGTGGGGACGCGCAAGCCGACGGCGTATGGCGCGAAAATTGCGCATGATTTGGCTTATGCGGCGGCGAAACGCGGGGCGGTGGTGGTGTCGGGGCTGGCGTATGGGATTGACTCGATTGCGCACCGGGGTGCGCTGGAGGCGCGTGGCGTGACAGTGGCGGTGCTGGGGACGCCGATAGATCAGATTTATCCGCGGGCGCATATGGAGCTGGCGGGGGAAATTGTGCGGACGGGCGGGTGCGTGATGAGCGAGGTGCCGGCGGGGACGCAGGTGGGTGATGAATATCTCCCAGGGGTGAAATATTACATGAAAAGCTGCTTTTTACAGCGGAATCGGTTGATTGCGGGGCTGGCGGACGTGGTGGTGATCCCGGAAGCGGCGGAGCGGAGTGGGTCGCTGAACACCGCCGCGCATGCGCTGGAGCAGGGGCGGGAGGTGTTGGCGGCGCCGGGAGATATTATGCGGCCGATGTCGGCGGGTTGTAATCGGCTGATTTGCCAGGGAGCGATGCCGTATCTTGAGCCGGCGGATGTTTTGGATCTGCTTTTCCCGCCGGAAAAACGTTCGAAAAAGGCGCAACAGCTGAAGTTAATGGGCGATACGCCAGCGGAAACGGCGATTTTGGTAGCGCTAAGAGATGGTCTGGAGGAGGGCGAAGCGATTCGGGCAAAGACGCAGCTTCTGGCGACGGAGTTTAGTCGGAATTTAACGATGCTGGAGATCAAGGGGCGAATACGGGCGCTCGGGATGAATCGGTGGTTGCTTGTGCGTTAGCTATATTGTTCGCGGGTGGGGTTTGATTCCTAGAGTTTTTCGGCTAGCCAGGTGTCAATTTTGGTACAGGTTTCGCGGAGGATTTCAGGGAGTTTTTCGCGTTCACTAGGGGTGAACTTTGAGAGAACAAAGTCGATGTCGCCGAGTTGCTGGCGGACGGCGGGGTTTCCGGTGCCGAGACGGAGGCGGGGGAATTCTTCAGTCTGGAGGTTGCGGGTGATGGATTTGAGGCCATTATTGCCGCCGCTGGAGCCATGCGCCCGGAAGCGGAGCTGACCGAAATTGAGGTCAAAATCGTCGCAAACGACTAGAATATCAGTTGATGCGATTTTATAGAAATGAGCGAAATTTTGGACCGGAAGGCCGGAATTGTTGTAGAAATCTTGCGGTTTGAGGAAGATTGTGTCGCCAGATTTGAGCCAAATGGCATTGTTTTTCGGTTTTTGCCAGGTCAGACCTTTGATTTTTGTGTAAAAATCAAGTGCAAGAAAGCCGAAATTATGGCGAGTAAAGTTATATTCGTTGCCCGGATTGCCGAGGCCGACTACGAGTTTCATGAGGTATATTATAGTTTGAAGAGGTGATTTTGGCAAATTAGGGCGATTCTCTAGCTTTGGACTTGATTTTTCTAGGAAAATATAGTAATATTAGGAGCGGAATGATGATTCGTTCCCTTGTCGTCTTGAAGCGACAGGTAGATCTTTAAATTTTCGAAAGGGGTGGTCTTATGTCAAATAAGAACAGAACAAGCGAGAAAACCGAGAAAGTTGAGACTTCTGGAGGGCTGACGATTTTGGCGTCGAGTTCGACGACTAGAATTAGCCAGGCGGATCGGAAGGAAGCTGGAAAGTATGCAGCCGAGATGCGCAAAGAACGCAGGGGAGCGCATGTGCTGGAGGAGGAACCGGATTCGATCGAAGAATTGGTTGGTCTGACTGAGGAAGAAATCATAGCCCAAGTGCGACAGATTGAAGCCAAGAAACGTAAACGGCCGGATTATTACTTCCGAAAGCTTGGCATGGATAATCTCTGGTTGATTACGGAGTTCTTGAGTTCGATGACGCTTGCGCAATTCTGCGCGATCCGACAATGTGATAGAGAATGGATTTGTCGAATGTCAATGGCGTGGGAGGAAGATTGGCTGTTTGAGTATCTTTTCCCGGATCGGGCAATTGCGGAGTTCTGCGATGCGAACGGTAAACCGTTGCGGGGTGGACGACGGATTGGCTATTGGCGGGCGAAAGACCCGAAGGCGGCTAGCGAGCAGGAAGTTTTGGCGCGGCAAAAACGGTTTTTGCGCAAAACTTTGCAGGCTTGCGAGGAGAAAGTGCGCAGCATGATCTTTGGCGCACGAATGCGGAAGCTATGTGAAGAGCCGATTGATGAGCAGGATGATCTGCAGTGTACAGAGGAGGCTAAGAAGCAGCGTAAGGAATTAAGGGCGGGCATTGATGATTTACAGCTGACTTTTGTTGAGCTCGACTGGAAACGTCAGAAACGCCGTGAACGTGAAGAAAGGGCTGTTAAAGCAACGCCGGACAAGATAGACTCGGAGAAATCTTCAGATGAATCTTCGGATAAGCTCGAGTAGGTGGCGATTTGGCATGATCTGGGATAATATTATCCCCAAGAGGGCTCCGTCTATGACGGAGCCTGAAGTTTTAGCAGAAAATGTTGAAATTGTATTGATTTTTTTGTGTAAGTGTGCTATAATAGAAGAAGAGGGGGCTTTTTGTTCTCTTGCAGCTTAACTTATGGATTTACTGATTCGAAAAAGACGATAATCAGAAAATAGTAGGAAGCGAGGTTGGGCTGTGTAACTTGTAGGTGAATTTCAAGGAGGTAGAAAAAATGATGAACAAGGGACAGAATCAGACAGGAACAATGCAGGTAACGGATGTCGTATATCACGGAGAGGTAGGAGAAGTTTATCGCCAGGTTGCAAAGGAGTATTTGCGGATTGCTGGTGTGGCTTTGCCGAAGGCAAGAGACGCAGTTGACGATCTGGTGAAATATTTTGCTTCTCAGGGGAGATTAAGCGTCTTTGAAGATGTGGAAGAACTCTTAGGGATTCGACCGTATATCGAAGCGGCGTTAATCGCCATGGACGATGTCGTTGAGCGTATGCAGGTTCTGCGACATATTCCGCAGGATTATCTGAAGCATGTTCTATATGGTGAAGAACTCAAGCCGGTCGATGAGGCGCATTCGATTGCGTCGCTATCGATGAATAGTAACGTAATATTGGCGTTGCGTGCGACGGAGGCCGTGCACCGAGCGATGGTGCAGGATATTGCCTATGAGTATTTGCTTGAAGTCCCGGCGGCACAGGTATTGGCTTTGCCCTTCGAATTGATTGGCGTGCAGCATCTGCAACGAGTTTTTAGCATCGTGGAGCCGATTTTTGAAGATCTCGGCGTACTAATTTCCGGCGTGATGTTGGAGCGGGCATATAAGGAGCAGATTCGATCTGGTGTACCGGCGCTGTTGCAGAAGGGGCAGGATGCAATTAAGCGGGTGACGCTTAGCAAGGACCAGCGGGGAGCAGTTTCTGATTTGGAGGCTCTCAAAATGGCAATTCTGACGACGCCTACTGGTAATAAGGCATTCGACCGTTTCATCCATGCTGACGAGCGAATAATGACGGACAGATCGCGCCGGTTGAAGCAGGCGCAAACAGCGCTGGCTGGCATGATTCAACAGGCGGTTGCTTTGACACCGGAGTTGGGTATTGATCTGCCGTAAGTAAATGTATAAGTGAAATTAGAGAAAGGGTGGAAGGTCCTCCAGGGAAACTTGGGGGACTTTTTCTGCATAACATTGGAGTCGCGAGCCCGCTCTGGGTCGCTCCCCTAAGTCTACTACAGCCACCTAGAAAAGATTTTGCACTTATGGTGGCCTCTACAAGGCTCGAACTTGTGACCTCACGAATGTGAATCGTGCGCTCTAGCCAACT
>CAOJGQ010000017.1 GCA_948435375.1 uncultured Candidatus Saccharibacteria bacterium
ATTTCTACGCAGGTTCCAGCCAAGTGGGAATACCTTAGTAGCGGCGACTCCAAGGATTATCAAATCGGCAATGCGTTGATCAGCTTCACTCATCGCGCAGACAAGGAGCTAAACCGAATGTCAACCAAAACCGCCCTCGTCATTCAAGCTATCAAAGCGCTCGGTGAGGAAAATATCTCAGAAGATGTTATTGCCAAATTTGCCAGCAAGCTATCCAACGCAGAAAAAGCTCGGCTACTTACCGAAGCCAAGCCTACTACGGCCTGGATTTACGAGATTATTAAGAAAATCTGCAAAGCCTAGAAAATGTACGATTTAGCCAATCTCCCCAAGAACGAGCTCGATGCCATATTACAAGAAGTCTCTAACGCCAAAGGTCTAAGCAAAGCGATTATCGAAAAGGATCTCTGGGTTTGTGCTGTCCTTGATTATCTTTTTAAGAAAAGCCCATGGCGCGATTATCTTGCTTTCAAGGGCGGTACCAGTCTATCAAAAGCTTATAACCTGATCAAACGCTTCTCGGAAGATATTGATTTAATTCTAGATTGGCGAGTGATTGGTTATGATAAAACTGAGCCACTAGCAGAGCGCTCTGCAAATCAGCAAGATAAACTCAATAAAGAGATCCTCGCCAAAACTTCAGAATTCCTGCAGACGACTTTTATTCCGAGAATCAAAAAGGATTTGTCTGAACTAATTAGCCAAGATTTACAAATAATCTACGAAGATGACGCGGTCATTATTGGCTACGGCAACGCTTATGCCGACGCATCTATCCTACACGCCATCCGCCTAGAAATCGGCGCACTTGCCGCTTGGACACCGACGCAAAACGTTACAATTCGGCCATACATTGCTGAAACCTATCCTAATCAGTTTGATGATGCTTTTGCAGAAGTCCGCACCACTACTCCTGAGCGAACTTTTTGGGAGAAAATCACCATCCTGCATCGCGAAGCCTTTCGCCCAGAGAGTTCGCCTCTGCCGCCCAGAATGTCGCGACATTATTATGACGTTTATCGCATGGCGAAGCTTGGCGTACTGGATCGAGCTTTACAGGATCCAGATTTGCTAGACCAAGTCGTCACATTCAAAGCCAAATTCTACCCGCAAAAATGGGCGCACTACGAACTTGCCAAACTCGGCACTCTCTGCCTCGCTCCGCCCGCCTACAATCTCAAATCTCTCCAACGCGACTATGCCGCCATGGCTGGGATGATTTATGGCGAAAGACCAGAGTTTGAGGGGCTGATAGATGAAGTAACTAGAATAGAAACCCTAGTAAATTAGCTTGCTCCCATATTGAGCATTATATATTCACTCCTCTTCGCGCTCGTCATCTGCAACAATTCGTTGTCCCCCAATATTGCATTTAATAAGCCAACGGCGTAAAATATCGCCTGCCGAGTAATATCTGAGTCAGTTTTATAATCTGAGTTTCCGTGCACCAATGAGCTTCTTGTTCCGTATATCTTTTTTAATTTTTTATAGACATCAGCGCGCTCCGTATTATTCTTTGCGAGAAGCTTCGCAATAGAAGCGCATATACGAAACGTAACTTCAGACTCGGATCCTATTATGTTTTCCCAGCACATGACTGCGTCAATTAACGCATCATCGTCATTATCTCTAGTACATACGGCACTGAGAAGCCTCTTTATCGCAATCTCAATACTACTCAAATCTGCGTCCACTATGGATAGGTATTTAATTGACAATTGATTGACGGATTTTTGGTTAAGCTGTAAATTTACAGGTCTTTGGCCAACTACCACATCTCGTTGCACAAAACTATTCATATTACCCGTTGGCGTCATTAAATAATCGCCTTCTATGAAAGATGGAAAAGCATTTTTTTCGTCAGACAGTGTAAGCACTAGGGCTAAACGAACATTTTTTATTAGAAGATGCATATTAGTAAAGAACTCTTCGTCGACCAGCATCGATCCATTCCCTATGAATTCATGCATTTGTTCAGACGTTCCAGCAAAGAGCTTCTTTCGGCAAAAAGTTTCCTTTACAACAAAACCGATGCCATCTCCTCTACCGAAGAAATAAGCTGACTGGAATGCGCTCAATGGAAAAGCATTTAGATCCCCAAAACCTATCCTCGTTCCTTCTTCTGTAATAAAACCAGAAAAACCAATTAGGTGAGTCTCTTCAATTTGTGAGCCCCTTACAAAAGCCTTAAAATCTGCGATCATTTTATGTAAATTTGCGACGATAGTCGTCTCATCCAATTCGTCTTTTTCTAAAACGCACAAATCTATTGCTGCTAGAAAAAGATTGGCGATTGCACTAATTGGCTGCTGCGTCCCTCCAGAGCCGCTGTTATCAAGCACGCAACGATTCCCGCCAAAAAGAACCTCACCAGAGTCCGTATCAACATTTGCAGTAATTCCGAAAAAATTTCTAATTTCCGTATCGCTAAAGAAAGCTGCGGAAATCTCTTTAGTAAGTTCTGCGTTTTGAAACAGTAACCTCAATACGAGCGATGATAGCTGAACTCTACGGGGTATACCGTTTATACTCGCATCGCCGTGTGAGGCCTCATAAAACTGCTTAAAGACGGGAATCATCCTGGAAAGAACATTCACCAACTCATCATTCTTACATAGCTCTTTCGATTGGCTAGACATATTTTTCCTACGGTTACTGTTAGCTTATCTATATTATAACACAAAAAGAGCCGCTTGCTTTGGGATAGCCGCGGCTCTTTTTGTGCGGAACCTCACGCCTCACCGTTTGCCAAAATACCAATAATATTTCTGAAATTCATCATTTATCCACCTGCTTTGTGGGGAATTGGTAAGTAATTAAAACATAAGTTACTTTGAAAGTCTAAATGTCTTCCGTAAGAACTGGTTTGTGCATTGACGATAGACTAATCTTGCAAATAAGTCTTTACAAACTCCGCTAGCGCTCGACCGTGAGATTTGTTATAATCATAGCAAGCCAATCGAAAATCGTCGATTTTCGGGCACCATAATTTGATGGTTGTTTTGAGCAGATAGATATTATATAATGGTCGGACAGACTGTTTATTTTTGGAGGCATGGCATGAAAAACGCAAAAATCACGCGAAAAATCACACAAGGGGTTTATGTTTTGACGACCAAGGGCGGTGGCTGCATTGTCGACGCGGTCTCGCGGGCGAGTGCTGGAGAACAACCGCTCTTCACGGTGGCGGTGGCGAAAACCAATCATTCGCATAAACTCTTGGAAGAAAATGAGAAGTTTGCGTTGTCGGTGCTGGGCGAAGTGACAGACCCGGAGATTATTGAGACTTTTGGCTTTAAGTGTTCGAAGGATTGCGACAAATTCGAAAAGGTGGAAACGGAAGAGGTTGAGGGAGTGCCGGTACTGAAAGAATCTCTGGGGTATATCGTGTGCGAGAAGGTGGATGCGATTGATATGGAGACGCATACGCTTTACGTCGGGCGGATGGTTGAGGCTGACGTGTTGGATGACAAAAAGCCGATGAGCTACGCTTATTACCAGGAGCATAAGGCGGATTTGACCAAAAAGACGACCGAGCAAGGCAAAACGGCGTGGGTTTGTACGGCGTGCGGCTATGTTTATTATGGTGATGAAGTGCCGGAAGACTATAAGTGCCCGCTCTGTGGACTGGGAAAGAAATATTTTAAGAAGAAAGAAGATTAGAAAATTATGACCGAAAAATTAAAAAGTTCGAAGACGGCTCGGCAAACTTTGCACTATTATTGGTTGGAGATTGTCAAGTATAAGTGGTATTCGCTGGGTGTGTTTGTTTTGACGCCGATTGTGGTGTTCATTCGGGCGGTGCTGGCGCCAATGATTTTTGCAGATTTGATCGAGAAGGCGGCGCTGGGGCTGCCAATGGAGAAGTTACTCGAAGCGGCACTTTGGGAAGTTGTGCTATTTATTATTCTGTATGCGTTTAACAAAATTGTGCTCGAAGAGCTGCGACTGGCATGGACCTGGAAGATGGAAATTCTGGCGATGTATGATCTGGCGAATAATTGCTTTGAGGTGGTAAATGATCAGTCGATGCAGTTTCATAGTGACCGGTTTTCCGGCTCGCTAGTGTCGCAGACAAACAAATTCGTCTGGGGATTTGAGCGGTTAATGGACACAATTATTTGGGACTTATGGCCGACGCTGTCGTATATCGTGATGGTGATTGTGGTTTTGGCGCCGCAAGTTCCCTGGTTCGCGGTAGGCGTAATTATTTTTGCGATTTTCTACGCGGTGATTTCGGCGTTGTCGCTGAAGAAAATTGCGCACCTAAACGAAGAGGAGGCTGAGGCCGAAGCGAAGCAGACTGGGCAGCTGGCAGACTCGATCACAAATATTATTTCGGTAAAGTCGTATGCCAAGGAATCTCATGAGCGACACCGCTATGCGAACTTTTCGCGGCGGGTTTTGAATGCGTCAGACAACCTGAAAAACGCTACGATCAGGCGCGATATTATGTTTAACTGTGTGCAGATCGGGATCACGGCGATGATTCTAGTCTTCCTCTTGACTGGGCGCGAATGGCTGGGGATTTCGGTGGCGACGCTGGTTTTGATCGTGAACTATGCGCAGACGATCCAAGGTGAGCTATGGAATATTAACTCGATTTTGAAGAATTTTAACCGGGTGTTTGGTGATGCCTACGAAATGACGCTGATTCTCGACATGAAGGATGATGTGGTAGATGCCCCGGATGCGGTGGAACTGGATTTGGTCGACTCGAGTGTGAAGTTTGACCAGATTACGTTTAAGCATAAAGATGCGAAAGAGGCGATTTTCCAAGATTTTGAGCTCGAAGTGAAAGCAGGAGAGCGCGTGGGGCTGGTCGGAGTTTCGGGCTCGGGCAAGACGACTTTGACGAAGTTGCTTTTGCGCTTTGCTGATGTACAAGCGGGTGCGGTGAAAATCGCAGGCCAAGATATTCGGACGATCACGCAAAAAAGCTTGCGCGAAAATGTGGCTTATGTGCCGCAGGAAACTTCCCTGTTCCACCGCACGATTGCGGAGAACATTGCTTATGGTAAACCGAATGCGTCGATGGAAGAAATTCAGCAGGCAGCGGAGCTAGCAAATGCACATGAGTTTATTAAGGATTTACCGGACGGTTATGAGACTCTGGTGGGCGAGCGCGGCATTAAACTGTCGGGCGGTCAGCGGCAGCGGATCGCGATTGCTCGAGCAATCCTCAAGGATGCGCCGATTTTAGTCCTAGACGAGGCGACCAGTGCGCTGGACTCTGAGAGTGAGGCTTTGATCCAAAGTGCTCTGGAACGGCTAATGAAGGGGCGAACTAGTATTGTGATTGCGCACCGCTTGTCGACGGTGGCGAGTCTGGACAAGATTGTGGTGCTAGAGAACGGTAAAATCGTTGAGCAAGGTAGACATCATGATTTGTTACAAAACCAGGGAGGAGCATATCAACGCTTATGGTCAAGGCAGTCAGGGGCGTTTGTCGAGTAGGGTTTTTGTTATTAGTTCTTGAATCAATATGTTCTATTTTTGAAAGCTCGCATATTCATTTATCGGATCATAATCCGCTTTGGACTGGCTTTGCGGTGCGGTGCGGGTTGGCGTCGAGGTTAATCTTCAACGATCCGCTCGCTAGGTTCAAGATTGGCGGCTTTGCGACGGAAAAAACTTCTCTGGCCGCGAAAATAAGTGCTGAGGCGACGAGCGCGCGGGTGCTTGCGCAAGTGAATTAGATAATATGCGACGCCGAGCTGGACAGTAGTAATGGCGGCCGAAAGGGTGAGGATGGCAGGGACGCCAAAATCAAAGAGTTGGCCGGCGAGGAAGAGACCAGTTGCTTCGCCAAGATAAGAAATGACATATTTCACCGTGCTATAACGGAATTGATGACGGTTGTCGATAACATTAATATAATATCCATCGCTGATGTCTTCGTAAGCCGTAGAACAGAGTAACGACCAGAGAATCGCAATCAGCATCATGAAAACATCGTTTGACAAAACAGCGACAATATAGGCGATTAGACGGATGCCAAATTTCAGGGTCATGGTCAAATAGTCGTTTTTTGGTGTAAAATATTTCAAAGCAATGATACCAATGCCATCAGACAGCAAACCGGCGATGAGAAGAAAATTAGTGGCGGTGTTGACGGAAAATTGCAGATGACCGGTCAGCATGAGCATTTTGAGTCCGAGCGCCACAGCGAAAGACGTTGCGGCGAGATAAGCATAAATCATATAGATTGTCTGAGTGCGGTTACTGAGAATAAACTTAACCATCGAAGCCCGGCTGCGGGGCTCTTTGGTGGTGGAACGAATGCGAAAACTGAACATAAGCGACGTTGCGACGAGTAGAAAAAGCATTGAGACAATCAAACAGCCGCCGTAGTCAAGTACCACGCCAAAGATTGTTTGGCCGATAATTAAGCCACCGACCAAGACGCCGACGTCACGAAAGAGATACTCAACGAGTTTGCGCTGACTGTAAATTTTGTTGCTTTTCATAATAGTAGTCATGAGCGGATAAACGCTAACCACGATGAGATTGCTGGTCAAAACGTCGATAATCATACAAAAGTTGATCACGTCGTGACGGGCAGAGCCGTTGAGAAAAGCGAGCGCGATAAGAAAAAGCACTTTGCTAATCAGGACAAAGCTCATGAAACCTTTGAGCTGGCGCATTTTGAGATATCTGCCAACCAAAATAATACCGGCGATACTAGCGAGCATACCGAGACTAGTGATATTACTGATGTCGGCGGCCGAAAAACCGTTGTCCTGGAGCCAAAGTTGGCGGAAGTTTTCCCAAAGACCAACCGAAACGCTGAAAAATGCAAGCATAACCAGGATCTTGAATTGGGCTTTTTGAGCACGGGATTTGGACTTCCTCTTAGTGCGTTTTGACGCAGCGCCTGGCGCAGAAAAAGCAGCTCTAGCGGTTTGACTAGAGACAGAACTCTTTCGACTGGCAACCCAACAATTTGGCATATGTTTATATTTTAGCATAAAAATCGGTGTTTGGACCGTAAAGCCATACCAACGATCGACGTTGTACGACGGGAAGACGATAACGCTATTGAAATCGAGGACGTACGCAGAGAGCTCCGACTGGTAGGCAGTGCTAGCCCAGTAGTAGCCATCGCCGCCCGCGGCCCTCAAAAAGCCAGTAGTCATAGCCACGACCCCGCCACGAGTTAGATATATAGGAGATTAAGAAGTGTTTTATATGATTTGTACTTACGGTTCGGGTTACCTGATTTTTATACTGTCGTAGAAATTACAACACTTTTGGCTGGGAAAGTTGAAGAAAGGACGGAAAATGAGGCAAAAATATTGACTTCTTGGGAGTTGTGTGGTATAATGGGGATATGTACCTTAAAAGCTTGTTCTGATTGGCCGTGGGGTAACTTTTCTAGCTGGGTGGAGGGGTTATCCTGCGGCTAAGGCCAGCAGAGAAATTGAAAGGGGGTATCTAAAATGAGGATACTAAAGAGTGAACATGGAGGATTTTGGAGTATGGAGGGGGATATGCCGAGTTTTCTGAATGCTCTGGAACGGAGCATTGAAGCGTATCATTATCTTTTGCCGCGTGGTTGGAGGTTAATTATTGAGCATGAATCAGGAGATGAGAGATTAATGCTTGACCTTCAGAGCGACAAGGGCGGCGGGAGCTTCGCGAAAGTGAAGATGAGAACCCTGAAAGAGATGACGCCGAAGAAATACGCCACCGGCGGAGATGATCTTGAATATATTCTGCAGACTATACGTAGTCGCTTGCCGCTTGCGGAAGAATGCGAAATGTATCAGGAGATCTGCGCCTTAGCAGAAGCTGGCAACCTGACGCGCAAACAGCACGAATGGCTGCGCGACATTGTCGGCTATACGAATTTCTGCGGAGCGGTTCGAATCCCGTATGAGCGGGATTTTGAGATTATTAAGAAAGCGACGAGCGAGGAGGATTATACTGGCGAGCTGCGGATTGCCTTTAGTGGTGCCAGCGAAGAGCAGGACGTGATGTTCACCTTGCGGATTTTGCGCGAGGTCCAGTTTTTGCAGTGTTGGTATAGACGGTCTTTGCCTTATTATGGCCTGCAGCCACTCAGCAAGATTCCGAACATCCGCCTGTGGCTGGAAGAGCTGCATATCAAGGAAGCACCACAGCTGAGGGATTTCAGGCTGGCCTAGTCGGGATCGGGTCTCGGCGCTCAATCAGAACAAGCATTCGCCCTCCGGTTCGAAACGAACTGGAGGGTTTTGCTTCTGGATCTTTTTTTAGATTGGTTGAGTCGGTTTATTCAAGCACGGCCTTGATACGGCGGACACCGGCGCTGGAGGATTCTTCTTTTTTGATCTTGAAATGGCCAAGCTGACTGGTGCGTGAGACGTGGGGGCCGCCACAGATCTCGACAGAAACCTCTAGAGAAGCATCATCCATAACCGTCGAGCCTGGCATTTCTGTCGACTGTTTCGTTGGCAGTTCCCCGCCAATTGCGTACACTGTTACCCTGTCAGGGTAGCGATCACGGAAGGAGCCGTGAGCGTGCAGCTCGTCGAAAGCATAATCTTTATCGTATTCGGCGAAAGTGACCGGCAGGTCCGCCATAATCCACTCATTTACCCGATCTTCGACTTTTTTGAGCTCTTCGGACGTCAACTTATGGTCGATGCTAAAGTCGAAGCGTAGACGCTCGGGAGTCAAATTGCTGCCTTTCTGCTCGATGCTGGGGTCGATTTCCTGCTGCAGGGCGGCGAGCAAGAGATGGCAGGCGGTGTGATACTTGACAGTTTGGTCACTAGTGTCGGAAAGACCGCCTTTAAACATGCCTTTTGAGGCGGTTTTACTACGTTCGCGCTGCTCGTCGAGTGCAGTCTGGAACTCATTTTGATAATCTTTCGAGAGGTTAACGCCAATTTTGTAGGCTTCTTCGACGCTAAGCTCAAGCGGGAAGCCATAAGTGTCCTGGAGCTTGAAAAGATCATAGCCAGTTAGCTGGGGCGTCGAAGAGTCCGAATCGAGCCCTGGCTTCTTGGCGAGCTTGTTCAGCTCTTTCAAGCCCTTATTGAGGGTGCGACGGAAGGCCTGTTCCTCTTTTGTCAAGATAGATAACACATTTTTCCTGTTTGGCAAGATGTCGTCGGAAAGGTCGGCGTAGTTCTCAGCAATGACTGGGAGAATCTCAGTGAGGAAATCTTGGCCGATGCCGAGGTCGAGCGCCTTCAAGACTGCGCGGCGGACCAGGCGGCGCAGAGCATAACCTTGGGCCTTGTTGCTAGGCTCGAGACTTTGAGCGGCGAGCAGGTAGGCGCCACGCAAATGGTCAGCGATGATACGCATTTCGTCGGTATTATTATCATATTTTTTGTGCGAAAGCTGCTCGAGTTTCTCAATAATCGGCAGGAGGAGCGAAATTCTAAAAACATCAAAACTGCCAATCGCCGCGGCCGAAATACGTTCCAAGCCGCCGCCGAAGTCAATATTTTTGCGCTTCAGCTCGGAAAAAGTGCCATCTTCGTTGCGACGGTAGCCCATGAAAACTTGGTTACCGATTTCCATGAAACGGGCGCCGTCGGAGGCAGGGTGAGACTTGCCGTATTTCGCGACATCTTGTTTATCCTCGCCAAAATCATAGAAAACTTCGGAATCTGGGCCACAGGGGTCACCGAGCGGCGTGGTTTCGATGCCACCGCCACGACTCCACCAGTTTTCGTGGTCGTCGTAGAAGAAAATGCGTTCGCCGGGCTGGATTCCCCGCTCAGCCCCTTGCTCGGCAGTGCCCATATCGACGGTTTTGGCCTCAATGCCAGCTTCCTGGAAAACTTTTTGCCAAATTTGGGCGGCCTCAGTATCCTTCGGAATGCCATATTTTTCGCTACCGATGAAGCAGGTAACGTAAATTTTCTCGGGGTCGAGGCCGACTTCCTTGGTCAAAAATTCAAAAAACCAGCGGATTTGTTCCTCTTTAAAATAGTCACCGAGTGACCAGTTGCCCATCATCTCAAAAACTGTGGTATGGCGCGGATCGCCAACATCTTCGATATCCTGGAGGCGCATGCACGGCTGCACGTCAGCAATGCGAGTGCCTTCGGGATGATCTTGACCGAGGAGATAAGGCATCATGGGTTGCATACCAGAACCGGTAAAAAGCGTGGTTGGGTCATTCTCGAGCACGAGCGGAGCGGGCGGGACGATTTTGTGCCCGTGTTTTTGCTGAAATTCAATGAATTTTTGACGAATTTGATTGGCGTTCATTGGTTTATTATAGCATACAGACAGAGAACAGAATAGAGAAAGTACGAAGAAACAAAAAGCAGGCAAAGAGCGCCTGCTTTCACGATAATTTTGCTTTAGCTAATCTAATTCTTCATAGGAGTCGATACACTTGTTGAAACTTGGCGTCTGAAGCGCCACCTTGGTCTTGTGACCGGCGTAAATGAAACTGACCAGCGAAATGAGATATACTGCGATGCAGAGCTTACTTTGGTTCACCCAAAATAAAATATTGGTACAAATCGCGATGCTCACGCACACTACTGGGAGTGACCAGACTCGCTTTAGCTCAATATTGAGTTCACGACATAACTTCATGCGGCGAAACTTAAACTGAAAACCAAGCGTAAGCGCACCGCCAAGCAGCCCCCACCATAAAAGGACTAGGGGGGAAATCGACCTCGCCCGCAAAACAGGTTATGAGGTTTTGGATGAAAGCCACCATACCGCTTGCAGCCATTATGGCCAAGCCCATACAAGCACGTTCGTTCCAAAGGCTGGCGGTACGGTTGTAGAAACGAAGGTACATCATCTTGCCTCCTTCCCTTCTTCAACTTGCCAATCCACCGCGCCATCCACAGTGCGCAGAGCGAAGCGAAAGTTCGGGTCACGATTATCAAGATATCGGCAGAAGTGCCGTGCTGTTTCTAAGGCACACTGCAAATCTTCATCCTCCGTAGCACCACTGAAAACGATATAGAAGCGCATGAGCGGCTGGTCGGCGTAATAAACCGTTACGCAGACCGCGCCGCGATGGCTAGAATAACCATTAGCCTCACAGTAATAAGCCGTCCCTTGAGCTGTTTCATCATGATCGCGATCCGAAATGTTGTCCTTGATCAAATGTGATAAATATGCGATTTTCATTGTCGCATAGGCGAAACAGTTTACTGGCTCGACATGATTATCCTTAGGGTCAACTCACTGGATCGTGTGGCTGCCGCCGGGAGTAATCGTGCGAGCAAAGACATATTCGTGCAAATCAAGAGCTCTCCCCGTATCATCAAATTCGCTCAGCCCACCTAACCAGGTATCGGCCTGTTGACAAAGCGGCACCATCATGACGAGAATGCAGCCATTGTGGCTTTTTGCGAAAGTTTCAATGGAATTTTTCGCTCTGCGTCCAGCGCGCACGACCTCGTCAATAGCGTCCTCATAACTGATTCCTATAAATAGATTCGTCAAACTTTTAATATTCTTCTCCATAATTCCACCTCCTAGTCTCGTATGGAGAAACGAGTGATTTTAGCCTGTAAGTTTGAAACTAGTTTTATTTTATAAAACTAGGGTTTAATCTAATAAACCGCCAAAACAGGTCTATACTACCATTGTAGCACACTTTTCTATTTTTGTCAATAGTTTCGGTGAATTTTGGCGAGAGTTTGAGGAATTTGGACGGATTTTGACGAGTTTTGGCAAATTTTGGCGGGTTATTCGGCAACGATGCCGCCACCGAGACAGACTTCACCAGCGTAGAAAACGGCGGATTGACCGGCAGCGGGGCGCTTGATAGGATGGGCGAAAGAGATTGTTAATCTGGTTATGGCTGAATGAGCTTTTTTCTCGGGGCGCGTCGCCACTTGCGCGGGGATTAGTTCGGCGCGGTGACGGAGGCGGACTTTCAGGTCGGGAAGTTCTGCGAGGTCTTGGATGGTCAGGTGGTTTCGGAGATGCAAATCTTCGAGCGCAAGCCGGTCGGTCCAGAGACTTTCGTGATTAAGGTTTTTGGAGACGTAGACGATGTTCCTCGCGAGGTCTTTTTTTACGACGTAGAAAGGGAGGCCGCCGCCGAGATAGAGCCCGTGGCGTTGGCCGATAGTGTAAAGGTGGACACCATCATGATAGCCCAAAACGGCGTCGGACTCGAGCTCTCGGATTTCTCCAGCGGCGGCCGGCAAATATTCACGGAGAAAATCCTTCATGCCCACGTCGCCCACGAAGCACACACCCATCGATTCCTTCTTCTGGGTGACGTCCAAACCGCGTGCGGCAGCAAAAGCCTTCACCTCGGGTTTTAGCATGTTACCCAAGGGAAAAAGCGTGCGAGCTAGCGACTCGTCGCTCATGCGGTATAAAAAGTATGTTTGGTCTTTATTCTCGTCTTTAGCGCGCAAGAGCGTAGCATCTAGGCAAGGGTGAATCAATTTTCCTCGGGGCGCGTCGTCAGCGCCCGTCGTTACGGGGCTGACGCGCTCGTCCTCTTCGCTTCGCTCAGATTCTCGGGCGTCGCCTCGGAAGAAAGTGCAAGCACTTTCTTCTCTCGGACTCCTACGAGATTCGCCGTAGCTCCGGATCCCCTCGGAGAATGATTCGCCCTTGCCATATATGCATCCATCTTGAGTGCCAACCCGAGCATAATGGCCAGTCGCAATGAAATCGGCGCCGCGGGCGAGAGCCTTTTCGTAGAAAAGCTTAAATTTAATTTCTTGGTTACACATCACGTCGGGGTTTGGCGTGCGGCCTTTCTGGAATTCGGCCAGCATGTAATCCACAACTTTCTGTTTATAATCAGCTTCAAAATCCCAAACTTCAAAATCAATGTCTAGCCCGACCGCCACACGCTTAGCATCAGCGAGATCTTCCGCCCAGGGACATTTCATGCCAGGGAGGTCCTTTGACCAGTTTTTCATGTAGACGCCGGTTACATCGTAGCCTTGCTCCTTAAGTAAGATGGCCGAAACTGAGGAGTCGACGCCGCCGGACATGCCGAGGAAAACTTTAGCCATGAATATGCTCCCCCTTTATTCCCGCGCAGTCATTATACTTTTCGGGACACGATGTCGCGTCCGCCCGCCGTTGCGGGGGCCGCGCATCTTCGTCCTCGCTCGTGAGCTCCGGAGATTCCCGAAAAGCACCATAACCGCGCGCCAAAACACGAGCATATTCATGGCTAACGGTTTCGGTAATTTTTTGGGTGGCTTCATGGATTTGCTCTTCGGTGTTGGTGCTGCCGAGCGAGATGCGGAGTGAGCCGGCGATTTCGGCGTCGGAAAGGCCGATGGCGGCGAGAACGTGCGACTTAGCCCCCTTGTTCGCGGCGCAGGCAGCGCCGGTCGAGACTAAAACCCCTTCGGCTTCAAGTTTATAAATCAGACGCTCGGCGTCGAGCCCGGGGAAACAAACTGGGACGAAATTGGCTAGCTGGTGTTTCGGGTGACCGAGGAAAATTGGTTTGGGAATATCAATTTTTGGACTTTTTTGTTGGTTATGCTTGACTTTTTCGGTTGAGTGTGTTATAATTGAGGTATGAGGCATGGAATCTTGGTTTGATGCTGAGGTTTTTGTTGCGATTTCGCCTAATTCTTGACGCAGTATGTTTGACATTTCTTGGTATGACTTGCGATGAGAGGAAAGATGTTTTTTGGATTCACTGGCGGCGACGGCGAAACCAATTGTAGCCGGAACATTTTCGGTTCCACTGCGCAAGCCGCGCTCTTGGCCACCACCAACCGTGATGGGCGAAAGACGCACTTGGTGACCAACATAGAGTGCGCCGATGCCCTTCGGCCCGCCGCACTTAGCCGCGTTCAAAGTCAAGAGGTCAACTCCTAAGCGAGCGACATTGATGTCGAGGAGATTGAGAGCTTGCGAGGCGTCGGAATGAAAATAAAGCGGGCGCATAATTCCCCGCTGAAGACGAAATTGACGCACGCTGCGCAGGAGTTCGGCGATTTCGGCCAGCGGCTGAATGGCGCCAAGTTCATTGTTAGCGAGTGAGATAGAAACAAAATCGACCGAGTCGTCAAGCTTTTTCTGTAAATCTTTAAGCTCAATAAGGCCGTTTTTGTCAACTGAAATTAGATCATGGTTGCGGCAAGTTTTGGCCGCTTCGAGTACGGCAGAGTGCTCGGTGGCAAGTACCAGTGCATGATTCTCGCAAGCTGTAAAGGCGAGATTGATCGACTCAGTGGCGCCGGCGGTCATCACCAGGTCGGCACCCTTCGCACCGATGGCGTGGGCGATGGTGTTTTTCGCAGATTCATAAGCTTCGCGCACATGTTTCGCAGGGAGATAAGGAGCGGAAGGATTGAAAAAATCAGTCGAAAAATAAGGCAACATGGCGTCAAGTGCTTTAGGGTTCACGGGAGTAGCAGCGGCGTGGTCGAGGTAAATCATAGGTATATTATAACATAGCTTCGCAATGAAAGCTAGTTTGAGTTTTCTGGCAGCTTGTTGATATTTTGCAAGGATTGAACACGTTTAGCAACACCAAAATTACCGTCAAAAAGTTGAGTTTTGTGAAAATAGGACTGGATTTGCTCGCGGGCAAGAGAATTTCCTGGCAATCAGCATCGCAGGCTAGCTTTATAGCGGGCTCAGTACCAACAAAATAATATCTGGAAAGCGTTGACGTAAAGCTCTGATGCATCTAGTCGTGGCGGTATTACAAGCAATAACTATCATCTCGGCGCCCCATGAAGCCAGCCGCTGAGCGATATGAGTTGTGATTTCTATCAATTCAGCCTGAGTTTTTGTGCCATACGGACAATTCTTGTGGTCACCAATATAATATTCGTTTTCTGGCAACAATGAACGGATAGCTCCTAAGGTCGTGTAGCCACCATTCCCAGAATCAAAAACACCGATTTTCATATTTTATAATTATAACACATTCGCTGAGGAATAAAGATTGGTTTTGACAACCTGCAAATACGCATGGGCGGCTTTGCGGAAATTGGTGAGTTCGGCATCCTCGAGGCGCACGTATTTGCCGGCGGCAAATTTTTTATACACGCCGGTGGGGCGGATTTCGTAGCGCACCGTGATTTGGCGCTCGGAAGCGTCGAGGTCCTGCCAGCTTTCGTGCCAAATCCAAACGTTAGCTTTGTCGTGGAAAAATTCACGGCGGTGGCCAGCCGGGATCGGACCAAAAATGGTGCTGCCGAGACGAGATTCGGCGTTAATCAGCTCGCTGGCACTGAGACGCCGAGGGCGAGTCGGACGCGCCTGGCGACTGAAGAAGTTAGCAAACGGTAGGCGGGGAGTTTTGGGGGAAACGAGCGGTTTGGGGGTGGGTTCAGGGGCAGGGTTTGGCAGGACGGGATTTAACATTGTAGGATTTTGTTCCGTGGGGCTTGAGACTGAGGGATTTGATATTGTAGAAGTTGATACGTCTCCAGTTACAGGTTCAGTCGGAGTGACTTTAGTTGAGGTAACTTCGGTTGGTATAGTTTCGGTAGGGGCGGATTCGGCTAGGTTAAGAGCCTGGAGCTTTGCGTTGACAAGATTGGCTAGACTATGGTCTGGCAAGAGTGATACAGCGGGCAGCGGCGCACGTTCGTGTGTGATATAAAGAGTGTTCGCGACGTTTTTGGTGGCTTCATCACCATTTTTGAAAGTTGCGGGGCTTATCGTCTGGTTTGATGCGTACTCCGTAGTTGTATTTGCTGGGTTTTGTGTTGCATCTTCAGGGTTTTCGAGATTACCGACCTTGACAGGATCCGGAGAAGATGATCGGACAGCAGAAACCCAGCGACAAAGGCGAGCGAAAAACTTGTGATGTCTTAGCGAGAGGCACGGCATATTTCGATCTCCTTGGCAATTTGCATAAGTTCGTGATATATCGTCGAAGAAACAAGCAACTCAAAACTCTGGGTCGCTGACAGATCCAGTGAATTGTGGTTATATTTGGAATATTTTCCGCGCATTTTGAGTGGTTTGCTCCCTGATTTCTGCTAAATCCACACCCAATTTGCCAGATAGGCAGTCCGCGATCAGCGGAACACAGCCCGGCTCGTTTATTGTACCACGGAAAGGTACTGGAGTCAAGAAGGGAGCATCGGTTTCTAAGACCATTTTTTCGAGTGGCGGTAAAGCGGGAGTAGTATAGGTCGCGAGGCCGTTGACGCCGATATAAAAATTCCGCGCGAGGAGCTTTTTGAGATCCTTTTTTGAACCGGTAAAGCTATGGACAACGCCGCGCGTACCGGGAAAATTATCCAATACAGCTAGAGCGTCGTCAAACGCCTCGCGAAGGTGTAGCGAGACTGGTAAATCGGCATCTTTGGCAAGCTGAAGCATTTTCTCGAAGAGGTGGAGCTGAGCGGGGCGGTCAAAATTATCATAGTGGTAGTCGAGGCCGATTTCGCCAATGGCAACCGGCATACAGGGGACTTTGTCTGCTTTTGCGATTAGTGGGACGCTCTCGTCATCTAAAGATTCCGACCCGCGTCCGCCCCGGGAGTCAAGCTCCATAATCTTAAAAGCAGCCAAAGTCCCCTGCGAAAAATCGTTATTGGCGGGATTGGCTTGCTCAACATTCTGAGCATCGTCTCGGAAGAAAGAGTCTAAAAAAGCCTCGTGTGACAAATCTCTGTTTGCGAATTCGGGATGAATGCCATAGGTCCAGTAGACATTTTTGCGCTTGGTGGCGAAAGCTTGAGCGACTCGAGAATCATCGGGATTGGTGCCAATGCAGATGATTTTTTCAACTCCTTTTTGGCGAGCACGTTCTAACATTTCGTCCGCTTGCTGGGCGGAGAAAAATTCACGGTCGTGGAGGTGACAATGGGTATCGATAAACATGAGTCAATTATAGCACGAAGCTAGGTCTGAAGGTGGGATCGAGAGGAGGTGAAATATTCGCAACAAAAAAGAGACGCAAGATAGCCCTGCGCCTCATAAGGGTAATCGCGCCAACTAAACCATGACACGTCCAGTTTTGTGGCAATACACGTGATAAACTTCGACGAGATAAGAAAACTCGTCGGCAGCGGGTGAATCTGGCGTTTCGGTGCAGGATTGTGGTCCGATCCATATCCCGATGACGTTTGTGGCACCAGCATCAAAGAGCCGCTGCACGGCGGTGAGCCTAGTCTCGCGGTTTGCAGATTCGGTTGTATCAAGATTTACCGCAACCCGTTCCCCTTCGCGACTTAGCAAAAACTTCATTTTGCCATCAGTCGACATATCATAGGCGCCATAAGCAATCGGATAAAGATCGCCCAGAAACGCATCTACAACCTGATTCTTAAACTCACAATCCACACCGCAGAACACGATACCGACCGGCTGAGGTGTCTCGTTTTTTATCTTATTGATGACGCACTCATGTGTACTTACCCAGCTGGTTTCATATCTTTGGTTCATAATTGCCCCTCCTTATGAAAAATGTTGAAATAGTAGGTACTCTTTCTATTTTGGCACAGGTTTCTTAATTCATCAATAGTTATACCAAGTTCACCTCGGTTATGTTGTACCTGAGGGTTGGATGTGTCTGCGGCTTTGGGGCTACTGGCGGTTTTGACGCTTTCTTTTCACCGGATCGAGCTCACGCTTGCGAAGACGGAGAGATTTTGGCGTCACTTCGAGTAGCTCGTCATCGAGCAGGAAGTCGATGCATTGTTCAAGGGAATATTCGGTGTAGGGTGTGAGCTGGATGGCACCGTCGCTAGCGTGGGTGCGCATATTGGTGAGCTGTTTTTCCTTGCAGACGTTGATGTCGAGGTCGTCCTTTTTGTTGGATAAACCGACGATCATGCCTTGGTAGACCGGGACGCCAGGTGGAATGAAGAGGGTGCCACGGGCCTGCGCCGCGTCGAGAGCGTAAGCGGTAGACGCGCCCGGCTCAAACGCGATAAGGGCACCATTTCGTTCAGGACGATATTTCCCTTCCAGCGGACGGTAACCGCTGGGCAGCGATGACATAATTGCCGTGCCCTTAGTCGCGGTGAGCAGGTTATTGCGCAGGCCGATCAGCGCTGCGGTGGTAATATCATAAACAAAACGAGTAGAACCAGAGCCGGTGATTTCTTGATTCTTCAACTCAGCACGACGCATGCCAAGTTCTTGCGAAACAGCGCCGACAAATTCTGGTTCAACTTCAATGGTTAGTTCCTCCACTGGCTCCTGTTTCACGCCGTCAATTTCGCGATAAACCACTTCTGGACGGCCGGTCTCAAGCTCATAGCCCTCGCGACGCATCGTTTCAATCAAGACCGAAAGATGGAGCTCGCCACGCCCGGAAACTTTGTAGCCTAAACCATCCGGGACGATTTTCAGAGCGATATTCGTTTCTAGCTCGCGTTCCAGGCGCTCAGCAATCTGGCGCGAAGTAGTGAATTCGCCTTCTTGACCCTTAAGCGGCGAAGTGTTGGGGCCGATGTAAATGCTCAGGGTCGGCGCTTCGAGCTCAATCGTCGGCAAAGCTTCCGGCGCGCTGCCATCTTCGCTAGCGGTCGCCACAGTGTCGCCAATATTAGCCGCGGCTAGGCCGGTCAAAGCCACAATATCGCCAGCGGCGGCTTCGGCAACTTCTTCGCGACCCAGACCTTTGTAGACGAAAATCTTGTCGATTTTGGCGCGCTTCATGACCATATTTTGGGGTGAATTCTCGTCGGTGCAAGCATGCAAAATCGACACGGTTTCGCCTTGTTTCAGGCAGCCACGGAAGATTTTGCCGATGGCGTATTTCCCAAGGTAACTGTCGGCGGCCAAGGCGGCGACCAGCATTTGGGCACCTTTTTCGGCGTGCTCGTCGATTTTCGGCGCAGGGATGTCATTAATAATTGATTCAAAAATCACGTGCAAGTCATCATCCAGCTCAGTGGTCTTACCGGCACGCCCGTCACGAGCGATAGCGTAATAAATCGGGTAATTAAGCTGAGACTCGTCAGTCGCGAGCTCAAGGAAAAGGTCGGCAATTTCACTTTCGACCTCTGTAATGCGAGCGGCCGGTTTGTCGATTTTATTAATAACCACCACCGGCTTCAGCTTCAAGCTAAGGGCTTTCTGGAGGACGAATTTCGTCTGGGGCATAGGGCCTTCCTGGGCGTCAACGATCAGAAGCACGCCATCGGCCATGTTGAGCGTGCGTTCGACTTCGCCAGAAAAGTCGGCGTGACCTGGCGTGTCGATGATATTAATTTTATAACCGTCGTAAAAAACTGAGGTTTGTTTTGCAGTAATAGTGATGCCGCGCTCATGCTCCTGGTCCATGGAGTCCATGATCAGAGTTTGCGACATTTCGGCTTGATTGTCACGAAAAGTCTTCGACTGCTTCAAAAGACCGTCGACAAGGGTGGTTTTGCCGTGGTCGACGTGAGCGATAATAGCAACGTTGCGAATCTTGTCTTGCATAATTATATAATTCCTGGTTATTTGCTAGCTTATTAACCATTTTCATGGAGTGGGCACCTGCCAAACTATGGCTCGAGGAGTCATTATCTCCATTGTAGCACACTTGGCGGAAAAAGTCAATAGCATTTTAGTGATGAGTTCTGGAGGGGCTAGACGACTTGCGGGCGGCGCTTCTTGCGGGCACGGATGCGGGCGATGAGCCAGAAAACCATCAAGAAAATCAGGAAAATCAGGCCGCCAACCAGCCAAATAGGGCAAATGAAGACGATCTCTTCGAATTCATAGACTTCGTCGAGGAAAGAAATGACTTGTTTGACACGAAAAACGCCGAGCTGAGGGGCGTTTTCCCAGGTAAGGGCGTTGTAGCGGGAGCTGGCGGGGAGAATGGCGGGGTTAATACTGCCGACTAGACGGCCGTCTTTCAAGGTGTCGGGGCTGAAAACTTCGTCACCGGTGAAGAAATTCCAGATGGTCATGGAGTGATTGGCGCGGAAGTCAATATTGCCGTCGTTTTTGATATTGCTGGAGACAGTGAGAGGTGAGCCGAAAACAATGCGTGGAATAGAATGTTTCATGAGGAGGCCTTCTTCCCTGGTATCGCCGGCAACATGGGCGTGGATTAGGGAGGCAACTTGGTTGACAGTTTGGAAGCTAGCTTCGGCGTTGATGCTGTCGCGAGTTTCGATAATGATGGCAGCATATTGGCCACCGCCGGGAGTGTCGGCGGGAACATTGACAGTAAAATCAACCACTAGCTCTTCGCCGGGAGTGATATAATATTCGGTCCGCGGAAAACTGAGCCAATTATGTAGCTTTGTATAGGAGTTTTCGGTGGAAAAATCGGGGTCGTAAATATCATTGATGACCTGATAAGGCTTGGAGAAAACGGTGAAATTATAGGACTGGCGACCGAGGTTTTTCACCTTAATGCTACCGTTTGTAACTTGGCCGGGAGTGAGGTCAATGTCCTGATCGGCAGGATTGACCTGGATGACGATATCCCCTTGTTCAATAGCAGCGGCTCGAGGAGCGGAGGCAAGCTGAACAACCGAGCCTGCGGTAAGGCAGACGGCGCAAATTAGGCAAACAATAAGATTAAAATAGCGGCGAATCATTCCTTGATGGCGGCGGTAACAGTGACGGTGGTGGAATAAGTGCCGGCTGGGAGGACGGGACTGACGCCGACGCCAACCTCAAAGTTGGTCTGATTACCCTCCCCCTCGACAAGCGCAGTGGGTCCACCTTCGAAGAAGACGGTAGGCGTGGTAGTAACGGCGGTGTAGTCGGTATCAGTGTCTTTCTTGACGCTGGCGTCCTTTTTCACGCCCCAACCGTTGATACCGGCGGTCACGTCGCTAGTGGCGGGGATAGTATAATCAACATTGTCAGGATTTGTCAAGGTAGGATTGGCGGAGCTGAGCGAAATCGTGTAATCATGTGAGCTGCGAACAGTGGCAGAAATCTTGCCGTTGACGGTCTCGTCGCCCTTGGCAGAAATAGTGTCACCGGAAGCGGCGTCAAGGATGAGTAGAGATTGGACATTGAGCAAGACTTCGGTAGAACCAGTTCTTTCGATACAAGTGCCTTCAACCGTGGCCAAAGCGCCGGTTTGGTATTGGAGACAGTTATCGCCCATTTTCATGTTTGTGGCGTACGAAGTCAGAGGAGTGAGAGCCACCATAGCACCTAATGCTATGCCAGTGGCGACCAATAGAGTTCTGATTTTGTATTCCATTGATGTTTACCTTTTAACTTTTTGTTTCAAATGACCTTGTTACTTCTATGATATATCATGTCGCAAGGTTTGGCAAGAGTTTTGTGGAGATTTTTGTGGGGTTCTGAAGGCATTATGGGACTTGTGTGAGATTATGGGGACTTGTGTGAGATTATGGGGATTTGTGGAGGTTTGTGGGAGCATTTTTGTTGTAATTTTTACAACAGTTGTGTTTTGGGGAAAGTTTGGTATAATGGCAGTATTCCTCTGCGCCCGTGGTGGAATTTGGTAGACACGCTACCTTGAGGTGGTAGTGGCGATTTTAAGCTGTGCTAGTTCG
>CAOJGQ010000018.1 GCA_948435375.1 uncultured Candidatus Saccharibacteria bacterium
TGGCACTGTGGCGGAGTGGTGACGCAGCGGTCTGCAAAACCGCGTACACCGGTTCAATTCCGGTCGGTGCCTCCATGCGCTTGGCGACAGCCCTTGGGCTGGCGGTAAGCGCATGGATTGTATGCGAGCGGAAAGCGAACCGGGAACCGGGTCGCACGCGCGAGTGGCGGTAGGACGAAAAGAAAACAGGTTTTCTGTTTAGCTCTGCGCTCGGAATAGATGATATCAGCTTTTTTGGTATCTCGGCAATTTTTAATAAAGCTTTTTTCTGGAGTTATGGGCTCCGAATCTTGTTAGCAATTTTTATGTTGCTGGTTTTGGGTTCAAAAAACTATTCTTCGACATAAAAAACTCCCCTCAGATGGGGAGTTTTTCTCTTGCAAACATTTACTGCCTATTACGTCCGCCGCCGATGGGCGCATTGTCAACATTAACCGGGCCTTTGGTTGGACCGTCAACGATCTGTTCAGAGTCATAAGAATCTGGCCGTTCATCAGTAGGCCGGTCCTTTTCCTGTTCAGACGTCTGATTTCTATTAGATGGGTCATCAGACGGATCAGGATTTTCAGAGTAATTCTGACATTCCTCCGCAATTGCAGCCATATCGCCGACAATCGGCAATTCTGACAACGGTACTTCCAGCTCAACATCTGAACGGCGCAACCAGCCAATATCTCCGGTCGTAAATCCGTCAGTGACAACTGCGACCCACGCCCGATCTATCAAGGCCTGGCTGAAGAATTCCGGCTGCGGCTCGGAGTCTGGAATGGTCTCGCGGCCATAACAGGAACTCCGCTCGACCTGGCCCTGCTTATTCAGCACACCAAAGCCGCAAATGCGCAGCTTGCCCTGGGTGTAATCATTGCCGACGATGCCAGTCTTACCGGAACCGCCAAAGGCCGCCGTCTCATAGTAAACCGTACCCGGCTCGACCGTAACCTCACTGCCATATCTGAGCCTTGAGAAATGCCCTTCGACAATGCTAGTCGGTCCCGGCTGATCGGCAGGCTCCGATATTGTCTCCGACGCAGAATCTTTTTCCTGGTCGGACTCGGGCAGCTGCGGATCGAACTGTGGCGGATTCTCGCTCGGTTTCTCGGGCGGGACTGACTCGCCCTGCTTGGTCGAGCGGGTGTTTGATTTGTTGTCTTTGGCAGCCACATTCTGACTAACCATCGCAAAACAAATTGTTAAAACTAACAACACCGCTACAACATTCCCAAGATTCTTCATTTTCATCATCTTTTTCTCCTCCTTCTCACTGCGCTTTATCGCAGGCAAGGTGAATCCGAAAGAAGCGGAATTCGTCTTGGCTGCGATAAAATCGACAGTTTAGGAGCGAAAATATGTTGAAATGAGAAAGATCACCATGAATCTAGGTATTTGCAAGAGATTTTAAAATGCTTAGGCTTTTAAGGCAGTGCTTAGCTCTTTAGAGCTAGGGGTTATATCTATATATAACCGTTCGTAAGCCTTCATTAAGCTTATACTTTCATTGTAGCACAGATTGCTTAAAAAGTCAATAGAATTTTCATCAAATTGATAAATATTCTATTGTTACAGCTTACATTACCAAAAAAGCAAGCTTTTTTGTATAGATGTTGTACGTAAGACAATGGTTATTTTGCTAATTTTGGTATAGTATGCTAAGAATGAAGAAACTTTAGAAAACTCCTGGGCTACGATAGCTGGCTCGGGGATTTTTCGAGCAGTTCAAGGGCAAAAGTGTAAAATTCGGGGTGCGGGACGAGGGGCGAAGGATTCTCGGCGAGTAGAGCTTGAAGCTCGGCGGCGGAGACGTATTTTAGATCGGAAAGCTCGGAGGTTTGGATTTTGAAGTCGGAAATTTCGTAGTTGGTTTCTAGCCAATAGAGATCATTGAAGCAATTATTGATGAAATCCGGCGCGGGGCGGGCGGAGGATTGGATAGTCTTGACGAAATGGAGATCTTCAGGCTGGGCGTGAAGATCAAGTTCTTCCTCGAGCTCGCGCAAGGCACCGGTCAAAGAGTCATCACCAGCGGTGAGGTGGCCACCGCAAGAAATGTCCCAATAGCCAGCCCAGCTATCTTTATCAGCGGCACGACGTTGGAGGAGCAAACCGCACTCGGGATTGATGATCCAGATATCGACTGCGCGGTGCCAGTCGCCGTCACGGTGGACGAGATGGCGGGGTTTGGTTTGACCGGTTTTATGGCCCGAGGAATCTAAAACGTCAAAAAGTTCTACGGATGAATCGGAGGGTACGGCTCCTAAATGCCCCCCCCCCCGAGATTATTCCGCATCGTCATCCCCCTTCGACTGGCGCTTGTTGACAAAATTAGGACGCGCACCCTCGAGGAACATTTTGCGAGTGATGAAATTGAAGACCATGCCACAAGCGGTAGTGAGAACCTTGGCGATCATCGGATGCCAGCCAAGCGAGACTAGGAGAGCAAGCAAGGCTTCGTCGAAGGCTAGGAAGGCGATACCATTAAAAATAGCGAATTCGATGAAGAGGCGGCGGCGAGTTTTTTCGCCGGTTGTGTTGAAGACCCAGGTGATGCTGGCCCAAAAGTTGAAGATGGTCGAAATGGCGAAGGCAATTGCGCTGGCGACGACGGACTTCGCTACTTCGTCGGCGATCGGCAAAACTGCCAGCATGATTGCAAAAATGATCCAGTTAATCGCGGTGTTGGTGCAGCCAACGATGAAGAATTTGGCAAGTTGCTGGAAGGTTTTAGCGAATTTTGAGAGATGCAGAAGGTTGCAGCCCCAGGCGACTAAGCGGTCAATAATATCACCATCGGATTTTTTTGATGGGTTTTTCGGTGAAGTTTCTGATGAACTTTTGGGTGGGTTTTTTGATGGGTTTTTCCTCGCAGACATAGTACCTCTATTATAACATAGCCAGTCGAAAAGTGTGCTATAATACGGATTATGAAGAAGTTTAATACACGTGCGCTGAGTGGGATGCAGGAATTGTTGCCGGAACTCCAGACAGAGTTTGACCGGCTGAAAAGTAATATCTTGACGGTTTTTAGGCAGCACGGGTTTTTGCATATTGAGACGCCGACGATTGAACGAAGTGAAGTGCTACTGGCGAAGGCCGGGGGCGAGACGGGGAAGCAGATTTATAAGGTGGTAAAAACGGCCGAGTCAGTGGACGAGGCCGACCAAGCGTTGCGGTTTGACCATACAGTACCGCTGGCGCGCTATACGGTGGAACACTTGAACGAGCTGGCCTTCCCTTTCAAGGTGACGCAGGTAGCGCGGAATTTTCGCGGTGAGCGGCCACAACGGGGTCGGTTCCGGGAATTTTATCAATGCGACGTGGACGTAGTGGGGCGAAATAATCTGCCGCTTGAGTATGACGCAGAAGTGATTATGACGCTCGCGGAAGCGCTTTTGACCCTGCCTTTGCCGGGGAAATTCCGAGTACGCGTGAGTAATCGCAAGCTGCTCGGTGGTTTGCTCGAGGCTTTGAACTTGGAACAAAAGGCGGACGAGATTTTCGGGATTATTGATCATGCGGAAAAAGTGGCGCCAGAAAAGACAGTTCAGGCACTGGAAGAACTGAAAATTGGCAGCGAAAATGTTGTAAAAATTACAACATTTATGGAGATTTGTGGGGATTTGGTCGAAATTAAACCAAAATTACAGGATTTAGGGTTAGAAAATGCGAAGTTTAGGGCTGGAATCGAAGAAATCACCAAGGTGTTGTATTTTTTACAACACCTTAGGGAGGTTGCGGGTGCTGAGTTTGAACTCGTAGCAGATATGAAGATTGTGCGTGGGTTGGATTATTACACTGGGACGGTTTTTGAAACGGTGCTGCTAGAACATCCGGAAATTGGTTCGATTTGCTCGGGTGGACGCTATGAGAACTTGGCTAGTAATTATACCGACCAGAGTTTGCCGGGGGTAGGTGGTTCGATTGGTTTGACGCGATTGTTTTATATTTTACAAAATTTTGGTAGCGTAGCGACAGAAAATGTAAAACCAGTAGAGTATGCGATTGTACTAGTTGGCGAGGAGGAAAGAATATCGACGACGGGGCTAGAACTAGTGGAAAAATTGCGCAAAAATCGACACAGCGCGGAGATTATCTGGGGGGAGAAGAAAATGGGAGATAAGATTAAATATACTGCACAGATTGCACAGAAATTGATTGTGATTGGAGAAAACGAGGTGGCGGCGCAGAATTATCAAGTCAAAGATTTGGCGAGCGGTGAGAAAAGTGAGTTAATACTGGGGTAATGCTGGAGTTTGGTACGGCGCTGAGTAGCCTTGCGATTTAGCTATCGGGGCCGATTATGGCTGAGCCCTTGTGGCGTTTACTTCTGTAGTCCATCGTCGAGGAAGAACTTGATTTCTTCCCAACCCCACTTGTCATCAAAACCAGCCCAAGTTTTCTTGTTAAACTTGAAATATGGCATCCCTTGAGCGCCGCCGGTGGCTGGACTGAGCGCACGCGCAGTGACTTCCTCAACTTCGGTAGCAGTTTCATGGTTTTCGACACAGTGCTTGAAATCTTCACCTAGGCCGGCTTTTTGACCGATTTTGAGCCAATAATTATCGGGGAGATTTTTGATCGGTGTGGCTTCTTTGTTGCTACCAATACCCTTGGAATGATAATCTTGCCAAAGGGCGGAAATGGAGCCGTGATAATAATCCCAGAATTTATCTTCGCGCAGCGCGCAATAAGCGCCTTCGGCCGCCGCACGGGAATACTGACTACCACTACCGAGATAGAGATAATCGGTGAGGCGAATTTCAAAAAGGATATTATTCTCTTCAAGATAGGCGAGGAACTCGTCCCAATGGTCGTGAACGGTGCGCGAGAAAACGTCGCAATAAGGACACATGAGATCGGTATACATAATATAATGGTTCGGGGCGTCGGCGGGACCAACTGTCATGCCAGCGTTCCAGACTGGGTCGGCTGGGACTTGGCTAAGCGAGAAAGAAATCACGGCAATCACAATAAAAACAGCGATGATTGCGATGAAAGCACCGGTCATGAAGCCTCCTTTGTATTCTTGGTTTGGGGTTTTGCGCTCTGGTGTTTTTGCTGGAATTTTTCACTGACGATGTGTACATAGGCGTCGTTACCGAGTTTTTTGATGCTGAGGAGCGAGACGATCAAAGCGATAGCGGTTAGAATTCCAGAAAGCGCGGTCGCCACCATCAGGCCGCTAGTGCTAAACAAAGTGCCAAGCACCGGCATCAAGAGCGTTGTGCCGCAGGCTGGACAACCCGAGCCAAGCACGGCCAGACCGGCCACAACGCTGGCGTATTCAATATGGCTGACGTTGGTGGCAGTGGCGACGGTTTGAGCCTTACGGCTACGACGACGTTTTTGCCAGACCAATGCGACCAGACCAATCAAGATACTTTGACAGAGGATAATCAAAAAGTTGAGCAGCCAAGTACCAAAATTGCCATTGATAATAAAGATATCGAGCAAAGCCTGACCGAGGATTCTGAGCTTCCCGAGCAAACTTTCCGACCAAAAGAAAGTGAGCGGCGCAGTGCTACTCGAAAGCAAACTCATCAGAATGCCGAAAAGAATAAAACTGAGACCAAAGGTGATCAAAAAACTGCACTGGCGGGTAGCCAAGACAACGCCCGACAAAGCAAGCCGCCACTCATCGCACCAGCGCCGGAACCACCGCTTAAAACTATTACCTCGACCTTGCATGTAATTATTGTAGCATAGATTTTAACAAAAATGGCCGCTTCTAAACTAAAGCGACCGTTTTTTGAGATTTGATCCGGCAATCCTGATGCGATTAACGCTCATCCGTTCCGGAGATCACTTCTCCACGTCTGCCTCTGGCTCGGTTTTCCTGTTTTCGCGCATGGTCAAGTCGGTCATATAAGCACCCAGATAGAGACCAGCGAACAAACAGATAGCGCTGTAAACAGCTATGATTGCGAGCCAATCCTGCACCCTAACTGCACTGAGCCCAGCTTGGCAAAGCCATTCATCCGCCTTAGCGGGAGCCAGAAAGATGGCGCCTAAAGGGAAAATGAGAGCACAGCCGGACTGCGGGTTGGGATTAGTCTTTCGTATGCCGCAGCATAGGAGCGTGGCGATAAAAATACCTACTCCAGCAACTCCGAGAATAAGCGCAACCAGTGTCAGGCTAACAAGTTTCAGGGTTAAGATTGTCATGATTAACCCCTCCTTTCTTTTTTTGATAAAAAACTTGATGGATAGCTTCGGCCCTTAGATCTTTGAAACTTTGCGATTTTTAGATTTTAGCTTTTCAGATTTTGCGTCTTTGGGCTCGAGTCCATCAAAATGCTACGGACAAGGTTAATTGTCCTTATACCTTCATTGTAGCACACATTTCTTATAAAGTCAAGAGGTTTTGTTCGGTTTTTGGGAAATAACAGGGGCGAGATTCGTGGAAACTGTTTCTTTTTATATCACAAAATTCGCGAAAAAAAAGCTTGACGAGCATGGTGGCTATGCTAAAATAGGTATAAGAACTCGGACGAATCTTGACGTTGAGGGCCGCCTGAAGTTCAAAAAAGCAATGCGAGTGGGCATTGCAAGGGGGATTGGGAGAAGATTTGGAGAGCCTGTTTTGGGCTCTTTAGTTTTGGGAATGGTCGGGAGAGACCTAGGTGTGGTATAATAGAGATGGTCGCCCGAATGGCGGAATTGGTATACGCGTTCGACTTAAAATCGAATGGAGAAATCCATATGGGTTCAAGTCCCATTTCGGGCACCATACGCTACGAGAGTCCAAATCGACTAACGTAGCAAGAGGCTCTAACAGATTAAAGTTGAGTCTTTTTTGTTGGATTTTAAGGTTCGGAACCACCAATCGCAAAATTCGGTTTTTCACGGCTGGTTTCGAACTTTTAAATAACTCATCGACATTGGCAGCGAGTTTTAACAGATTAGAAACGGTCATTTCGGCACCATCCGAGCCTTGCTCAAGTTTTACTAACTCGTCGTCAAGATCGTGCATTTGTTGAGTGATATTTTTCGCTTTTTCGTCATACTCGGTCACAGTAATACGCCCGTCGAGTCGGTCTTCATACAGTATGTCCTTACGCCGCTCCAGTGTTTCGTATTTATTGCGCAGCACCTTCTTCTGCGTCTCTCTTAGCTCTTTTGTTCGCATCTGGTCCCTATTCATCTCGTCGCAAATCCGCTTCGCCAAACCCTCGCCGATAGAAATACTGGCTAACACCGGTTCTAATTGCTCAATCTAGCCCAAGTTGCTCTGCGTATTTGTTCAGCCGTAGGATTTGCCCTGGTAGTGCCTCAATCTGGCTCGGATCGGACACTCGCGCAATTAGAAACGCTTTTACGCCCTCGTACTTATTGTTATGGTACGCCATATACCTCCTTTAATTCACTCTTTGTTACTATTATATCTTGCTTTAGCTTACTCTGTCCCTACATCATCCTAATATCCTCTAATTTTAACGGTCGCATTTCGCGAATGGTTTGTTCTATCTGTAGTAAATGCTGCAAATTCTTCGGTGCTTCGGGCTGAAGTAGTAGCTTCTTGCTCCGATTCCACGACCCTGGCTTAAATCTTTTATCAAATACTTCGCGCACAAAGCGCTCATCAAAATCTGGTTCCTCATAGAGGCGTAGCGCACCCATCGTCGCAAGTACTCGTTGTGGCTTCGCCTCAGGATTTGCTAGTAATCCGAGTAATTGGTTCATCGTAGTTGCGCTATCAAGCGGCATCTTCGGGATCGTCCGAAAGATCTCCTTCCACCAATATAAAAGTATCGCTCGAGATATTTCCGAAGAAAACAGTCGCCGAAAGCTTACATCTTCTACATCTTGTCTGATAAGTTGTAGGCTCCGTTTAATCTCACGTACGCTATTTAAGGCGAATTTCATAGCGCAAAACCGCCAGCTTCGACTTTTTCTGTAGCGAATCTAGTAACCCAAGCTGACAACGATTATCTTTCTCCTCCGAACGTTTCTCGCTAATCTTCGAGCGTTTGAGGTCAGAAATCTTATCATAAAACGCAATGTCGCGCCGACCAGTATGCAGATGCAGGATTTGTCCGCCGTTTCTAAACTCTCCATTAGAAATATCGATCGCTTTGCTAATACTAGACGTATTAAGAAGTTTGATGATCTGCGCCACCGTCGTTCCGTCGTTAAAGATAATGTTTTTACTATAGTCAACTCTCGTTACCCGAAATTCTTCTAACGGCCTCTCTGGTCGCCAACCAATATCTAGTTGCCAAATCACGTAGCGCAAAGCCTCTACAATGTTGTCAAAATCCGCATCGCAAACTTCGCTAAAGTTGTTGCCATGGAGTAGCTTCGGAATAGAGAACTCTATCTGCACATGCTGACGCAGACCGCCACGCACCGGCTGCTTGATAAATGTTATTCGTGGAAAGTATTTACCAGTCGACTCCTGTTCTTTGGTTGGGTTGAAAATGCTTTTAATTACGCCTTTTTGGTTCTCAGTGAAGCGAATCTGGCTTGGAAGTTTTTCAATATCGCAAGTCAGTTTTATCGTATCGATCATTACAATTTTTCTCAAACACATTCTTGCATTCCTCAAAGATCGCTTGTTCAATTTCTTTGCTCATCTGATGTGTCAGCGGATGGAAGATATATTTCATCTTCATCTGGCTTTTGGTCGGATAGACTAAGCGATATCCGTTACCGTCGAACTTACGGTAAATCGCAATCGAATTAAGTGCCATATCGTCGCCAAGCGTAATACTGGCAAATCCTATAAGTCCATTATTTAGCGTGACTGGCCTGATAATTACATTCTTGATTCTCATTACATCCTTCCTGTGCTTTCTCCGCATCACTGATAAGCTCGAAGAATTTCGCCAGCTTCTTGATTTCTGCCGGTGCATATTCGCAAGCTAATTTGATGTGATTGCGGTTGTTATTCATATCCTGGTTATCATATAAAAAGCAAAAACACATCGGCTTCCTCAAACCAATGCAAAGGAATTCAAAAATTTACAGAGATATTTATAAAAGTTGTTGCAATTCTAAATCAATTTCTGCGCGGTCAATATCATACTTCCGCAAATCACTCGCCGAGATTTCTGGGCGCAACCGTAAAACGCCTTTGCCAGTCACAAACATTAGTTTTTGCAGAGACTTAGGGATTTTAGTGCGGCTAATGCTTGATCGTAAATTACCACGCACGGCAATCTTCTTACCTGGAGCTTTTAACGCTTTCCTGATTGCCTTATCGAGTTTGCTTTCGACATTACATTTATGCACGATAATGTCGTTGATACGCAAAACGCCAGCCATGTCGTCATAGGTTAAACGATAGATAGCGGCCTTGCGCCCACGCTTTTTCGGCGCATTCTCAGTATTACGACAGAATTCTTCGCAGGCTTTCAAAATATCTGGCAGACGTTCAGTTCTTATTTTCATAGTATCGTAGAGACGTAGTAGAACTTTCATGCAGCTAGCTTGGAGATATTGCGGATATAGGGCGCACAGCTCACCCTCGGTAGTCTTTACGTTCGCGGAAAACCGTGCTCTGAGGCTAATTAGCGGGATCTGATTAAGAATACCCACACCGATCCATACCAGTCGCTCGAAAGCTGATCGAGCCTCTTAAAAGTATCTTCAAACGTCTTCCGCTCCTCATCGGACCACGAGAGCATGTCTTTTTCTGGGTTAATACTATCAACTAGACGCCGTATCTCCACCTGGAAGATACTACAAGCCTCTTTACCCTTGCTATATAGATCGTATAGCCGTGCTGAATAATCATCAGACTCGTTCACGTTTTTCCGATTCACAATTTTACTCCAGTTCTCTGTGTTTATTATATAATAAATTACATGAAAGGCGAGGAAATCGAGGAGAGAATTATCACGCTAGGCGAGGCAAGTAAGATCTTGCACGTCTGCCCGAATACTTTGCGCAACTAGGATAAGCGCGGCGTGCTGAAGCCGGTGTATTTTGGAATTAAGAAGATTCGCCGCTACCGTAAATCGGATATTGATAGTTTGCTTAACCGTTAGCTGAATTAACTGCGCTAAATATGCTAGGCATACGCCGTGTCTAGTAATGTCTGCAGAGACCTCTAATTTGCGCTACATGGCGTTTTCGTGGCATAACACTTCCATGATCGTTCATGTCGCTAATACTTCACTAAGGGCCTCTACGTGCATCGTAACGCTATTTTTGCGTTAGCACTCCTCGCCGCCCTGACGCCGTCGGTCGTTCCGACCTTTGGGCGCAAGCGGCTCGTCGCGAAACGAACCATTCTGTGGAGTTGTTGCCTAAAACTTTGATCTATAGGATTTTGGAAATTCAGCGATATCCAGGCCTCTCGCAAAGATAATGAAGTGGAAACCTGCCTGGAATGTGGAATTAGAGAAGAGAACGAAATATATGGCTGACCGCTGAATCAAGATCCGACGGCTGGATGTTAGCATTATTGCGCGCTTACTAGCTCTAATAGTTTTGTGTACGAGTTACATACGCCGTAGATATAGTCACCGTTACTAATCTTTGCGAAGTGTTTCTTTGCGCACTCAATTTTGGCTTTCTCGACACCCTTAACGCCTACGTCTAGCTGATCTTCGTTCACGCCTTTAGTTTCGGCTACGAAGTAGATATGCTTTACGCCAGCATCATCCTTGAATGCAATTGCCCAGTCTGGATTGTAGTGGCCCATTGGAGTATCGATATAAAACTTCTTTGGAAGTTTCACATATACTTCCACAGCATCACTCTTATCAAGTTCTTCGGCGAAGTTCTTTTCGACTTCCGAATCATAGCGGAGTTTATCGTACAAGTGATGGTTTGGCGTATCGATGAGGTTGTGGTCGTATTCGCCAGTAATCTCTCCATTTATGAAGATTTCGCCGCCATCCCATTTCTCATTCAGTTTGTCGTATTCAATATGTTCGACTACGGTTGAAGCTTTTTGCTCATTAATAAGCTGAATTGCATTATGAATGAATTCTTCCGGGTTCGTCTTGAATTTGTCAAAGATAGCCGGTTCGATTCCGGAAAGAATCTCGGCAATAGCCTTACGTGTTAGGCTTGTGCCTCCGTCATTTTGAGATTTCGAGAGTTCAGAGATAAGGTCGTATTTTACGGCATCGTTTGCAATCTCAGAGATAGCGATTGGTGTGCCGATCTTATTCTTGTACATTTCAAGTTTATCTTTACCAGCAGTTTTAAGTAGGCCCTCGGTAATGATAACTTCAGTTTTTGTGACGCGCATATTCTTATTGAGAGAGTTGATGCACTTTTTCACAAGTTCGTTCTCATCGAATTCTACTGTGTAGTAAGTCTTCTCATTAATATGATCCCAGAGTTCTTTGAACTTCTTTGAGGCGAATTTTTCTTGATCAAGATTGAGCTTTTCGGAGCGACGAGCATTCGTAATGAGTTGGCCACGTTTAGGATCATAGACGGAGGCAAGGATATTCTCGATATTTTCAGCAAACGGAGCATATAATCCACCTACCGCTTCGCGTACTTTCTGAATCTTTTGTTCTTCATTGAGCGCGTGATAAGCATCTGTCAATTGTTTCGAGTTTTTATCAACGAGACCGGCGGTCACTAGGCCTAGATATATATCTGCAGCCGCAGAATCATCAATAGTGACTGTCCTTGCGCCACTCGCATCCTGCACAATCTGACCATTAAATAACGAGGCGGAAGCATCTTTCGGACGCTTTGCGATAATCTCGTTAAATTCGCTCTGTAGGCTGTTTGCGAAGCTTTCGTAGCTTTCGTTGGCAATTACGGTTAAGATGTTGGTATCGTGGACTAAGTTTTCGCCCAGTATTTCTGCATCTTGGCGAATGCCATTTTGATCTACACAGAGACGAAGGCCACGGCCAATCTCTTGGCGCTTCTTGATTTCAGCATCGGATTCGCGTAATGTACAGATTTGGAAGACATTCGGATTATCCCAGCCCTCGCGGAGTGCGGAGTGAGAGAATATAAAGCGCACAGGCTCTTTGAAATCAAGCAGACGCTCTTTATTCTTCATAATGAGGTCATAAGCGGAGACATCATCAGAGCCACCTTCTTTACTTTCTTTACTATTTATTGCGTGACCTTTTTTATCGATTGAGAAGTAGCCAGCGTGGATTTCGGATGGGGTGAACTTTTCGAGATATTTACGAAAGTCAGCATCTTCTTCAAACTGGAGCTGTTGATTAAAATAGATATCGACGGCCTTTTGGAACTCTTCTTCAAAGATCTTGGCATAGGCGCCTTTTTGTTCGCCATCTTCATCATAGTATTTGTATTTTGCAACTTCATCAATAAAGAAGAGCGATAGAACCTTAATCCCTTTTTTGTAAAGTTTACGTTCAGTTTCCAGATGAGATATGATTGTCTCGCGAATTTGAATACGTCGTAAATCGTCGGCATTAGTCTCACCAATAACTTCACCCTCATGAATACGAATACCATTTGCGAAATCCACATAACCCTCATCTTCCCGAGCGTTAATTTCTGAAATCTGGTAGCCGTCATGATAAGCTTCTAGTTCACCGGAATGAATATAGATGTCATCACCAAGAACAAGCGTCCTTGTCTTACGAGTAATGCCGCCGCCGGATTTTGCATCGAATTCGAATACTACTGTTGCGGTCGGCTTTTTATTCGGATAAGTATTAATCTTTTGGAGATATAAGTAGCCGTTCGTAGCTGTGCCGCCTTTCACGGTGATACCTTTTACAGTAATTTTCTTTACTAGTTGCTTTTGATACGCGTCGACCGCATCTAGACGGAATACTTTATTGAAATCTTCGCGATGTGTAGCGGAATAATTCAAGAAGAATAACGGATTGAACTTTGCGATACTTTCGCGAGTTACATTTGCGCTCTTGTCCGTACCGAGTACGCTTTGTGGCTCATCGACAATAATAATCGGCTTAGTTGCTGCAATTACGTCGATTGGGCGGCGAGAGCGAAATGAGTCAAGCTGCATGTAGATACGACGCGCATCGGCTCCACGAGCATTGAATGCCTGCGTGTTGATGATCATCACATTGATGTTTGGATCTTCGGAGAATTGTTCTAGCTCATTAAGTTTTGTTGAATTATAGATAAAGAAGCGAATCTTCTTTCCATAATCTTCGGCAAAGTGTTCTGCGGTCGTTTGGAAGCTCTTATAGACACCCTCACGAATCGCAATGCTCGGTACCACGACGATAAACTTGCACCAACCATATTGTTTATTGAGCTCATACATCGTTTTGATGTAGGTATAGGTCTTACCAGTACCAGTTTCCATTTCGATAGTAAACACTGGCCTGTTATTTAGACGCTCAATTTTAGAGTTGCGCGCAATATTCTGAAGCCCTTGAACTTCGTGTAAGTTCTTTAGGAGCTGTGCGTCTTGCAGGGAAATATCGGCATTACCGAAACCTGTGCGCTCCAACTGAGCAAAGAAGGTTCCATCATCTGCGCCCTGATCTGCTAAGAATCTATGTTCTGAGTTGATTTGTCCGGTGAAAATGTCGCAAGTCGCCTTGACGGCATCCTCTTGGAACTTTTGATGCTTAAACCGGAGCTTCATTAGATTACCTTTACTTTCGTATCAGGGCTAATAATGCGGAAATGTTCGGAAAGATTGATTTTTTCGGCAGAGTCTTCAAAAGACGTATCCTTAAGCGCCGCGGTGAGCGGCTTTAGCTTTGCGATTTCTTTGACGGTGTCTTCTGGAACTTTATCATCGAAGCAGGCAGCTAGACCGGTACCTTCGTCGAAGTACCCATATAGATAAACTGTATTTTCGCCAATTTTACGCGTTTCTAACTGAAGATCAAATGGTAGGGCAGAAGCATAGATTACGCCGAATAGCAGATCGAGCGGTGTGCGATCCTTTTTGATATTATCAACCATATCGAAGATATTACTTTGATGCACATCTCCAAGAGGCTTGCGAATATCGTCTTTCTCGTTACTACTATCGATATGAAAAACTCGGAATCCGGAGTCCGTCTCGCTATCCGCATCTTTTCCTATGCGTTTTAGACGTTCGATCGTTATTTGATTAATAGAAGCGAACCCAGCTTTATTTGCCTCTGACTTCTCATCGGTTGCCTCATCTAGCTGTGCTAAAATAAAACGCCGCTCATCATCTTTTCTGTTCATCTCGATTATCGAATGACCAGTAGTACCTGACCCTGCAAAAAAGTCCAATACAATATCGCCATTATTGGTTCCTTGTTCTATGAGAAACTTTATCAATTCTGTCGGTTTTGAAAAATCAAATATCTTCTTGCCATCAAATAGGCGAATTAAGTCTGATGTTGCTTTTCTTGTTTGATATGTGCCGAGCTGCGTTGTTATCGGTACGCCATCGTTAGTATAATCGTTGAAGAACTTTTTCTGCAATGGTGTACCTGACTCTGTAGGCGGGAACAGGACTCTACCCTCTGCGATCATTTTATCAAGAGTTTCTTTGGAGAATGCCCAAGGCCTATTGAATTTATTGCCAGTTTTAGGATCAACAATTTCAAATGATTTCTGTGATATTGTAGAGACGAGCGCTTCTTTTCTCCACAAGCCTCTTGGATCATTGTCTGGATTACTAAAATCGTCAGTAGTTCTAGCAATCCCATTAAACTTAAAGAACTGCCCATTTCTAGCATATACTAAGACATATTCATGTATACTGGTAACCATTTGAATGGGCGGAACACCTTTACTTGCATTCTTAGTATTCCAGATTAAGGTCGCCACATAATTATCTTCTCCGTAAATTTCATCACAAAGACTTTTTAGGTTGTGGTATTCATTGTCATCGATTGATATAAAGATAGCGCCATTTTCTGTCAACAAATTCCTTGCAAGCTTTAATCGTGGCAACATCATAGACAGCCAATCAGAGTGAAAACGGCCATTTGCTTTAGAATTTTCCGTATATTCATCTTCAGATATTAGAACTGCGCCAGTCTCTGCATCAGTTGTAGAGTCGGAATAATCCGTTTTCTTAATTGTAAAATTATCGTGGTATACAAAATCTCGACCAGTATTATATGGAGGATCGATGTAAATCATTTTTATTTTGCCGAGATATGATTCTTGGAGGAGTTTTAGCGCATCAAGGTTATCGCCAATGATGAGCATATTTTTTGTGTTGTCAAAATCTTTAGAATTATCAATGTCTGGTCGCAAAGTTTTATTGATTGGCGCGCCAGCCTCGATAATTGATTTGCGTTTACCAACCCAAGTAAAGTTATAGGACTCGCCCTTATCATCAAGTTTCTCTAGCGCCTCACCTAATGACTCGAAGAATTCACGACTACTTTTCCAGTCTACGTGGTCTAGGTCAACTTTCTCGACATTATTCTCCATAAGATTTCCTCCACAATTGAATTATAAGTATCTTTATTGCTATTATATCATGAAAAACATATTCCCGTGTCGCAAGATGGTATAATATATAAGCTATGAGTGTCAACAAATATCTTAATGATAGAGTCGACTTTGGCAGCAATGACTGGGATCGTTGGATCCTTTTGAGATTTTCGTCATTTTTTAAGGAAGAGGTTCGCTTGGAGCAAGCCGAAATTGAGCTGGTCGAATCCTACCGTTTAGCGCTAGATAGGATGTATGAAGCAATAAAAAGTGACCAACTATTGTGTAATCCACGAATCGAAGAGGAAGATTCAATAGTTAGACCGCACGCAATGGTCTTTAAAACTTATAGTCTAGGGATACCGTTTATGTTCCTCGCAAGACACCTAGTCGAGCTTTCGATTAAACGATTTCTCGAAGCGAATGGCTCAACTGTCGAAACTGGCCATAAGATTAGCGAGCTTTGGGAAAAATGCAAAAAGAAAGCGCCAGTATTTTCAGCTTACGACGATGTAATCGAGTGCCTCACTATAATTGACGACGATGAATTGCATTTTAGGTACGTAAAGGACACGAACGGCAAGGAATATGACAATAAGCCGATTTTTATTGATTATGCTAGAATCTATCGTCGTTCCAAGCAACTCTCAATGAATCTGGTTCCGACGACCACCGTCGCGGAATTGCAATCGAAATCAAAGTAGTTGTCTTAGTTTATATCTTTCCTCGGCCAACTCTTGCTTCTTGCCAAGCGACGGCTCCGTTTTAATCCTGCGGTCTAGTGTGGCAATTTGCTTCAGGATCTTTTCGCGCTCCTTGAGGGCTTCGACATCCTCTTTGATAGACTTCGGTGCTTCTTCGCTAGCTTTCTTTGCACTCGCGAGCTTCTCTCCAGCGATTTGACGCACGAAATTACTGAAAACGGTATCAATATCGAGGCCGTCAATTTTAATCTCGCTCAGCCTTGGATCATTCCATTCGGTGTAGAAGTAAGTATCAACCTTAGCCGTATCCTCGTCCTTCTGGCTCTGCTCCTTGTAACAGATCACCGCTTTCGTAATTGAGCCTTTTTCGAGAAGGAAGAGAATTGGGTATGGTATGACCGAATCTATCGTTTTGAGAACTTTCTCTGAGATTTCTCCATTCTTAAGAGTGATACGAACAACTTCTATTTCTGGCCATTGTTTTGTTGGTAGGTTGATTGTATTCGGAGCTAATTTGTACTCCCAGGTAATCCGAGCTATTTCACTTTGAAATAGATTTTTTGTGGCGGTATCTATATTACTGTAGAAGTTTTCCTTAGCTATAATTCGGCCAACCCTTGCATATTCAGGAAAGGCAACCATTATTTGACCACCAAGAAGTTAATTAATTCAAAATCGTCGAGCCCGGATATTTGGTTGGTCAAAGCAGTTGTACCACCAGCCTTGAACAGACTAGCAACGTCTTTCTCATCTTTAATTGTCATAATACTTCGGATAGAGTCGGAAAGAAGCTCAGAGTATTTATCCATCTTCTTGCCATTCTCGGTTTCGGAATTGAAACTGGAAACTAGGTCTTTGATCGGTGCGTCTTTATCTTTGCAGAGTAGGCGCATTTTATCTAGCAACGACTTTGGATTTAGGTGATCCACAAAAACTTCACCACTATCACTAATATAGACGAGATAGAACGGATGCAAGCGGTTTTGTTTATCAATATTTACATTTGAATTGATGTTTTTCAAGACATATATTACGCCAGCCGGAGCTTCGCCGTCAATTGCACCAGCAGTGGCACTAATGCCAAATGGAGCACAATCTGCGTCGCCATATTTCTTGTGTAGTTCCCGTAAGTCCATATGAAACTCGTTAAGCCCAAGATCCATAATTGATACGCCGCTATTCATTTCCTCGAGATCTACAACTTCTTTCTGGAGCCTCTCGAGCTGATCTCTGCGATACTCTAATTCTGGATCAGTATTTTCCAATACATCACCACCAGCACCGGTAATCGAGATGAGCTTAGTTCGGTTTTCGACACGAGCCTTAAGATTAATGTACTCGTCAAGCGTAACATTCGGCCAGAAGTTCACGAGCTGAATCTGTTTATTATCTGAGCCAATACGATCGACACGACCGAAGCGCTGAATGATGCGCACTGGATTCCAATGGATATCGTAATTAATCAAATAGTCGCAGTCCTGCAAGTTTTGCCCCTCGGAGATACAGTCAGTTGCGATTAGGATATCGATATCCTTATTTGCTAGCGCTGCTCCGAAAGCGCCTCGGTTCTTCGATTTAGGACTGAAGCAAGTTAAAATACTATTAAAGTCTTTCGGCACCCCAGCACAGTTCGTATCGGGATTTCTACTACCGGTAATTATGCCTGTCTTTAGGTCGTATTTTTCCTCAAGAATATGCGCAATCTCTCCGTAAAGATAATCGGCGGTGTCAGCAAAAGCAGTGAATATAACGATCTTCTTATTGTTGCCGTTAATCGGATTCTCGATCTTTTGCTTAATGACTTTTTCCAACTCGAGAAGTTTTAAGTCGTGCTCTGGAGTAATAAGGCGAATCTTTTCCAATAATTCCTCAAGGACTTCATGGTCTTCGGACAACTTGCGTCGCCATGATATATGATCAATATCGCCAAGCTCGATTTTTAAGTCTTTACCGACGGTATAATCGGAATCATTGTCATCATCATCGATCTCATTTATATCGTCCATGATATCGGCGAAGTTGAAATTACTTGTTCGGCCTTGGTCGAAGCGGTCAATGTTGTTGATTGTACCGACAATTAAATTGTTCAGACGTTCTACGGTCTCGCGGAATGCATAAACAGAACTCTCGGCGCGTTTTAGCAGGTTTGTAATCATAAGGACATTACGGCCGGCCTCACGGTTTTCCCAAGATTTACCTTGCGATGACTCGAGGTCGACATACTTTGATAACTTCGACTTAAGGACAAATTTGAGCGGAGTATAAATCTGGAGGTTTAGCTTGTCGATATATTCGAACATCGTATTGAAGTTGATATCGTCTAGATCAGTAAGGTCCGGACGATAGCTTTTTGGCGCAAGTCTTTCTGGAAATGTTCCTAGGTTCGTTTCGCTGTAGTATTTCTCAATATGCTTCCTTGAGCGAGCAATTGTTACGCTATCGAGCAAGTCGAAGAAGTCGAAGCTAAGCATCTCGAGCAATTTATCAGTAGTACGATCTTCAGGTTCAAGCTCGGGCCATGTCTTGAATGCATTATTTGCGTCCTGGAATATTTTGTTTAGCGAGCTATTTGTCTTAAGTTTGCCAGATAGTTCATATTCATTGCCGCCACTTGCAATCATGAGCTGATTCTTTAAATCAGTGAAGTTGATGTTTACTGGTGTAGCGGAAAGCATCAGCACCTTTGTGTTTACGCCCGATTTGATAACTTTACGAATAAGTTTCTGGTAGCGGTTTTCGTAATTCTCATCGCTCTTGTGTGTGCTATGCTCGCCATTGCGGAAATTGTGAGATTCATCGATTACGACTAAGTCATAGTTACCCCAGTTAATGAGACTCAAGTCTATACCATTGGAATCTCCACGCTCGCGCCCTAGGTCAGTATGATAAAGCACGTCATAGTTTAGGCGATCGTCAGCGAGAGGGTTGTTTTTGTAGTTGCCCTTGAAGGTATTCCAGTTATCACTTAGGCGCTTCGGGCATAACACGAGTACACGCTGATTGCGTGATTCGAAGTATTTGATGACACCAAGTGCGGAGAATGTTTTACCAAGGCCTACGGAGTCTGCCAAAATGCATCCGCCATAACGATTGAGTTTCGTAATGCAGCCAACGACAGCGTCGCGTTGAAAATTGTAGAGCATCTTCCAAACTTTTGATTGTTTGAATCCGACGGCTTCATTCGGAAGAGAGGCGTCATCGATGTCTTCAAGAAACTCGCTGAAGATATTGTATAGCGCCGCGAAGTAGATGAATTCTGGCGAATTTTCCTTATAGGCTGCAGTTATGTTTTCGAGGACGGTATCCGTCACGTCTGCGAGGCGGTCGTTATCATTCCAGACTTGGTTGAATGTGTTTAAATATTGCTCAGTAAGTGGAGCATATACTTTCATCGTCGTCGAATATGCGTTATTGCCGCGATCTTCGCCGAGCTCGGCAGTAGTAAAGTTAGCGAATGGATTGTAAGTTACACTTTCTTCAGGGTTCTCAACGTTCATAAATGGGAGCATCATCTCGCCTGAAATATTAGAGCGGAAATTGGCTTTTTTGCGGATCCAGTCGGCGCACTCTTTAGCGATAGCCTGTTGATTGAGCTCATTACGGAGTCTTACTTCAAAGCTTGTGCCATAAAGAGAGCGTTCGCGATCGAGCCTTGGGATATAAAATTCGCGTGCTTCTTTTGGAGCTTTTTCTTTAGTAAATGTTTCGCCGGTGAAGAGAAAACGGAACTCATCTACTGAGCTGAGTTCCTTTTTGAGCGCTTCAAAAGCATAGATAGAGAAAGAAGCTGCCGCGAGATTGAGACCTTACTACCTTTTCGTATTGTTTCTTTTAAGTCGTCGATAACTTTTCGATTAACGTTATCTAGGACTTCCGGCGCTTTAGGAGTGGCCGGAACCTCTTTACTAAATAGGCCCATTTCAATTTTCTCTGCAACTATTATTTTATAATTATCCTTCTTTTCATTATACCAAATTTTTGTCACAAGATCCACCCATTTTTTGTGACAAAATAACCGTTTTAGTGTATAATGTAATCAAGGAAAATATATGAGTAATCACGAATTTATTGAGACGGAGATCTTAAGTAAACCATCAGGGAGCGTTTTTGTCGCTTCAGATTTTGTTGACTCAGCTTCTTATGACAATATTCGTCAGATTTTTTCACGCCTCGAGAACGAAGGCAAGATTCGCCGCATTCTCCCCGGCATCTACGATAGACCTCTCTATAGTAAAATTCTGAATCAAGAGGTAGCACCAGATATTAACGCCGTCGCCGAGGCGATTGCTCGCAAGAATAACTGGTCAATCATTCCGAGTGGTAATGTTGCGCTGAATTTGCTTGGCATTTCTACGCAGGTTCCAGCCAAGTGGGAATACCTTAGTAGCGGCGACTCCAAGG
>CAOJGQ010000019.1 GCA_948435375.1 uncultured Candidatus Saccharibacteria bacterium
CTACAAGGCTCGAACTTGTGACCTCACGAATGTGAATCGTGCGCTCTAGCCAACTGAGCTAAGAGGCCGTCATAAATGTAAAATACTTATTAAGTTTCTTCGTGTTATAATAGCATAGATGACGGAAAAAGTGAAGGCTCCCAAGCGGCAAAAACGGATTTTTTATATTTCGGTTTTGAATGTGTTGGCGTGCTTTGGGGTAGTCGCCTTGCACTGTACGAATTCGGCATTCTGGAATTATTTCGCTATGCGATCTATTTAGGGCTGATCTTCGTAGTAATTTTGCCACTGATTTTTGACTTGTTGGGGGTGAATTATAATGAAAATCTGACGCCACCGCTGGTTATGGGATGGATAATTTATGTGTTCTTGGGATATAATTTGAGCAGAGTAGATTTGAGCCTGAAACAACGGCGAATCATCTATATTTGTGGAATTTTGGGCTGGGTGATGCAATTTTTTGGGACATGGTGGCTGTCGGCGAAAATTGGCAAAGTCGACGAAACGTTCAAAGGTTATACAAACTTGCCGTGTGTAATGCAAGCAGCAGCGGTTTTTGTACTCTTTAAACAGATTGATTACGAAAAATGGTTGGCGAAGTTCCCTAAACTGAGGCTGGAAAAGTTGATTAATTGGCTCGCTGGGGTGACTTTTGGGATTTATTTGATTCATGGCTATATTATTTATACTTTGCCGGATTTGTGGGGTTTTAGCGCGACGAGTTGGGTCTGGCGGACTTTTGGGACGGTGGCAGTGTTTGTGGCTTCGGCGGGGACAACTTGGGCTTTGCAGAAAATACCGTTGGTGCGGCGGATTGTGCCTTGAAATATGGTATAATTAATAGCATGGAATTAGATTTAGGGAAATTTGAGGCGGAAAAGGCGGAAATTGAGCAGTTTTTGGCGCAACCGGAGGCTTATGCGGCGGCGGATTTTGCGGCTAAATCGCGGCGGTTGGCGGAACTTGAAGAAATTTTGATGTTGGCGCGTAAAATTGAACAGACGAAACAGAATTTGACTGAGGCGACGGAGTTGGTAAACGATCCGGAACTGGGTGAAATGGCGCGCGAAGATATGCGAGTTTTGGGGCTGAAAGTTGACGAATTGAAGACGGAGCTAGAAGAGAAATTGATACCGCGCGATCCGGCGGATGATAAACCGGCGATTATGGAGATCCGAGCGGGAGCGGGTGGCGATGAAGCGTCGCTATTTGCGGGGGAGCTTTATCGAATGTATTTGCATTATGCAGAAAAACATGGTTTGAAGGCGGAACTGATTTCGCAGAATGAGAATGAAGCTGGCGGTATGAAAGAAGTGGTGTTTAAGCTTTCGGGTGAGCGACCGTATGGACAGCTGAAATTTGAGGGGGGAGTGCACCGTGTGCAGCGGGTGCCGGTGACCGAATCGCAAGGGCGGATTCATACTTCGACTGCGACGGTGGCGGTGTTGCCGGAGGCGGCGGAGGCGGATCTCGAGATTAAGCCGGAAGATTTGCGGATTGACATTTATCGTTCGGGCGGTCATGGCGGCCAAGGGGTGAACACGACGGACTCGGCGGTGCGGATTACGCACTTGCCGACTGGGATTGTAGTGGCGATGCAGGACGAGCGTTCGCAGCAGCAGAATCGCGTGAAAGCGATGACTGTGCTCAGGAGCCGTTTGCTGGAGAAAAAAGCGCAGGAAGAACGCCAGGCGGCGAGTGATGCGCGAAAAAGTTTGATTGGTTCGGGAGATCGAAGCGAGAAGATCCGGACTTATAATTTCCCGCAGGATCGAGTAACGGATCACAGGATTCATTATTCGCGTTCAAATATTGGGGCGGTGATGAATGGCGAGATTGACGATTTGGTGAAAGAATTGGCGCAGGCAGAGCGGAAATTGCCGGAAGCGTAGATCGGAGAAGTGTGCTATAATTCTCTCAGGGGGGGGAGGTTCTTTTTGAGAGGAGATGATCTAATGGGCGCAGAGGTTATCAGGCTAATAATTTATCTGTCGATGGTCGACATATCTGTGATTGCGGCTTTAGTAATGTTCGCGATGCGTTCTACGAAATTTTGGTGGGGATTGGTCGCCGTGGTGGTAATCTTGGTAATGGCTTTCGTGGTGGAGCTAATCGATACTGCAAGAGAAAGGTCGAAGTCCAAACAGCGGTTTATTGCTAAGTTGTCACAAATTACTGATCTTGAGGAGATCGAGGATTTGAAGTGGGGACTTATAAATATGACGCCTGACTGGACTTATCCGTTTACATCGGTAATGATCGTAATAATGTACAGTCTGTTTTGGCCGATTTTTCTCGGAGCGATGTTGATTGACGAGGTGGAAAAGAGATTTTTTGGTTGCGTAAAACAGAACTGGTGACATGGTTTTCGATGGTTTTATGATCGATAATCGAGATAGTTTGAAGATTAAATATCTCCTCCTTCCCTGCTTTGGCGGGGATTTTTGCTTTCAGAGATGTTCAGGGGTTGCTAAAGCTGGGACGCTAAGGTATGATGGGACGGATAGAACTTTACAGAAATGGCGGAGATAAGGAGTAGTATGCTCGAAGTATTGCCACACTGGGTCAGAATTGACCGAGATGGCAATATCACTATAAAAGGAAAAATCGTCCTTGATAGTGACATCGAGGACGATAGAACTTATCTATGACTTAATGATATCAAAGTAATTTGATTTGGTCAAGGATTTCTTGACAATTTGGTCGAACCCCCGGTTTTATTGCCTACCGTCAGGGTGGGGTGTTTTAAGGATGAAGTGAAAAATGACGATTGAAAAATGGTTAGAATTAGCAAAAAAACGGATTGCGGCGCTGGACGCGGAATTGATTGTGCTTTATGGATTGAAGCAGGCGCTACCATTGGGCGCGGATAGGAGTTTTTTGTTTTTGCATCCGGAGATGGCGATTTCGCAGGAAAATTGGCGAAAACTCGATAAAATGCTGGAAAGGCGGGCAGCAGGCGAGCCGTTGGCCTATATTTTGGGGTTTCGGGAGTTTTTCGGGCGGAACTTTGTGGTTAATTCAGCGGTTTTGATCCCCCGTCCGGAGACGGAAAGTTTGGTCGAAATGGCACTAGAGCTTATCAGAGGCGCGGAGAGCGACCGAGGGGCCAGAGAGCCGTGGGAGGGCGGTTTGTCGGAAGAGCGCCTGAAAAAGGCGGAAAACGGGCGGAAATGGCGGATTTTGGAGGTTGGCACGGGGAGCGGTTGTATTGCGGTGACTTTGGCGCTGGAACTCGAAACAGAGGTTGAGGTGGTGGCGACAGATATTAGTCCAGCGGCACTCACGGTGGCGCGAGAAAATGCGGCGAATTTGGGGGCAAAAGTGCGGTTTCTGAGGAGTGATTTGTTCAAAGAGGTCGAAAAAACGGAAAATGTGGCTGATTTCGATATTTTGTTGGCGAATTTGCCATATGTGGATTCGGAATGGGAGTGGATTTCGCAAAAAAGCCTCGATTTTGAGCCGCAGGAGGCGCTCTATGCGGCGGGAAAAGGATTAGCGCTATATGATGGTCTTTTTGAGCAATTGGCGCAATTTGGGGTTCCCAGGCACCTGATAATCGAAGCGGATCCTTGTCAACACGAAATTTTGATTGGAAAAGCGGCGAAAATTGGCTACAAATCGCGGGAAAAACGCGGGTTTGGGCTGCGGTTTGAGTCCTAGTTCTTGCGGGGAATTGCGGTTTAGGGTGCTTGATGGGGCCTGGGCGTAGTTCGCGGTTTAGTTGGTATATGTTTTAGTTTTGGGCTTTGTAGCCAGCGAGAGTGAGATTTAGGGTCTTTTCTTTGCCGTCGCGAAGGATTTTGAGTTGGACGGTGTCGCCCGGGATGTATTCGCCGATGAGGGAGGAGATGGAGCCAGCAGTGCCGACCTTCACGCCGTTAATTTCGAGGATGATGTCTTTGTCTTTCAGGCCGGCTTTGTCGGCGGGACTGCCGGAGGCGATAGCGGATTTCGAATCTGAACTATAGAGATAGGCGCCAGTCGAGATCGGTAAGTCGTATTCGGAGGCGACACTGGGTGAAATCATGACGTAGGTGACACCGACAAACGCACGGTCGGAGGAGTTATGCTCGGTGATATTTTTAAGCATGCCTTTGACGCTGGAGATGGGAATGGCGAAACCGATGCCGTCGGCGCCGGAGCTGGTGGCGGTATTGATGCCAATGACTTCGCCGGCGGCGTTGACGAGTGGCCCGCCGGAGTTGCCGGAGTTGATGGCGGCGTCAGTTTGGATCATGTCGGTGAGGGTTTCGGCGCCAGAGCCGTCACTGTTTGATGCGGTGAGAGAGCGGCCGGTGCCGGAGATGACGCCAGCAGTGATGGTGTTTTGGAACTGACCGAGGGCGTTGCCAATGGCAATGACTTGCTGGCCGGCATGGACCGTCTTCGAGTCGCCGAGCTGGACGGTGGGCAAATCTTGAGCGTCGGGGATTTTGAGGAAGGCGACGTCGCTGAGCGGGTCCGTGCCAATGAGTTCAATGTTTTCATAGCGCGTGCCGTCGTCGAGGACGATAGTGATGTTCCGGGCGCCTTCGATGACGTGCTTGTTGGTCAAGACATAGCCGTCGGCGGTAACAATCATACCGGTGCCGGCAGCAGAGCCGGTTTGGCTTTGGCCAAAGAAATTGCTAGTGCGGACTTCAGTGATGATAGAAACGACGCCGGGAGCAACGCGGTTGGCGACTTCTTCGATTGAGCCGTTGGTGAAAGAAACGGAATTACCATCGTTGCCAGCATAATTGAAAGTGACGACGGGATCGTCTTGGCAAAAGTTCCAGATTGAGAGTCCGAGCGCGGCGACGCTAGCGACCATGGTGAGCGAGAGAAGAGTAATGATGACGGGCTGGAAGCCGAAAGAAGTGCATTTTTGCTTAAAAGCGGATTTAGTGGCGGGTTCTTTCGGTGATTTTTGGTTGGGCTCGGTGATTTGTTTGATTTTTTGTGACATGTTGGCTCCTTATAAAATTAAACGATAAGATTAAAGATTGAAGTTGGGCGGGCTGAAGCTGATGAGTACGATGATGGCGGCGAGGCTGAAGAGGACCGGAAGCGCGATGTTGGCGAAGTTAATCTTGCCATTATGTTCGGTGAGTTCGGTGTAGATTTGGAAGTAAGCGAAGGTGAGGACGGAGAGGACGAGGCTGAGCTGAGGAATGCGGATGCCAGTGTCGGTGAGAATGCCGATGTTGTCGAGTGGGTAGACGATTAGCCAGGAGTGGCAAAGCCAAGCGATTTCGGCGAAGAAAAGACCGCAAATGAGGGATGGTAGGAGATAATCGGATTTTTCGTGCTGGACGAGGACATGATGTGAGGCGGCAAAGCCGATGAGAAATTCAAGCAAGACGAGGATGCCGGAATCGTTGATGAAACTGAGCGAGGATTTTAGAGTGTTAGTCAAGGTAGAATCGAGGAAAATCGCGGCGGTGGAACCGAGAAAAACTGCGATGAGAGCTTGGAGCACGGTGAAACCGGCGGAGGAACGGGGTTTAATGATAATGAGCCAGATGGCATAGAAAATCATGAGAAAGAAATGAATAGCGCGGAAGCTGGCGCCGAGACTGGTGTCGAGCGCGCTATCAGGGACGTAATAAGCAAGCAGAACGAAGCTGATACCGACAATGAAGTCGACAAGACTAGAGCGGATATTGAGCAGCCAATAACGATGGTTGACGGCAAAAATACGCCATTTTGAGACGATAACGAGGATGAGGCCGATGGTGCAGTTGTCAGTGATGACGGTAGCGCCGATTGAGGTAACGGCTAGCAAAAGATTGAGTACAATGTGCAAAAGTGAGCTGAGAGCATTGCGACTTTTGCGGATGAAAATATAATCAGCCATGCGACTATTATAACAAAGAAATTGCGTTTGTGGTATAATGGGGGTATGGATTCGAAACCAAAGTTTTTTCAAAAACATCCTTTGCTGAAGGATATTTTGAGTTTGGTGACTTTTGTGGCGGTGGTGCTGCTCGGTACGATGCTTTTGAATGCGTTTGTGTTTCGAGCATATAATGTGGTGGGCTCGAGTATGGAAAATACCTTGCAGGGTGATGACCGGATTATTGTCAATCGCCTAGCGGTGTCGTGGTCGCATTTTCAGGGGAAAGAATATGTGCCGAAACGGGGAGATATTATTATATTCGCGAATGGCGATGCGGATGGTCCGTTGACCTGCGAAGCGGAGGGGCGGCATGATGAACAATATATCGTGAAGCGGGTGATTGCTTTTCCGGGCGAGCAGGTGGTGGTGAAGGACGGGGTTTTGACGGTTTATAACTCGGAACACCCGGATGGGTTTTCGCCGGATGAAGCGACACGAGTGAGTGAGACGGATGGGCCGAAAGATTATACGGGGGGCGAGGTGGACATGATCGTGCCGGAGGGCGAAGTGTTTGTGGCTGGGGATAACCGCGTGGCGGACAATTCGTATGATTCGCGGTATGGGCTCGGGACGATTCCCTATTGTCGGATTGTTGGTCCGGCGATTGCGCGAATTTATCCGTTCAATCAGATTAGACTGTTTTAGGGATTTGCTGGAGGGGTAAAAAAAGACCGTGATTTTTCACGGCCTTTCTCTTGGCGCGAAAGTGGTCTTTTGCCACGGTCGCTCCGATTCTTTCGGATCCCACGCACGATTCAGATCGAAAAATTGGACATATTCTCCGATAAGACAGTCAGTATGAAAATGCTGGATGAGAATGGTGCGGGGTTTTGGAATTTCGACACTGCGCGAGGTATAATTTTGTATGCCATAGGTGATTTCGTATTTATCCTTTGGGGTGATCTGAAGGATAAAATTGGCGAAATTGGCGGTCAAAGTCACGCAGTGGATATGATGCTCGATAAAATAATCGGTCACAGCCCCAAATTCCTCGAGCAGCTTAGGCTGGTTGCGGATGAACATCAAATTCAGATAAGCCGTGCCGCTCCTGAATTCGACTAGGCGCCAGGGCGAATCATCTCGATTTTCGGTTAGTTGTGCTGCGGGATGGAAGCTAGTATGACGACCGATTGAATTATTCCCGAAGAGCGTTGCTGGATCTTCGCACCATTTCGGGAAACTAAGCTTGATCGGCGGAAGACTGAAGAGTTCCGGCGTAAGCTTAGAGATTCCTTGCGGTGTAATGCCAAACTTCAGTTCACCCGGTGGGAGATATTCGACTTTCTTGATCGGCGGACGCGGCGCGAGGTAGGATTTAGATACGAGCCGGCTAGCGAAAGCTCGCGCGAGCTTTGTGTTATTCATTTGCTTCGGATTCTTCGCCATTCGGGTCAGCGAGAAAATCACGCAACTGCTGCTGACTTAGGGCGCGGAAGAGTTGCATGATGAAAGCAAGTGCTCCGTCGGCGTCGTTAGTATAACCTATTGTCTTTGTGTGACCGGAGCGCCCGAAGGGTATGCTAATCTTCAAAATGTCGCTTTCACTGTTCTTGAGCCAGGAGCGTGCATTAATGACTTGCCAGCCGATAGCTGTGAAATTGAATTTGTCGAAGATTTTCCGAGCTATTTCGCGTAGGTGGATACCTTCATCCGGGTCATCAAGGCAGTCTTCCAGGAGCTCGCCGTAATCTAATAAATCACGAATAAAGCAACTGAGGCCCATGACGTTGAGATCATATTCTGCGGGATTATAGGGCGGCTTTGAGCTGTTGTCAAAAACGATATAGGCTTTGGCGAAATTGTGGTTGAATTCCATTTTTGCAACCAAAAAAGCTAATGCACGGAGAATGTCCATCACTTGGATCTCCTCAAATCGTTGACGAAGCAAAGCTTCGCATTTAAAATAATAATCTAACATCGCGCTCAGGGATTCTTCAGTTGACTCGAAATACGCTGGCTCACAGACTGGCTGGAAATCGCCGGTGAAGCGAGGCGCTTCAATCACAATAAACTTATTGTGTCCGTCGGCCATTGTGTCCGTCTCGAGTACACCATATTTCATATGGCGAAAAACGGCAAGGTATTGGTCGATAAGCCATTGACAATCTTTAGTGCCCGATGTCGATGGTGATTTCTGATTGGCTGGTGTTTGCTGTGTGGCGGTTTGATCCTGATTGTTCTGTTTTGTCATGATACTTCCCCTCCTTGGGTGGTCCAGTTTGGACTTGAATCGTGGTTGGTAAGTTACGATGGGGGCTAGGTCGGTGTTTTGGTTTTTGGGACCAAAAATAGCACCCCTATTTTTCTATTATAGCACACTTTTTAATAAAAAGCAATAGTTTTTTGCGAAAATGTGGGATTTTGGCAAAAATTTGGCGAAAAATCAGGGGTGAAAATTGGTTTTGACAAAATCCAGGAAGTTTGGATTTTAGTTTTGACAGGTGGGAGAAAATTTGCGATAATATGGATATGAAGAATATCTGGGCAGAGCTGCCAAAGGGTTTTACGGTGTTGGCGCCGATGGAAGGGGTGACGGACGCGATTTTTCGGCAGGTGATAACTCGGGCGGGGCGACCAGACCTCTTTTTTACGGAGTTTACGAATGTTTCGAGTTATGCATCGGAAAAAGGGCGGGAGAATGCGCTGGAGCGGCTAAAAGTAGTGGCGACCGACCGGCCGATTATTGCGCAGATTTGGGGGAAAAATCCGGAGCATTTTGGGCAGACGGCGGCGGCGCTGGCGGATTTGGGGTTTGATGGACTGGATATTAATATGGGCTGTCCGGATAAGCATGTCAATGCGGCGGGCGGTGGAGCGGCGATGATTAGGACGCCGGAGCTCGCGATGGATTGTATTCGGCGGGCACGGGCGAAAACTGAGCTGCCGGTGTCGGTGAAGACGCGGCTAGGATATACTTACGTCGAGGAATGGCGGACTTGGCTGACGACGTTGCTGAAGGAAAACTTGGCAGCACTGACGGTGCATCTTCGGACGCGCAAAGAAATGTCGAAGGTGCCAGCGCACTTTGAGCTGGTGGAGGAGATCGTGCGGCTGCGAGATGAGCTGGCGCCGACGACGAAGTTGATTCTAAACGGGGACATCAAGGATCTTTGGCAGGTGCGGGAAATGCGGGAGAAATGGCCGGGAGTAGACGGATATATGATTGGGCGCGGGGTGTTCGAAAATCCGTTTTGTTTTACGGAGCATATTGGGACGACGGAGGAGTTGTTGGGACTTTTGAATCTGCATTTGGAGTTATTTGACGCGGCGGACATGGAAAAGCTGGCGAAAACGGCGGAGCGGATGCGGGAGGATGCGGAGTTTGCGATGCGGATGGATGGCAAGGCACGGGGGTTGGCGTTTGACCCGCTGAAGCATTATTTTAAGATTTATATTCATGGATTTAATGGGGCGGCGGAGCTCAGGGCGAAGCTGATGGAATGCAAAAATACTAGTGAGGTGCGGGAAGTTTTGGCGGTTTTGGCCGAGAAAAAGGCTTCGTAGGGAGCTGCAAAGCCTTTCTAAAGAACGGTTCTGAAGAATCTAGTAGAAATGGTGTTTCTATTAGATTGGTAGAATTTGAGAAAATAGAGGTTTAGTCGAGATAGCGCGCTAAGGCCTGCGCGATTGGGTGGCGGACGATTTCGTTGGCCTCAAAGTCGACATAGATCGCTTCGGCTTTGCCACCGAGACGCTGGATGGCATAGCGGAGACCGTTATTCTGAGAAGAGAGCTCGGGATTGTTGACTTGTTTAAAGTCGCCGAGCAGAACGATCTTTGAATAATCAGCCAGCCGCGTGATCGTGGCGTGAGCTTGCAATGAATTAGTATCCTGGAATTCATCACAGATGATGAAACTGTGCGACAAAGAGCGGCCGCCGAGTTCAATCATCGGGATGAACGTGAAATTGCGCATTAGCTCGCTTTGGACACGCTGTTCCAAGATTGAGAACGTTTCTGATCCCTCGCGGGGAGGGGTGCAATTAGGCGAAGAGCGGGCCTTTTTGTCTGATTTGGTCGATTTGGAAGGCTCGACTTCTGTGGTTAAGCGGAACAAGCTGCGGAGTGAATCTTCGATTGGGCGGACTTTGGTCTGGACCTTGTCATCCGTATCGCCAGGTACGGCGCCAATGTCGTCGCCCAGTCGGGAGTCGCGAGCGCAAACGTAGATGTGGTCATATTGCTGAGCATGCACGCCGGCGTAAGCCGCGGCAACAGTGAGAAAAGTCTTGCCTGTGCCGTAAGCGCCGGAGACAAGCACGAGCGGAATTTCTTCCGCTGGTGCAAGCAGGGCATCGAATAGCATAGCCTGGCCATTATTCCGCGGAAAGACCTGATGGATAATAGGTGGGCGATGCTGGAGATGCTCGAGCTGTTCGAGCGTACGCGAAGCTGAATCATAGCGTCGGATGTTTTGGAAACGCTTGGGTGAATGTTGATCCGGCCAATCCAGCTCGACGAATTCGTTAGGTTGAAGCGGGTCTTGGTTAGGATAGGCGTGTTTCCAGTTGGCCAGTGAAATCGACTTAGAACCGAAAAACTGAGCCGGAGCGTCGATCGGCACGGTAACCTTGCGCCGGCCGGAATAATATTCGGCGAGCGGCGTTTCGACCTTCAATTCGTGCATACGCGCTAAGGCTTTTAGACCAGGGTCGTAAGTCAGAATCACGGGATGTGGCGATAAATTTTTCGCTACGGCGAGTGCTTGATATTCGTGCCACTTTGGATCGTAATTCGGAATCGTATCTTCGTCCGATGTAGCCGAACGGAAGATGAAAGACGACTGGTTTTTCGGACTACCGAAGGCGCTAAGCAGATCAGAATAACGCGGGTCAAGTGGGCATTCGGTGCGAAACTTGATTAGTTTCGGGATATAGCCATTAGGAATATAAAGCTGGTCATAGAGTTGCTGAGTGTCTAAAAAATCTGGATGGGCTAACAAAAAGTCGAGCCCAGGTACTGCTTCTTTCATGCATAATTACCTCCTTTTTGATGTGCGAGATTACTAAAATGGAAATTTTAGCAGTTCTCTGAGGACATTATAACAAGAAAAGAGTTAAGGCCAAAGCAAGAGAAGTATGGAGAGCTGGACTCGGGGCCCTAGACGTTATAATTTTGTAGACTCTTGGCTGTTGCGATTTTTGGGTTCCTGATCGTTCCGGCTTTTTGACTCTTGATCGTTGCGGTAGGAGAAAAAAATTGGTGTGCCGACGAAAGGAAATTTTTCGCGGATTTTGCGCTCGAGAAAGCGCTTATAGGACCAATGCAAAAGTCCAAGTTCGCGACCATGAACGACGAACCAGGGCGGACAAGTGTCGGTTTGGACGATATATTTCAGCTTGGGGCGAGTGTTTTTCAGGCCAGCGGGGGGATGTTCGAGGATGGCTTCGCCGAGGATTTTGTTGAGTTCAGAAGTTTTGATTTCTTGGTGGCGAGTTTGGTCGATTTCGAGTGCGAGTTCAAAAAGTTTAGTGACGTTTTTGCCGGTGGCGCTGCTGGTGATGAGGACTGGAGCGTAGGGTAAGAAATTGAAATCGCGTTCAAGCTGGTCGAGAATTTCGTCAGTGTTTTCGACTAGGTCGGCTTTAGTAAGGATGACGATAATTCCCCTCCCGGCGTCGATGATTTGGCCGGCGAGCGATTGGTCGAGTTTGGAGTGTGGTTCGGTGGCGTCGACGAGGAGGGCACAGATGTCGGATTCTTCGATGGCGGCGAGGGTGCGTAGGGCGGAGAATTTTTCGATGCCGACTTCGCGTTTGCCTGGTTTGCGGAGGCCAGCGGTGTCGAGGATTTCAAGGTTTCGGCCGCGGAAACGTACTTCGACGCGGTTGACATCGCGGGTGGTGCCTTGGCGAGAGCTGACGAGGGCTTGTTGTTTTTGGCCAAGGGAGTTGAAAAGGCTGGATTTGCCGACGTTGGGACGACCGATTAGGGCAAGTTTTAAATCATTGTTAGCAAGCCTTCGATACTTGTCCTTATCATGGTACTTCTCGGAGAAAGTCGCAAAGCTCTTGTCAACACCCAGCTTGCTCTGAATCGCTTGTTTGAGGTCTTTGGTTCCGGAGCCGGTGGTGGCGGAGAGGCGAAAAGTTTGGTCGGGTTTGATGCCGAGGCGGAGGAATTCTTCGTTTGGCAAAGCTTCGCCGAGGTCGGATTTGTTGAGCAGGAGGAGGACTGGTTTTTTCGAACGGAGGGCGTTTTTGGCGATTTGTTTGTCGCGATCGTCGGGATATTTGGTGCTATCAAGCGTAAGCAAGATGAGATCGGCAGAATCGATTGCATCGGCAATTTGGTCTTGGATGCCAGCCTCAAAATCGTCATTGGGGTCTTTCAAACCGGCGGTATCAATCAACAAAAAGCGCTGGTCAATGCGTGCCATGACGTTGTCGCGAGTGGTTCCCTCTTCGCGAGCGACGATAGCGATGTTTTTGCGCGCAAAACGGTTCAAAAGACTAGATTTACCGGCGTTGGTTTGGCCGACGAGTGCGACGATTGGAAGCTTTTTCATAGTACTATTATAGCATTTTGGGAGATTTTTGATAGGATTTTTCAATATTTTGTCATAATTTTAGGTAAAATGGAAGTTTTGGGCTAGGAACTATTGAATTACTATTGATTTTTTTGATAAAGTGTGATATAATGGTAGTAGGAAGAGGGGGCTTCTAGTTCTTTTTGAGGTCTATCCCTCCAAAAAAGGAGGTAAAAATGGTGGAAGACGTAAAAACAATGATCGGCTTTGCGCTTGTCGTAGTGGTCTTGATGTGGCTCTTTGCGAAAATGCAGAAGCTGGTTACGAAATGGTCGCTGAGACACTCAAGCGATTTGTTGAAACGGCGGATTATTGAGGCGATTGAAATCTTGCACGGGCTGAAGTTTGAGGCGGAGATTGTGCTGGACGAGAAGGGTGAGACGATTATGAATGTCACCCAGTATGACCCGACGCAAATTTGCTTCACGAATGAACAGTTGCTATTCTTGCAGAGTCATCCGGGGTTGATTGGTATTCATAATCATGATGAGGACGTGCCGCCATCGTTACGTGATTTGAATTTTGCGGCTACTGCGCAGCATAAGTCAATTATCGTGGTGAGCCCGCACTATGTTTACTATGTGGCGCCGGGCGTCGATGGCTGGAAGAGTGAACCTGAGCTGAATGCGGCGGCGGAGACTTATCTCGATTTGTTTCAGCATGACGTCAAGAGACGTCGGTTGATAGGTAGTGAGGCTGACGGGGGAGTGTGGTTTGAGGAAGATATTGAGTTGACTTCGACGCACGAGGCGCTTGAGGCCGTAGCCCAAGCGCTTGAATATGAATATAGGAGGTGGGAGTTTTAGTTTTTTTGAGGGTAGACAAGGAGTCCCGGCGTTTTTGGTCGGGGCTTTTTGATGGCAAGTTTGGCTTTTGGTTTTGTTATTTTGATTTTGTTTAGCAAAAATGTTATCATATAGATATGGAGAAGAAATTATTGTCGATTGTTGTGCCGTGTTATAACGAAGAGGCGTCGATTGAGAGTTTTTATCGGGCGGTGATGGCGGAGTTGATGAAGATGCCGGAGGTGGATTATGAGTTTGTTTTGGTGGATGACGGGAGTAAAGATGATACTTTGTTGAAAATGGAGGAGTTGCACAGGAAAGATCGGCGAGTGAAATTTGTGGCGTTCTCGCGTAATTTTGGTAAAGAAGCGGCGCTGCTGGCGGGCTTGGAACACGCGAAGGGCGATTATGTGGTGGTGATGGATGTGGACTTGCAGGATCCACCGGCGCTGCTTCTGGAGATGTATCGGGGTCTCGAGAGCGGAAAATATGATGTGGTGGCGGCGCGGCGGATTAGTCGGGCGGGTGAGCCGCCGATTCGGAGTTTTTTTGCGCGGAAATTTTATAAGTTGATTAATAAAATGTCGAAAATTGAGATGGTGGACGGGGCGCGGGATTATCGGATGATGACGCGGCAGGTGGTCGAGGCGGTGACGCAGATGCGGGAATATAATCGCTATTCAAAGGGCCTGTTTAGCTTCGTGGGGTTTCGGACGAAGTGGCTGGAGTATGAGAATGTGCAGCGGGCGGCTGGTGAGACACATTGGTCGTTTTGGGGACTGCTAGTTTATGCGATTGAAGGGATTTGCGCATTTTCGACGGTACCGCTGGTGATTGCGGCGGTGATGGGGCTGGTGTTTTGTTTGATGGCGTTCGTGATGATTGTGGTGATTGTGGCGAAGACGCTGATGTTTGGCGATCCAGTGGGCGGTTGGCCGAGTATGATTTGTGTGATTCTCTTTGTGGGCGGGGTGCAGCTTTTGGCGCTGGGAGTGATTGGGCAATATCTGGCAAAAACTTATCTCGAAACGAAGGGGCGGCCGGTGTATATTGTGCGGAAAACTTCGGAAGATTAGGAAATTTGTCCGATTTTTAGTTTGTTGTTTGGATTTTTGGCGGAATTTTGAGAAAAGGCGGAATTTTGTGTTATAATAGCGTTATGGTTCCGTCGTCTAGTGGTCTAGGACGTCTGGTTCTCATCCAGAAAATCGCGGGTTCGACTCCCGCCGGAATCACCATGACCCTAGAGGGGTCTTTAGAAGGCGGTCGTCTCTTAGATTCACGCCGTGGTCGCTTTGCGACCGGGTGAATAACGACTCCCGCCGGAATCACCACGGGGCGTAGCACAGTTGGTAGCGCGCGGCGTTTGGGACGCCGAGGTCGCAGGTTCAAGTCCTGTCGCCCCGACCACACAGAATATAAAGCCCGTTTTTGACTGTTTTGCCCCTGTAAAATTGCGTTCTGGCCCTTAGCAAGTTCAGGGGATAATTTTTTTGACGATTTTACGATTTTTTCGAGCCATGGGTACGGTTCTACCTCTATAATTTTCCGCGTTATGGCCCTTAAATTACCGCCTCGTAACACTTCGCGCTCTGTAAGCACGGCTTTCGGACCGATGGAAAGTAGGATTGCTCGACGCTCTCCAATATCTCCTTCTAAATCGCCTGGTATCTTCTGTTAGAGATTAGATATGTTTAGATCCTTAGATTTGGTGGTGTCGATACGGACGGGGGATATTGAGAGTATATAAACTAGCTAGCAAAATATTCACTCGCTAGACGTTTTGCGGAACTGCGTTCTCTAGCTAATGCGCGGCGCCTACTAGCGTTCTCGACATAAGCCGTTGATTCTTTTGCCAAAGTCTTCGACTCGGCGATTAGACGGTCAATTTCTATCGTGCGCTCCGCAATGAACTTTTCAATTATTGGCAAAAAGTCCGCTTTCTTAATCGCTCGCATAACTTGGCTTGAAGCCGAAGAGGAATATTCGGTCATTAGTTTATTAAAAGTGTCAAGATCTTGCCTCGCCTCTTGCGCATCTGATTCGGCATCTTCAGTCATACTGGAAGGCAATTTTTCGCCATTTACACCCATATGAACATGACCATCTTCGCCGAAATAGCCATCTACCATAGTCATCCTAACATTCATATCCGCATCCTCGACTTTGCGATCTAATTTTGTTTCGATTTCTTTTTGACCAAAATAGGCCGGGTCACGGCTCGCCATTTCAGATTCCATTACGTTTAGTAAATCTGAAACCGTAACAAAATCTTCATAGGCTTGTTGTTTAGAATTTTCAGTTGCAGTTTGACTTTTATAAATTTGGTCTAACCTATTCTGAGTCGATAGATATTCGCGCCGTAACGCTCCAAGCATACCCCCATCGCCGGAGGGATCAATTTTATTAAGAAGAATGCGGTTTTGCCTATTAGCACGGTCTAGCTTGTGCCGTGCGTCCAATACTTCCTCATCGCTTTCATCATAGCCAGACGATAACAGGTTTTCTAATTCGGTTTCATTGCGAGTTATACTATTCTCGGTTAAACTTTGTAGCCAATCGAACTTACCCTCATCGCTTGAAATATCAATCTTATTAATGTTACGATATTCGACACCATCAAATTCATAAAAATCATCCGCTTCCGGTGCAAGTTTTTCGTTTTCCGCAGGGGTTCCAGTATTGGCTTGCTCGGAAAAAGGTGGCATTTCATTAGCCATTTTTTGCCATGGATTTTCACCACTAGCCGTCGGATTGCCCTCATGATTAAAATCTGAAAAAGATTCATTGTTTCGCATTTTTACCTCACTTAGTTTAAGTAGACTTTCTCCATAAACCAAGCGAAACACTCGTTATGGAGTGTTCTAGACTTCATTTTCTGCAGACAGGCGATTAAGCCGGCTGAGAGCGAGTGCTCCATGTGGGGCTTAATTCGGTGTCTGCAAGACAATTACGGTAACCTCTTTACAGATTTTGAAATCTAGAATATTTTAATTGTACCATATTGCGAACTCGAGCAGACTGTTTTTATTACATATCTTATGTAATCTCAAAATGTATAGAATAGCGATTCTGTACACGTTATATTGAAGCAGAGTACGGTTCTGTGGATAAGTTTATAAGGAAGTTTAAGTTATGAAGTTATTAGATTATGAGTGCCAAACCACATTTTGGGAAGACTTTAGTATTGCTGAACATTTTGGAGAAGAAGCGGTACGAGATACTTACAAGCGAGCGAAAGCCGAGTGGAAGAAAGAACGTATTTACGGAACAGAACTCGGGGTGGTACTTAACCATAAATGTTGGTATTGGTATGAAGAGCAAAATACGAAACTTGGTCGACTTTATGGTGAACTTTGGGAAGAACACCACGATTGGGTATTGGACCATTGGAGCGGTGAAGATTTGGGGTATTATTTGAGGGTTACAGATTAGAAACCGAGCTAATAAAATTTGGTTTTTCGTCTAAAAAATCTACATTGTGCCAAAAGTTATCTAAGTATTCATGTAGGTAGTTATAATGTCCGATTATTTCTATAAGCACAGTATTCGACAGACTACCGTCAGAAAAAGCCGCATTACGAATTTTTCCGCCAGACCCATGTGCCTCTTGAGTTCTAAAAGTGTTATCTAGTTTCGTTACTACAGCAATAAATTCCTCCAAAGTTTCTTTCGGGAATTTATTGCTGTCTAGGTCTTTAATATGTTCACGAAAGTATTTCTTTTTACTATCAGACTTGATAAAATGTTCGTAGGATTCTGAGCCAAGTTCAACAAGCACGATCACCCCCATAAGCTTATCCCAAATAGCCCTACAGGTCATTACACAAGCGTTTGCATAAAACTGTAGTTTCATTCGTGGATGAAGCATTTTAGGCAAGTTTGAAACGTCGTACTCGCTTCCTAGCAACTCATAAATATATGCGGAGAGATTGGCGAAATTAATCTTTAAATCGAGAAAGATACTAAAAACTCTGTAGTTACCGCCACACTTTTCATATATGTCGTCTAACGGCAAGCCGTCAAAATTTGAATATTGAAATACCGACATCGTCATAGCCGACTGAATCCACACGCTAGGATTAAGCTCATTTAGCCTGCGGTTTATTTTTGACATTTTTGATAGTGATTCTTTAAACTGAACGCAATTGTCGTCTTCGATAGCATTTTCTATGCCAGGAAGCATCTCAGCTTCTTGTTTTAATAAGGTATCATACTCCTCCTTTTCTTCTGGCGTCATTACTTTTTGTGCTTTTGTTGAAAAATATTTACTCTTTTTTGGATCGATTGCTGAGCTCATTACTTCGTACACAAAAGCACCTAGCTCCATATCAAACCTACTAGCATCCTCTCTACTCCTAATTGGGTACAGGGGGCTCCAGTGAGTCAAGCACCTTTAATTGCCTAGCAAACTTATCTGAAGGAGAAACGCACGAACTTGGCACCACTAATGATATTGTGTCGCTCGGCATTATATCGAACGGCTTAGCAATATTTCTAAAGTCACCAGGGCTAGTATTTGCGTTTTTCACTGATTCTATTATAATATAAATTCATCTGACCCATGACTTAGATGATAGTTAATTGTTTGGCTATTTGGCCAACATCATAGCGTCAATAGTATTTGGGATCTTTTCATAAATCATCGAGGCGATTTGATTATGAAACTCTTTTGGTCTTTCGACCGAAAAAGAGTCACAGATATCTAGGACCATTTTTGGCAATGACCCATATACATTACAATAGATGTTCATACCCTGACTAAAAACAAAGGATACACAACTTCTATAGTATAAATCCATAATACGTACTAATTTTTCTAGCTGTTTAAAAACGTTATCGATGTTCGTCGAGCAAAGATTTGTGTAGATATTATGATTGAATTGTAATCCTTGCACTTCTTCAACCTCAGTATGAATCTTCCAACGTTTATTATTATCCCATTCATCCTTATGAAAGTAATATCTCTCATACTCTTTTATGTCGGCAGTATTAGACATACGTTTGCCTTCACTGTCAAAGTAATTTTGTCTGTAAAACTCTTTTGCTAAACTAGCAACCTTGCTAGAGTATACGTCATAATACAACGTAAAACGTTCATTATCATTGCCAATAAAAAAATTTTTGTCAACTGGACAATTCTTGAGATCTATTTGTTTGCCTTTAAATTTTACATAACCTCTTCTTATGTCGCCTTTATATATAAAACCAGTAGTGTATCCAAGTAAAGCGAACTTAGATTTATGAAGTTCATTAAGCTGTTTTAGATTATTCAGATTAGCTAGTTCGCTTATAAATGTCCCTGCTGAATTTGCATTCTTTTTACAATAGAATAGTTTTCTTAGCTCCAACATCATTGAATCGACTAACATAGAATAGATGTAGTAAAGAGTTTCGAAATTACACGGATCGGAATAATTAAAAGTTGTTTGCCTTGAAACTTTGCCATTTGAATTGGATACTTCGTCACTTATAATTTTATTAGGCTCATATAAGCATTCTGCTATGCGCATTATCTCTCCAACCGTTAAAACGTATATGATGCGTCTAGCACAGTTGCCGAGATCGTTCATTATGTTGACCTCGTCCTTTTCTTTGCTAAAGTATCTCTTGTTCAGATCGCTAATTTTGTCTTCAGACTTTATCATGTTATAAATAATATTATACAATGGTTAGTATAGCCTGTAGACTATAGACTATAGATTATAGATTATAGATTATTTTTCCCTCCATAAAAGCTGTTATAGCCGAGTGAACTATGCCCGACCTATCCAGAAACGCCAAAACGCTAAAACGGCATTTCTCGCTTATTCTTCTTTTTCGATTCCCAACTCACAATCTATATGCTTACTTAAATATAAGTCGCCATCTTCCAAGTTAACACCTTGAAACTCGGTTATAGCTTCGCGAAGTTGGGTCGACCACAGCTTATATAATTATGATTTTAGCGAATTCGACCTTTGTCAAATGGGCGAATTTTTTGTTAATGACCTAGATTTGGCAGTTTTGAAGAATTCTTCTTCAATTTTCTTTTTTCTTTATCTATATTCCCTACTCGTTAATATGGCTTGACTTTCATAACTTTGACTGTTATAGCCTTGCCTGATTTTTGTGGGACAACGATTGCATCTTCTTCTAGCTCGTTAATATCGTCAATTTGGCGGAGAGTGGCGTTTGGACCAATAGAAAGCAGGATTGCTCTACGCTTCGCTCATTACTAAACTTATAAAATGTTATAATAGAATCAGTATATGATTATCTTAATAGAAACCCTAATTTTACTAATCTTATTTACCATAATGGTGTTTCTAATAGCAAAAGATCCGATTAAAACTTTATACTCTATGGTTTTGCCAGTCCGACCGTTTCATCTTCAAAGGCACAGAAAATATCCGCAACTCATATCGCAACTATTGGTTTCATATTAAAGAGGGTATTATTGGCGAGTTCTTAGGGATGAGCATTGTTGCATTTGCTGGTCTAATTGTGGAGTTCGTTCTACGAATCTTTCCCCCGAAATGAAAACTCTCTTTATTTCACTTCTTGCCAAAGCCGAGATGAGCAAGACTGGATTATTCCTACGAGATCCCAAAGCTGAAGAAATTGTCGCGAATGTAGATTTTGATTTTAAAAAACTCAAGCAATCAAAGTGGCTGTCAATGTTACTCAGTCTGCGCGATAAGCTACTAGACGATAAATGGCTGGAAGAAATTAAACCGACTAGGAATGTCTT
>CAOJGQ010000020.1 GCA_948435375.1 uncultured Candidatus Saccharibacteria bacterium
CGTAACGACGGGATATGGCGACGCGCCTCCTTCGTTAGAACAGAATCGAAAAACCCAAAATCATGCTATAATTATCCTATGAATACTCCCACTATCCTCACCGGCCTTCGCGTCAATAGCGAGCTCACCCTCGGCAATTTTCTCGGCGCGCTCGTGCCCATGGTTCGTCTCGCTAACGCCCATAGCGAAACTTTCCACATCAACATCTTCGTCCCTGACCTTCATTCCATCATTTCCGACATCGACGGCGAACTCCAAACCAACATCATCAAATCGCTCAAATATTATCTCGCCGCCGGCCTTAAAATCAACGATAATATCCATTTTTATCGTCAGTCTTATGTCCCTGCTCACACCGAACTAAGCTGGATGCTTAATTGTATCGCCACTATGGGTGAACTCAATCGCATGACCCAGTACAAAGACAAGAGCGCAGGGAAGGAAAGCGTCAACGTCGGCATTTTCGACTACCCTGTGCTGATGGCGGCTGACATATTATTATATGACGCGAAATATATTCCGGTCGGCGAAGACCAATTCCAGCATCTCGAGCTCACCCGTCGCCTCGCCGAACGTTTCAATCGCAAATTCGGAGAAACTTTCACCTTGCCCGCCACGCCAAAAGAACAAATCACCTTCATGTCCGGCGGTAGCGACCAGGACGGCATTCGCATCCGCGACCTCCAGAATCCCGAGAGAAAAATGAGCAAATCTAACCCCGCCCCAAACAGCAAAATCATGCTCGACGACGAACCAACGACTGCCGCCAAAAAAATCATGTCCGCCACCACCGATTCGCTCGGCAAAATCAGCTTCGACATGTTTAACCAGCCCGGAATTAGTAATCTTCTCCAAATCGAAGCACTAGTCAATGATCTTCCGCTCCAAGATGTTGTCTCTACTTGGAGTGGCGAAACCCACTATGGCGATTTGAAACAAAAAGTCGCCGCCAGCGTCTCGACCATGCTCGCTGATTTTCAGCGCAAATTCGCCACTATCTCTGATCAAGAAATCTTCGACCTGCTCGAAACAGGCGAAACATATGCTAATGAAGTCGCTAACAAAAAATTACTCAGTGTACAGCAGGCATTCAAACTAAGATAGATTCAAAATTATGATTATCACTGGCAAAAAATTCAGCAAACCCGAACTCTCCCGCGTCATCAATGGCGACGTCGAGCTCACAACAGATCAATCCGCACCGGAAAAATTCCGTCTTGACCACCTTCTAGTAGCCAACTACCCCGAATATAACCGTTCCAGTCTCCAAACCTTCATCAAACAAGGTTTTGTCAGCGTCAACGGTCAAATTGCTAAAAAAGCCAACGAAAAATATGACAAAACCGCCAAAATCGTCCTCAACTTACCGAAAGATAGCGCAAAACTACCAGAAGTTCCAGTTATTTATGAGGACGATAACATAATCGTGCTCGATAAGCCAGCTGGTTTGCTTAGCATGGCCAAAGGCGAATATTGTCCTGAACCCACACTCGAAGATTATGGTCTGCTCGTACATCGTCTTGACCGCGACACCAGCGGCGTCGTCATTCTCGCCAAAAATCCAGAAACTCAAAAATTCCTCCGCAAGCAATTCCAGGATCGCAAAACTCACAAGACCTATCTCGCCATCGTCGAAGGCCAGCCCAAGCTCGATGAAGCGATCATCAACCTCCCCATCGCCCGCAATATGAAGCACCCCACCACTTTCCTCGTCGACCAAAACGGCAAGCCCTCGGAAACGTATTATCGCATTCTAGACAGCAGTGATCGGCTTTCGCTGCTTGAACTCAGACCCAAAACCGGTCGCACTCACCAACTACGCGTCCATTTGCGCCATCTCGGAACACCCATTCTCGGTGATCCCGTTTATGGTTCCGATGGCATTATTGCCCAGAAAAAAGCCCATAAGTCCGGCGACACAAAATATCCCGACACTCGCCTCATGCTTCACGCTAAAGAACTCGAAATCACCATCCCTGACCCTAAAAACCCCAGCCAGCATATTCGTAAAACTTTCGTTTCCCCCACGCCAGAGCTTTTCACCGAAATCATGGAAGCCTAACTGCGCATGTTTTTCGAAAATCTCCACGAAATTTCGAATATTGTCGCCCGCACTAGTTGCGCGATTTTTGCCATTCCGCCTGAAACACCTTTGAACCTTCCGTATGCTCTCTACCTTCGCCCCGACGAAAGAAAAAAAACTTCAATCATCACCGTCGAACAAATGCGCGATTTTCTTAAGCTAGCCCAAAATCACGAAACTAGAGATCGTTTTTTCGTCATTACTCCGGCTGAGGCTATGAACGAACCCGCCGCCAACGCCTTTCTCAAAACTTTCGAAGAGCCGAAACCCTTTTATCATTTTATTCTCCTGACCGAGACCCCTAATGCACTTCTCCCCACCATCCGCTCGCGCGCCCAAATCTTCTACCAGAAAAAACCTGGCCGCCTCGACCAAGCGCCAACAGCCAACCAGAAAAACTTGGAACAAGCAAAAAAACTTATCGCCGCTACCCCAGCCAATCTGCCCCAGCTCGCTACCGAATTCACCAAATCCAAGACCAACGCTCGCGGTCAAATTCTCACAGTCATCGAAACCGCTATCGAGTTACTATATAAATCCTACTTCAAAACAAAAAATCCTAAGTTCCTCACAAAACTCCAAGATTTTATCAATTTACACCAAAATCTCACCGAGAATGGCCATCTCAAGCTCCATCTCGTCGCTGATTTATGCTAAAAAGTTATGCTCGCCCAGCTTTTCCTTCAACTGAGTTCTATGCTATAATAGAAATATGATTGGTATCATTTTGATTTTGCTTATTGCGGTCTATCTGGCCTACTTTTTCCCAGTTTTCAAGCCCGAAAAGGAAGATACACCCCGAAACGCTCGCTATGATATGCAAATGAAAAAGCTCTGGAGCGCTGCCCAAGCTTCCATGCGCGATCATAAGCCTCTACGCGCCGAAAAAGCCCTCCTTACCATCCTCAAATTTGATGAGAAAAACGCTGCTGCTTATAACCGTCTAGGCATTCTTTATGCCAAGGAACAAAAATTCAACGAAGCAATCGAATGTTTCGAAATCGCACAATCGCTCGACAACAACCCCTCCTCACTCCATAACGTTGGTCTCATTTATCTCGAAACTGGCGCCTACGAAAAAGCCGCTATGGCCTTCGAACAGGCCATCGAAATTGAAGGTTCAGTCGCTGCACGCCATATTGCTCTCGCGAAAGCTAAGGAACGTCTCGGCCACACCAAATCCGCCATCGAATCCCTCGAAAAAGCCTACTCTCTCGACCATAGCGTTAGTACTTTGCGCCAAATCCTCGCCATCCATGAAGCCACCGGCGACGCCGAAGCTCTCGCCGACACGACCGCTCGAATTGAAGCACAAATTGCCGAGAACAACGCTAGCAAACCGAAACGCACAACCACCCGCAGCCGTAGTACTACATCTCGCACCAAAAGCACTACCAAGACCCCGAGTCGCGCCGTGGCAGCTCGAACTTCAACCAAAGCTCTCGCGCGCACCACTGCTCGTACTGTTGCCAAAAGTAGCGCTCCGACGCGAACCGTCACTCGTCGTCCAACCACTCGCCGTAAACAAATCTAGGATTTTAGGAGAAACACATGACAATCAGCCTCGAAGATTTTGACAAAGTTGACATGCGTGTCGGCACCGTCGTCGCTGCCACCATCAACAAACGCGCTCGCAAACCTGCCTACAAAGTCACGATTGATCTCGGCCCCGAGCTCGGCACAAAAACCTCTTCCGCCCAAATCACCGACCTCTATCAGCCAAAAGACCTCATCGGCCGCCAGGTCATCGTCGTCACCAATTTTTCGCCCATCCGTATCGGCGACGTCAAAAGCGAAGTGCGCATGCTCGGCGTCGATAGCGAAGATGGAGTCATCCTGCTCGACCTCGAACGCCCCGCCCAAAACGGTGCCAAAATCTACTAGCCCGCCAACAAAAAATCCACTCGCTCAACACGACTAGAAATAAAACCACTACAAATCTATCATAATTCTGGAGCCGCCTTCGGGACTTGAACCCGAGACCTCATCCTTACCATGGATGCGCTACTACCAACTGAGCTAAGGCGGCACAAAACCTACTATAATTATATCACGCCGTACTCACTGGTCAAGCCAAAATATTCCTCTAAACTCAACCACTCGCCTTGATTATAAAGCTGCTCCGCCAAATCTCGCCCCACATAGCGAAAGTGCCACGGCTCAAAGATGTAGCCCGTCACCTCCGACTTTCCTTCTGGATAGCGCAAAATAAAACCATATTCCGCTGCATGCTCCGCCAGCCAGCGCCCCTCCGGCGTCTCCGCAAAACTCGAATCCGCCATATTAATATCCATCGCTAACCCCGTCTGATGCTCCGAAAAACCTGGTCTCGCCGAATATGTTTCCGCCTCCGCCGCTCCATCTCGCCGCACATAGCGAGTATAAAGGTTCGCCTGCGTCGCATACGTCCGAAAACCGCTCACAATCTGCAGACTTAGCCCTTCCGCCGCCGCAGCCGCCTGCATTTCTTCGAACGCCGCTAGAGTCTCCGCCGTCAATGCCTCGCCATAATCCTCTGGCAAACCATAAGACTTATTCGCAATCAAAACCCCATCCACCATCGTCACACCACCCTCCGTCCGCGCCTGAAAACCCCTATCCGTCATAAAAGTCCGCCCTAGAATCCGCACCGCCCCGGCCTCACCTTCCACCACCCGCAGCAAAAATTCCCGCACAACCTCATTTCCACTCTGATCGCGCGCTACATATTGCAGACTGTGTTCCCCCGGCAGACCCAAATTATAATCCCCCCGCACCGCAACTCGTACTACACCATCCGTCTCGTCCACTGCCTGTGCATAGTTTAGAAAATCAAACGCCGTACCAGCCGTCAACTCAACCTCCTCTAGATAATCCGTCAAAATCGGCGCGACTTCGTCATGCGCCAATTGTAAAACTTCCTCAGTTGACGTCTGTTGACGCTGCCAAAGCTGCCACGCAATCACTCCCAGCAAGACCGCCAACACCCCCACCATTACCCAACAAATCCCGAGCAGCGGCTTCCTCTCGTTATCGCGCGTACTATCCATAGTTATATTATAATACACTCTCCTCAAAACCCCAAGAACCCAAAACCCGCACAAAAAGAAGCCCTCCGAAGAGAGCCCTTTTTTCTAAGGTTCATCGTCCAGGTCAAGATCCATTGCGCCATCACAAAACCCCAGACGATCACGCAAGTAGAGCGCCAGCCGCTTCACAAATATCAAGCTGAATACTACCTCCAGCAACATTCCTAGCACATAAGCCATCACGGCCTGCTTCATGAACTCACTGAATGGTAAACGTCCCATGAAAGCCAGCGTCTCAAACAGCAGGGAATCAAACAATCTCGCCGCAACTGACGAAAGCAATTCCCATTTATAGAACTTCTCGCGCCGGTCTAACCGGCGCAGTTGGTCAAAGACATAATTATTGACCAACTCGCTTGCCAGAAAACCAGCTACACTCGCGCAGAAAATCCGCCCAGTTGCCATCTGAATGATCTCAAACGCCGAATTGTCCGCACCGGGGAAATCTGGAAACATTCCCGCAAAGGCCATCACTGCCGCTGCCAAAAGCGCAAAAATCGCAGTCATAAAAGCTACGAGATCTGCCACTTTACGACCAAAGATGTAAACCAGCAAATCGCCAGTAACATATAGCAACGGGAAGAAGAAAATCCCCGCATCCACTGGCACACCAAATCCGTCCCAGATCTTCAGCGCCGCCAGATTCGAAGCGATCAAAACCACTCCCTCCGAAGCCGCCAGCAGAATCAAAAGATACATTGCCTCAGTCGGCATCGTAATCTCGCCTCTTTGCTTGCGCTGAGCAATATACGCCCGTCTTCTCCGTGCCGCCTGGCGGTTCCTTTCGCGCCGGTACATCTTCCTTTTTAATGTCTGTTTTCCTTTCAAAACAGCACCCCCTTTTCAAAAATCTCCCGGTCTTTATTTAGGGTAAAAGTCCGAGCAAAACACCTCATCTCCTCATTATAGCACACATGACGACAAAAGTCAATAATCTTCAGCCAAAATCTTAGCAGTCCGGTCTTGACTTTGCTAAAAACTAGCGTTATCATAGATTAATGTTTAAACTTTTTAAGTATCTCAAACCTTATGTCTGGCAAGTTCTTGTCCTACTTGCCGCAATCTCTTTGCAAGTCTGGACCTCGCTCCAGCTCCCCGCCCTCATGGCCGATATTGTCAACCGTGGTATCATGCAGGCCAACCTCGGTTACGTCTGGCAAACCGGTCTTTGGATGATTGCTTTTGCTTTTCTTACCTCCGCTTGTGCCTTTCTTGCTAACTTCCTCTCTTCTTGGCTCAGTATGAGTATCACTCGCGACATTAGGAACGACTTTTTCACTCACATTCTTAGTCTCAGCATCACCGAAATTGACCAATTTTCCACCGCTTCACTCATCACTCGCACCGTGAGCGATATTTTCCAATCCCAGCAAGCTATCACTATGCTGCTCATGGTTGGCGTCCGCGCTCCGCTCACCTGTATTATCGCCATTGGTCAAGCCATCGCTACCGCGCCTGACATGACTTGGATTATTGCTCTGGCCGTCGGCTCAATCATCTTCTTTGCCGCCAGTATTATGGCCATCGTCATGCCCAAGTTCAAGATCATCCAAAAGCTCGCCGACCGCATCACCCTCCTCACCCGGGAAAATCTCACTGGCCTACGCGTCATTCGCGCCTTCAACAACCAAGCGCTTGAACAACATAAATTCGACCAGACCAATGACGAAAATATGCGTCTTAATCGCTTTGTTGACATCATTATGTCGCTCGAAAATCCGCTCGTCAGCCTAGTTTTTAATGGTACAACCTTACTTTGTATCTGGATTGGCATCTCGCTCATTTCGACCGATTTTGCCTATCTCGGCAACATGATGGCCTTCATGCAATACGCCATCCAAGTCGTCATGTCCTTCCTCTTCCTTACTATGCTTTTCATCGTCCTGCCACGCGCCAGCGTCTCCGCCAAACGCGTCAACGAAGTGCTCGAAACCAAACCAAAGATCAAATGGCGCAGCGAAACCCTCGGCAAACCCAATCTCACCCCCTCAGTTGAGTTCTCCCATGTCAACTTCGCTTATAGCGGCGCTGAAGAAAAAGTCCTCCAAGACATTTCTTTCACCGCCTCAGCCGGCAGTACCACTGCTTTCATCGGCTCCACCGGCTCCGGCAAATCCACCTTAATCAACCTTGTCCCACGTTTCTACGAAGCCACCAGCGGTAGCGTAAAAATCAATGGCATCGACCTCAAGGATTACGCCGAGCACGACCTCATGCGCCGCATCGGCTACGTCCCACAAAAAGGTCTCCTCTTCTCCGGCACCGTGAAAAGCAATATTCTTTTCGGCGCTCCCGAAGCCAGCGACGAAGTAATGCACCACGCTGCCGAAGTTGCTCAAGCCGCCGATTTTATCGATAAACTGGACAAAAAATACGATTCTCACATCGCTCAAGGCGGCACTAATGTTTCCGGTGGCCAACGTCAGCGTCTTTCAATCGCCCGCGCCATCGCCAAGAATCCCGATATTTATATTTTCGACGATTCATTTTCGGCACTCGATATGAAAACCGACGCCAAACTCCGTGTAGCACTGAAGCCGGTCACCAAGAACGCCGTTACACTCATAGTTGCTCAGCGTATCAGCACTATCAAAGATGCCGAGCAAATCATCGTCCTTGATAAAGGCAAGATCGTCGGTCGTGGCAGCCATCTTGAACTACTAGGAGCCTGCGAAATCTATCGCGAAATCGCCAAATCCCAACTCTCCGAACAGGAATTCGCCACCGAACTTAAACACGCTGAAAATGCCAAACGAAAGGAGGACAAAAATGCCTAGACACGCCACAATGAAACCACAGAATCTCGGCGCGGCCACACGCAATTTCCTCAAGTCACTACGTCCTTGGCTATTTCCAATCATTTTTGCTGGGCTACTTGCAATTGCCGCCACGATTTGTTCGATTTTTGGACCAAGCATTCTTGGCCAAATGACTGACACCGCCATCGGCGATTATCAAGCCGCCATAGAACGCGCTGGCGACAACGTCCCCGGCAGTGCAGAACTTAATACTGCCCTGAACTGGGACAAACTCGGCTCGCTCGCCCTCACGCTCATCGCTCTCTACCTCGTCGCCGCCATCCTAAATTATCTCCAAGGCGTCATCCTCTCAATCGTCGCCGCAAACTACGCCAAAAAATCCCGCGCCGCCATCATCGCCAAAATCTCCCGCCTGCCCATCTCCTACTTCGACCAGCACCAAATCGGCGACACGCTGTCGCGCATGAGTAGCGACGTTGACGCCGTCAGTACTACGCTCGCCAACGTCCTCACCCAGATCATCACCAGCATCACCACTCTCATTGGTATCTTGATCATGATGGTCATAATTTCGCCATGGTTGTCTGTTATTGCCTTGGTTGCTGTCCCACTTTCACTCATCTTTGTTAGCCTAGTTGCGAAGAAGGCCCAGAACTATTATCGTCACGGTCGCACCGCACTGAGTTCGCTCAATAGCCTGATTGAAGAAGATTACTCTGGCCACTCACTCATCAAGGCCAACAATCGCGACCAACTTTCAATCGAAAAATTCCAACGTGCTAACCAGCACCTTTTCGAACTCAGCTGGAAATCCAACTTCCTCTCGCAACTCGCCTTTCCAATCACCAACATGTTCACCAACATTAGCTACGTCGCAATTTGTATCGCCGGTGGTCGCCTCGCTATTGATGGCAAACTCATGATCGGTAGTGTCCAAGCCTTCCTCCAGTACGTCAGCCAATTCAACCGTCCAATCACCGAAGTTTCCCAAATCGCCGCCAGCATTCAGCAATCTCTCGCCGCCACTGAACGAATTTTTGAATTCCTAAACGAACCCGAAGAAAGTCCTGACCGCATTCCTGCTCAAACCATTAATAATATCCAAGGTGCCGTTGCGTTTCATCACGTCAACTTTTCTTACGACAAAAAGGAACCAATTATCCAAGATTTCTCAGTCAAAATTAAGCCCGGCATGCAAGTCGCCATCGTTGGCCCCACCGGCGCTGGCAAAACCACCATTATCAACCTCCTTATGCGCTTCTACGATCCCGATTCCGGCTACATCACGATTGATGGCGTCCCCACTACCGAAATGAAACGCGCTGATGTCCGTGGGCTTTTCGGCATGGTGCTCCAAGACACTTGGCTCTTCTCCGGCACGATTGCCGAGAACCTCAAATACGGCGATACCAAAGCGACCGAAGAGCAGATTCTCGCTGCGACCAAAGCCAGCCATGTTCACCATTTCATCGAATCACTATCTCACGGCTATAAAACCCAAATCTCCGAAGACTCTGACAACATTTCCGCCGGCGAAAAACAGCTTCTCACCATTGCTCGCGCCATGATCGCGAACCCTCCCATGATGATTCTCGACGAAGCCACTTCGAATGTCGACACCCGCACCGAGCAACTCATCCAGGATGCCTTCACCAAGCTCACTCACGGCCGCACTTCTTTCGTCATTGCTCACCGCCTCTCGACTATCCGCAATTCTGATCTCATCCTAGTCATGAAAGCCGGCAACATCGTCGAGCAGGGCACTCACGACGAACTTCTAGCCCAAAACGGCTTCTATGCCGAGCTCTACAACTCCCAATTCGCCGAAGAATAGCTCAAACACCAAACTCAAAATCCGCCAGTTTGCGAAATAGAGCTTCTCTAAAGCTCACTTTTCCGCTATAATGTAGCTAATGAGTAAAGTATTATATATTGTTGTTCCATGCTATAACGAAGAGCCAGTGCTCCACGAGACTTCAAAATGCCTCGACAAGAAGCTCCAACAACTGATCGATCAAAAAATAATTTCCGACCAAAGCCGCATCATGTTTGTCAATGACGGCAGTAAAGACAAAACTTGGAAAATCATCAAAGAATTACATAAGTCTAATCCGCATTTTGTTGGCATTTCGCTCTCGCGCAACCGTGGCCACCAAAACGCCTTACTCGCTGGGCTAATGACTGCCAAAGAGCGTGCTGATGTGATTATCAGTATGGATGCCGACCTCCAAGACGATATCAACGTCATTGGCCAAATGCTCGCTGAACACAAAAAAGGTGCCGAAATCGTCTATGGCGTTCGCTCTTCACGCGCTAAGGACTCTTTCTTCAAACGTTTCACGGCCGAAGGTTTCTATAAATTCATGAAGCTCATGGGTGTTGACGTCATTTTTAACCATGCTGACTATCGCCTCACGAGCCGCCGTGTTCTAAACGAACTGGAAAAATACCAAGAAGTCAACCTCTTCTTGCGCGGTCTTTTCCCGATGATTGGCTTCAAGACAGCTATTGTCTATTACGAACGCGGTGAGCGTTTCGCCGGCGAGTCTAAATATCCGCTGAAGAAGATGCTCAGCTTTGCTTGGGATGGCATTTCTTCACTCAGCGTCAAACCACTCCGCATCATCACCATGCTCGGGTTCACTGTTACTTTCATCAGTGCCCTTTTCCTTATATATACCATCATTACTAAACTTTTCGGTGTCACGGTTTCCGGTTGGGCCTTCACGGTCTGCTCGATTTGGCTAGTTGGTGGCGTTCAAACTCTTTCACTCGGCGTAATTGGCGAATATATCGGCAAAATTTATAATGAAACCAAAGCTCGCCCACGCTATATTGTCGCTACTGACCTAGAAAAAGATACAATCGAAGAGAGCACCAAGGAATAAACCATGGCTAGAGTTCGCGGTTTCGAAATCGCTAAAGGTTGGGAAGACCAGGGAATTATCATTCCGAAGCGCAGCACGACGCACGCTGCTGGTTACGACATCGCAGCCGCCGAGGACACCGTCGTGCCCGCCTTCCGACCCGGCATCAAACCAACTTTAATCGCCACCGGGCTTAAAGCCTACTTCCCGCCCGACGAATGCCTCTTACTCATCAACCGCAGCTCCAGCCCGAAGAAAGGTTTAGTCATGGCCAACGGTATCGGTCTAATCGACGCTGACTATTATAATAATTCCGACAACGACGGCCATTTTCAAGTCATCTTCTACAATTGCGGTACCGAAGACTATACAATCAAAAAAGGCGACCGCATCGCTCAAGTAGTTTTTCAAAAATTCCTCAAAACGGATGATGACCAAGATACTCACAATGAACGCCTCAGCGGCATTGGCTCAACTAATTAAAACCTAAAAACAACTACTAATCTCCTGTATATCTAACTCGTGGCGGGGCCGTGACTATGACTACTGGCTCTTTGAGCTACGCGGACAGCAATGGCTACTACTGGGCTAGCCCTGCCTACCCGTCTACGCTCCATGCGTACAACCTCGCTTTTGATAGCGCTATCGTCTTCCCGTCGAACTACGACAACCGTTGGCGTGGCTTTACGGTCCGGTTTTTAGCTTTCGAGTCTGGACCGTAAAGCCGACCCAACGAATGTCAATATGCGACGGGATAATAGCAGTATTAAAATAGAGAAAGTATACATGAAGAGGCGACATAGCGGCGGTGCTAGTTCTATAATGGCCAACCTCACCGGTATATCTTAGCGAACCAATTTCCTCATTAACATACCCGCCACGAGTTAGATATATAGGTAATTAGGAGAATATATGACAACCAAAACAGCACAGAAGTCTCGCTTCGCCCGCTAACGAATCATAAGAACATTCACATCTATCTCTATTACAAAAAATAACTTTGACACAAAATCAAAGTTATTTTTATGGTGCTGGAAGTAGGACTCGAACCTACGAAGGCCGAAGCCGAGAGATTTACAGTCTCTTGTCATTGCCACTAGACGATTCCAGCAGAGTGTCTCGTGCAGCTCGGGGTGGTGAGCCACACGGGACATTCTCATTGTATCAAAACTTGCTTATTTTGGCAACCTTTGCTATACTTTTTATATGCCGTGTTAGCTCAGTTAGTAGAGCAGCCGCCTTGTAAGCGGCAGGTCGTCGGGGCAGAGCCGACACACGGCTCCACAAGGAGAAAACAAGTAAAATGCTTGCATTGTTGCATCATTGCTTACTATCGACGAGTGGAGCGTGGCCCGGAGGGTATACACAGCGCCAAAATCAAAGATTTATGTTTACAGTAAGATAATTTTGTGATAAAATAAGGTCATTATGGCAAAGAAGAATAATACAAAACGCAAGCTGGTTGGTCTAGTTTCGGAGGAATCGGGAATTCGTGCCTATTATACGAAGAAAAATACCATGAATACCCCTGACAAACTGAGCCTGCGCAAGTACGATCCAGTGCTCCGCAAGCACGTCGTCTTCACCGAGACTAAGAAGAACCTCGGTCGCAACGAAGTGAAAGAAAAGAAACGCTAAAATATCCCCGCAAGGGGATATTTTAGTTAGTAGGAGACGAAGTAGAGCTAGCAATCGCACAGAAGCCCCATAGTCTTGCCACCAAACTCCTCCGCCCCTACTCAATCACGATTTTTTTCAAAATCCGCCGCACTGGCTTTTCTTTTTGTGTAATTTCCACCTCAACTTCATAGTCCTCCGCATCAGCTTTAGCCTCTACTTGTTCCACCAGAACACTTTTCACCTTCTCCACCGTCTTCGTCGCTGACTCATACTCCTTCTGTTTCGCGCCATCAAACTTCACCATAACCGCCACCGGCTCCTCCGTATCCACGTCAGCCTCTTCCGCCACCTCCACGCTCGGTTCAGGTTTCTTCTTCTGCACCACGACCACCTCACGCCGCTCAATCTCCGCCTGTTTCTCCCGCCAAATTTCCGCCACCCGCGTACGAATTTCGTCCATCTTTGCCCTCGTCTCGACTACAACATCCTGCGGCATCTTCCTCATCTCACTGAGTACTGTCCTTCTCAGCCCCACATCGTCGCTCATCGCATAAATCCGATCCAGCGCCGTCAAAGCGCAAAACTCAGTAATCAAATCCTCATCCTCTGTCCGAAAAACTTCCGGTTTCAAAGCATAAAGCTCTGTCAGCACTCGACGTTGCTCAACTCCATCCAACCCAACCGGCGGCCGGTTCTCGATTTCACTCAACCGTACCAACCCCAGCTCTACTCTACGACTATCGGTCCGCTCGCCCCGCCAACACACCGTCTTTTTCAACGAAATTTCTTCCTCTACCCCCCGCGCCGTCGCGAGATCCGTCGCCGTCGCCAGTTTCCTCGCCGCACCTCCTGATTCTTTCAGCCACTCCGCCAAAAAATTATCCAAAAACTTGCTGATTTTCGCCGATCGCCACCTAGCAAAAGTCTCCACGTCCAAGAAAACCGTCATCGCCCCACCTCGCATTGCCGCCAGCTCCAAACGCTTCTGAAAATCTGCCACCGAAAGTTCTGGTCGCAAAGTTCCAAAATCATGCATCAAAAGTTCCGATAGCTCCGTATTACGCCACAAAACTCGCATTTGGCGACAGGAAGCCACATCGTACACGCGATTTTCATAACGGCGTACCTTCGTCTCAGGCAAACCTCCAGCCAAAATGCCAAAGTAACCCAATTTTTCCGCCGCCCTCGCCAACTCATCGTTAAACATCAAGTCCGGAAAAGCGCAAACTGGGCACGAGACACCAAACAAATCGTGAATTTTCTCCTTGTGTAGCCACATCTCCGCCTCAAACTCCGCCTTGTCATAGAAAAAGGCCAGGGAATTATAATATGGCGTGGCGAGAAAATCGATTTTCCCCCGCTCCGCCAACTTTTTCAATCGCGCAATCAGCTCAATATCATATCGCTCAGCCTGCTCCAACCAAGCTCCCGAGACCTGCAAGGAAACCCGAAATTCCGGATATTTCTGCACATTTCGTTCCAAAAACGCCAAAAAGGGTTGAAAAACGTTCGCATCCTTCTCACGAAACTTCGCCGCCTCGCCAAACGGACAATCTAGCTGGAAACCTAAATGCAAAACTCGCATTTCACCTCTCTCATAAACATTACTGTTATTAATATATCACATTTTTCGCCAAACTAACAGTATTCTGTGTTATACTATAAGTGTTAGGGGCGTAGTACAACGGCTAGTATAGCGGTCTCCAAAACCGTAGATGTGAGTTCAACTCTTACCGCCCCTGCCAAGCCGAATATAAATCACTAAATTGTTCGTTTGACTCCTGTTGAACGGACAATTTTTCTGTTAAAGCCCTGAGGGAAAAAATTTCTCCGTCTTGGTCGACAGTTTCATCTAATTCTTTCAGCCATTTATACGGTTCTACCTCTATCTTTTTGACTGTTAATGCCCTACGTCGTTTTGGGATTACATGTCCGCCATAGTCCTTAGTTCCGAATGGTACTTCTTTAAGTACTGGACATGGACCAATGGCAAGTAGTAGAGAACGACGCGCAGACGAAGTCAATCTACCTTAAACCTTGTTTGCATCAAACTCATCTCACTAACAAAGAAATCGTGACGGAAACCGTCAAAATCAATGTGAAGCATGGAGGCTTGTTTGTCTGCGATAACGCAAAGCCGGAAATGATACAAGACCTAGAACGAGAATACTCAACCTATCCGTGGCGCGTGCAGAAATCTACCGGCAAAACCCTAGACGAACCGGAAAATAGCAACGTCCACTGTATAGATGCGCTGGCTTATGCGGTCAGAGATATGGAACGAAAGCAGGTGGAATATGGAGCGGTGAGATTTTAATCTAAATCTTCAACGCTCTTTGTCACAAGGTCTAGCATTTCATTTCTATCGGCATATAGTTTCTGCATTTCGCGTTCCAGTTTATCGAGCGCCTTCTTCTCGTAATCGTCTAGAATCGGCTTATTTTTAAGATACTCAATGTCTTTGTATAGCAAATCACCATTCCTAATACGATTATCTCGCTCTTTTTCTTCTCTAATCTTTTGCTTGCGTTCATTTAGTGGCCGTAAAATATATTTTTTAAATGGCGATATTATTAAAATCTTACACAATGCAATCATGGCAGGGATTACAAGCGATCCAATTATAATGAGTATTATTTCATCTTTAGCCGTAAGGTCTGTTCTATTTAAAAAACATCTATTTCTTCCCACATATTTACTAAGATTATAACATAATTTTATGATTTTAGGTTGCGCGCAGGTGCGGAGCGCGGAACTCGCGAACTGCCGAGGATAGCGAGTGAAACTGACTGCTTGCGGGCAAGTTTCCGAGCGACACAGGCAGTCAAGGCGCGGAGTGCCGAAGCGACTAGGTGCACCAGTCGGACAAGGCAAAGCGGACTTGTCCGCGAGAGCCGTAGCCGGCTGGCTAGCGAGTGGCGCGGAACGGAGATTACAGTGTCATCGCAATAGGATGTGCTACGAGAAAGTCATGGGCGAAGCCGCAATAAAGCAAGGTAGCCGTATTAGCCGAGGACAAGCCCCGGCGCGCCCTAGAAGCGAAGCGATTAGGTACTACTTTTTAATTCTCATTCTGACATACTGGATGCCATCCATTTCGTATTCATCCACCTTATATGCGCCATTACTTAACATTACCTTTTGTGAAGCGATATTATCTTTACGCGCATCCAGCCAAAACTCATCTTCGGGGATTTTATCACGCACTTCATCAAGCAATAACTTTAGGCCTTTACTAGCATAGCCTTTACCGCGATATTCTTTGATAGTAGCATAACCAATATGTCCACCATGCTTTTTCAGACTATCGCAAAGATGGTGCCGAAAATGGAATAAGCCGACAATTTTATCGTCATCCCACAAGAAATAAACCGAAAACGGCACATAGCCTTCCGGCAGGTCTTCTCCCCTGGAATTAGCAATCATTTTTGGCAAAGCCTGCTCCACAAACTCAGTTTCAGACATAT
>CAOJGQ010000021.1 GCA_948435375.1 uncultured Candidatus Saccharibacteria bacterium
GGAGGAAGAGCGCGCCATACCCGTGACGACGGGATATGGCGACGCGCCTCCTTCGCAAAACCAGAATCGAAAAACCAGCGATCAACAATCAAGACTAGCGCGTAGGCTTCATTGCAATACTAAACCTCCTTCGTCAAAACCAGAACCCTAAACCTTCGGCACCACCTCAAACTCACCCGGCCTTAGCCCATTGAGCCGATACGGCCCGAACTTAGTTCGGTGCAGCTTCATCACCTGATAGCCCAGCGCCGCAAAAGTCCGCCGAATCTGCCGATTCCGCCCCTCGTGCATCGTCACTATCCAGCACTTTCGCCCTTCGTCCATCCGCTCCAGGCCGAGCCGCGAAATCCCGTCACCAATTTCGATTCCAAAATCCGCAATTTCTTGCTGATGCAGCGGTTCAAGTCGTTTATCAAGCTCTACTTCATAAACCTTCGTTTTCGTAAACTTCGGATGTGTCATCCGAAAGGCAAAATCACCATCATTCGTCAAAAGAATCATCCCCGAAGAATTCTTATCCAGACGTCCCACCGTCTTTAAATCGCGATATTCTGGCGGCAAAAGCTCAAAAATCGTCGGCGCCTCACCCTGCCTCCGCTTCGAACAAACATAACCAGCCGGCTTATTCATTCCGAGATAAATATGTGGCACTTCCTCAATCTTTAGTCCTGCTTCAAGTGCGAGCAATTTTGTTAATACTTCGTCCGGCAAGCGTATACCACCGAGCAGAAGACGTCTCTTCAGCTCCGAAATTGCCCCCATCTCTCCATTATAGCATACTTCGTCCGAAAAGTCAACCTTTTCGCCCAAAATCGCCACTTTTCCATTCACCAAAACCACTTCCGCCGCAATCAAATCATCCGCTTGACGGCGCGAAATGCCCAATCTTTCCGCTAAAAACTTACTGAGCCGCACCGTTGTTCCCGACAATTCCCAAATCCGCCGGATTATCCACGACCCCAGGCGCTGCAGGCGTCCCGCTAGTCTCGACTGGCGCTCCATCAGTTCCCGCCGTCGCTCCGTTCATCTCCGCTGGTGCCTCACTTGCTATCACTGGCGGCACGCCGATCTGTTCAATCTTTTCCTCCTGCATTGGCGCCGCATTCGCCGCGGGAATATTACCTTCCGCCGCGCCCATTACCGGCAGCTCACTACTCTCCGCCGACATCACCGGGGCTTCGCTGCTTGCTGCTGACATTACGGGCAGCTCGCCTTCTGTGGCACCCATCACTGGCGCCGCTCCCGCAGTCGTGCCAGTGTTCCCAGCATCACTGCTTACCGCATTCGGATTAATCGTGCCGTCGGCGTTCCGATCCCCCAGTACATCATGCACTGTATTCACCACATCTTCGATCCCGACTTGCGACTTCACGAGATAACGGTCCGCTCCCAGATTTTCACCGCGGCTGCGCTGGTCCTCAGACGATAACGCCGTCATCATAATCACCTTAATATCCTTGGTTTCCGGTGTCGAACGCAAAATGTCCAGCATGTCAAAACCGGAAATTTTCGGCATCATCACATCTGAGATGATCAAATTCGGCCGTTCGCGCACTGCCGTCGCCAGCGCTTCTTCGCCATCCCCAGCCGAAACGATAGTGTAGCCCTCGGCTGTCAGGCGAATACTATAAATCTCCCGCAAACTATTGTCGTCTTCCACGAGCATTACTTTGGTCATTGAGCCTCCTTACTTTGGTCCATTATATCACTAGAAACCTGCGCTGACGAAATTACTGGCGCACCGAGCGGATTAGCCGTCTCCGCCGCACTGGCTATATTAGGCGTAACTTGCCCGCTAGCCGCACTATTTTCAGCCGGCGTATTAGCCGTTGGTGGCAGGTTTTGCGGCGTGTCGGAAATTGGTGGCGCGGGTGGTGGCGGCAAAATTGGCTGCTCCGGCGCAGCAATCGGTTCCGGTTTCGCGACTGGTTCTGGCGCAACCGCTGCCGGCGTGGCTTTTACTTCTAGCACGCTCTTGACCTCTGGAGTAGCTATGACCTCAGGCGTCACTTTGGGCTCTGACGCCACGGGCTGTGTCAGCACCGGCGCCTGTGCTGACACTGATGGTTGCATTGGCGCCTGCACTGCGGGTTGTGTCATCGCTTGCGCTTGCACTGCCGCCGAGCTAATCGCACCCGTAGCCTGAATTCCGGGCTGACTGAGCGGCGCCGCGCCATTCGCAAACGCCTTCACGGCCTGCTCATTCTCGTACGCGAGGCGCATTTTTTCATATTCCTGGTCGGTCAAGCGCGGCAGGCTGACGAAGAAAGTCGAACCGTCGCCAAACGAACTCTCGCACCACACCCGACCATTCAGCGCTTCAACTCGCTGCTTCACCAGATAAAGCCCGAGCCCAGTGCCGCCAATTTGTCGCGTCTGTGAATTATCCACCCGATAGAACTTCTGGAAAATATGCGCCAAATCATCCGCCGCCACCCCAATACCGGTATCCGTGACGTTGATCAGAACTTTATCACCGTCGCCGCGCGCATTCACCCAAATTTCGCCTCCGTCCGGCGTATATTTAATTGCATTTTCAATCAAATTATCCAAGATCTCTCGCAAAAAGTCCAAATCCACCGCGGCATAAACCAATGGATCTAGCTGCGTGCCGTTATTCACTGCGCCGGTCGTTCCAAAACTATACCGCAGATGCTTTGGCAACATATCCTTTTCGCGCGCGTTGGCAATCTCGCGTACCACTGAAACAATTTCCACCGGCACTAAATGCACCCTGAGCCGCCCATCGTCCAGCTTTGTCACATCGAGCAGATCCTTGAACAAATGCCCCAGATGTTGACTGGAAGCATGGGCTGCCTCGAGATATTGTCGGGCTCTAGCATCAATCGTCGCCGTCTGGGGATTCAAAGCCAAGCCAAGATAGCCCTCAATCGAAGCCACCGGCGTACGCATTTCGTGGCTCGCAGTCGAGATAAACTCCGTCTGTGCCCCAGCCTCCTCGAGCTCCTTCGTAATGTCACGAAAAGTAATAATCCGGTCGGCATTCAGTCCGGTCGCCGGCACGCAAGTCAGCGCCACCGCGATCTTCCGCCCACTTTGCGCCGCCACCAGGAGATAATCACGCGTCGTCATCGCTTGATTAGCCGTCAGTGCCTGCGCTAACTTATTTTCATCGTTCGCAATCGGCGCTCCCTCTGCATTTTCCAACTTAATCACTAGCTGATAATCCAGTCCGACGATTGTGCTCGGATTATCATAACCAGTCATCTCCGCCGCCGCCGGATTCGCAAACTGGATCACCCCGCGCTGATCAACGATCACTACCCCATCCGCAATCGTATTCAGCGCTAATTCAGCCAGCTCCGCCGTATTATTTTGCCCACCCCGCGTCGCGGCCGCCGCAGCGTGATTTTTCTTAAAATTAAATAAACTCATTACCACTTATTTTAGCATAAGAATTATCAAAAGACCATAACCATGTTAGCGCCACCCCGATTCCTTGGCTCCGTGCTAATAATTTTGCCACCCATGAAACACGAGTATAACAAAATTATTAGCACAAGCACAAATTATGTGCTATATTTGATATATATGAACAAGGAAGTTATTTACCTGGAGCCAGAGGACGACATCACCGACATCCTCACCAAACTCCAGCGGGCTCAAGAAAAAGTCGTCGCCCTCGTCCCCCCAAAGAAGGCGACCATTCTCCGCAGTGCGGTCAATATGAAGTTAGTGGCGAAAGCTGCGAAAGAAGGCGAAAAAGTCGCTGTCGTCGTCACGACCGACCCAGCGATCCTGAAACTAGCCATGGCCGCCAAAATTCCGGTTGCCAAAACCCTCCAATCTCGCCCCGTCGTCCCCACCGATGAAGATTTACAAGCCTCCAGTGCCGCCGAACAGATAATCGACGAAAATAGCGACTTACTCGATGAACCGGGTTCAAAATCCGCCCAAAATAGCTTAAAATCGTCAAAATCTGACGATAAAACTTCCTCTAAGGCCTCTGAGAGCTCCGCTAAGGACGCGAAGGATAAAAGTGCCGAACCACTCGAGTTGACCGAAGAATCGCTCGAAAACGGCGGAAAAGACGGTAAAAACGCCAAAAAAGGCGCTCAGAATGGTCAAAAAGGCCAGGGTAAGAAAAAAGTGCCGAATTTCAACAAACAGCGCAAGAAGATCATTATTGGGGCTGTGAGTGGGGTATTAGTGATTGCTTTGCTAGTTTGGGCTCTAGTTTTCGCTCCGGCGGTCGATATTATCGTCGCCATCAGTACCTCATCTAGTAACTTCGCCGAAACAACTTCCTTCACGACGAATCCTGACGACGAAAACCTCGAAGAAGGCAAATTTTATGCCACAAAATTGACTTTTGAGCAAAAACAGGAAGCAAATTTCACTGCTACCGGCCAAGAAGATAAGGGTGAAAAAGCCAAAGGACAGGTTACGGTGAGCAAGAGTTTTGATGCCTACGAGAACCTCGGTTCGCCAGTTTCCGGACTGAGCGTACAAAATGGCGCTCGCTTCACCAGCGGCGGTAAGACCTACGTCGCGACTTCTGGCGGCTCGGCTGACGGTTGGAACGGGGAACCACCGCTCACTTGTAACGGTAAAACCTATAATAATAATGGCCAGATTAAGGCCCTCAAAACCCCCTGCCAAATTTCCGTCACCGTTTCAGTCGAGGCACTCAATCCCGGCGAAGAGTTCAACCTTAGCGGCGGCAGTAGTTGGGGTGCTTTCGAAGGTGCCAGCGTGAGTAACGGTTCTGCCATCTCTGGTGGTTCTACCCGCATGGTTACCGTCGTTGCTCAGTCCGACGTCAATAAAGCTAAGGAAGAAATCACCCAGCGCGACCTCGAAGCCGCCAAAGCCTCGCTCTATAAGCAGATTGATGATACCATGCTGCCAATCGAGGCCAGCTATCAAGCCGAAACCAGCGACGCCGTTTCGAATCCGGCCGTTGGCCAGGAAGTTGCTAGCGGTGTTACTCCAAACGTTAGCGCTACTACAACGTATAGCATCTACGTCGTCGACAAAGCCAAAGTCGAGGAGTTCATCACTAAAAAGTCCAATCTCGCCTCCGATCAGCGCATTTATTCCTACGGCGAACCGTTTTTCGAGCGTTTTAACAACATCGACGAAGAAGCCCGCCTCAAGGCTATCACCGAAGTTGGCCCGACCGTGGACGAAGAGGAAATCTTAAACCGCGCCAAGGGTAAGAAAACCGGTGAGGTCGCCGCCGATCTCCGTAGCATCACGGGCGTCAGCTCAGTCGACATCCGTCCATCATTCTTCTGGGTAACTTCCGTGCCGAACGACACAAATAAGGTCAAAGTTGAGCTAACGGTGGAGGAAAACTAATATGAAACTCATTGGTTTAGACGTAGGCACTAAGCGGATTGGTGTGGCGAAGGCCGATTCGAATGTCCGAGTGGCGGTGCCTTACTCCGCCGTTGAGGTAGATGGCAACGAATTTGACAAAATTGCCTCGCTCGCTCGCGCTTGGGATATTAACTGTTTTGTGCTTGGCTTACCGCGTAATAACAGCGGTGAAGAAACTAAGCAGAGTCAGGCTGTGCGGCAGTTCGCCGCTGAGCTCAAAACTGCCATTCCGGACGCTAAAATCTGTTTCCAAGATGAATCTCTGACTTCCGTCGAGGCTGAAAAACGCCTCAAAAAGCGCAAAAAGAGCTACAAAAAAGGCGATATTGACTCCGAAGCAGCCACTATTATTCTCCAGGACTTTCTTGAGCAACACGCTAGCTCGAAGTCGATTTCCAAAGCTACCGCTGCGAAGCGCCATTCCGTCAAAGGCGCCAAACAGCCTCGCACCCATCATCTCGCCACGGCACTGGTTGTGATTTTGCTTACTCTCGCCCTTGGCTGTGGCGCCGGCTATGTTTTCTTTGTCTATAATTTGCAGCCCGTTTTCACCGATGTTGACTGCGAACCCGAAGATGCCGAAACCGAACCCTGTAAATTCATCACGTTCAAAGTCACCGAAGGTGAAGGCGTAAGTGATATCGCCTTGAACCTCAAAGACGCCGGATTAATCCGTAATTCGGTGGTTTTTCAGCTCTATTTCCGTCTCAGTTTCTCCGGTTCGACCATCAAATCTGGCGAGTATCAGCTCAACCGCGCCATGTCAACCGAGGAAATCGCCAAAATCCTGGTTGGCGGCACCATCGACACTAATGTTTTTAGCCTGACCGTCCTGCCCGGCTCGACCGAAGCTGACGTGAAACAAGCCTTGCTCAAAGTTGGCTATACGGAGGATCAAATCATGGTGGCACTTGATCAAGATTATTCTGACCAAGATTTCGGTTGGCTATTTGAGGGCAAACCGGCCGAAGCCAGCCTCGAGGGCTATCTGTTCGGCGAAACTTATGAATTTTATCGTAGTGACGACGCTGAAACCGTGGTGAAGCGTATGCTTTCTGAAATGGCCAAAGCTGTGGAGGAAAATGGATTAAAGGACAAATTTGCCGAGCACGGCCTGAATCTCTATCAAGGAATTACGTTGGCCTCTATTGTCCAGAAAGAAGCCAACAACGCCACCGATTATGCCCGCGTAGCCCAAGTTTTCTATAATCGCCTCGCCGCTAATATGACCCTCGGCAGCGACGTTACGACCCAATATGCCCTTAATCTCGTCGACCCCAACCGCGAGACCTATAAGGACAATGCCGCCGCGCTCGGAGTCGATTCGCCGTATAACACGCGAAAATATCCCGGTCTCCCCTATGGTCCGATTTCTAACCCAGGGGTCGAGGCCCTAGTCGCCACCGCGAACCCCGACAACGAATTCGCTCATGAATATCTCTTCTTCTTGACAGGAGACGACGGTTTGATGTATTATAGTGCTACAGAGGAAGGGCATCGCCAGAATGTGACCGACCATTGCCAAAACCTCTGCAGTGTGGCTTTATAGGGGTAGAAAAGCCGCATTAGTATAAATTATGAGTAGAAAAGTACAGAAAAAACGTAGTTTTTGGCAATCAGTGGGGCGTTTTGCGCCCTATCTGATGGTCTTTTTGATGATTTTTGGCATTGCGAAGCTCGGTACCGAGCAAAAAGCCGCCGCCAGCGACAGTTCGCTCAATATGAACACTATCAAAGATAATAATTATAGCGTTTCAGCCGACCAACTGTCTGAGCTCTACGTGGTTGCCAGCCTCTCGAGTAGCTTTGACCTCGCTAGCGTCGACACTGTCTCTAGCAACTATGTCACGGTCTCGGTGATGAAGGAAATTGGCCAGACCACCTCTGATCGTCTCGATAAAACCTTGAGCTTTACCGGTGAATCTACCGGTGTAATTTCCTATGCTGTCCAGGAAGGCGACACAATCGAATCAATCGCCCGCAAGCACGGTATCACCGTTGACCAAATCCGCTGGTCCAATGGCCTGAAAACTGCCGAAGTTAGCACTGGCCAGATTCTGGCGCTGCCGAGCGTGGCCGGCGTGGTTTACACCGTGAAAGCCGGTGAATCGCTCGAGAGTATTGCTCAGCGTTATGGTTCATCTTACGATCGTATCGTGGCTCGCAACGACCTTGAGACCGGTGACATCCGCGAAGGTATGCAAATCGTCTTGCCAGGTGGTACGCCGCCCGAAACCGAGCGCCCAGAGTATGTTCCGCCTCGCCGTGGCAGCACTACTCGCCCGTCGACCAGTGGCAGCCACTATGCTTACAGCTACTATGGCTCCACCTCCGACCGTCAGAACGTCCGCGTCGTCTCTGACCCGGTCAACAGTAACTACGGCAACAAATTCGCCCGCGGCCAATGTACCTGGTATGCTTATTGGTGGCGCGCCACCAACCCCCGCTCGCAGGGTAAATTGCCCGATAACTTACGTGGTAACGCTAACGTTTGGGCTGCCAACGCTCGCGCGCTCGGCCTGCGCGTCGACCGTAATCCAGAAGTTGGTGCCGTCTTCCAAACTCCGAACGGCAGCTACTACGGTCACGTCGGTGTCGTCCTGGCGATTAATGGCGACGGCTCGCTCCTGGTACGCGAGATGAACTATGGCTTCCGTGCCTACGTCATCACCGAGTCTACCATCCCCGCCAACATCGCCGGCAATTTCAACTATATCCACTAGACCGAAACGCAAAACAGTTGATAAAGTATTGACTTTTTTAACGATGTGTGCTATAATGGAAGTATCGGGTGTGGAAATGGACGTGAATTTGACCGCACCCCTGTAAAATCTCTTTTCAAAACAAAAAGGAGGGGATCACATGAAAAAAGAGATTAAGAAGACGATATTGTGGCTGATTTGGAAGTCTGGGCTATTTCTGCTCTGCCTCGGTCTCAGCTGGGCACTTTTCCACGGGGCGCGGTTCCAAAGCAACCAGACTCCGACCAGGTACGACGTCGCGATTTTGGCACTGGAATTTCTTTTCCTCGAGGGTATCATCGAGGTCATGTATTGGGGTATACCCAGTTTTCTCCAGCGGACCATACGGCAAATCGGCGCTTGGTTTAAGGCAGAAACGGGCCCAGGACACTCGCCTGGTACTAATGAAACCGGCTCTCCAGAGGACAGAAGCGGCGGCGAAATCCGCGTGGTTGACCTGAATATCGACCATTATCAACGTCTCTACGAGTTGGCTCCGGGCGAACGTTGTCACTACGGTGGCGTGCATCGCCAGCTCGAGGATCCGGAAGAAGCGGCCTTTTTGGCAGATTATTACGCCATTTTTCCGTCCGAACAACCATAAGGCGTGTTGTCAATTGCAACAAAATTTTAGGAGGTGGTATTTTAGGAATGCTTCTTGATTAAATTCAAGGAGCATTTTTTCTGTCCACCTAAGCCACCGGCTAGACCAGTGCGCCTTTACCGGATCTCGGCTAGGCCGAGATTCTTGGCCTAGAAAATTCGATAAGCATATGTTATAATTGTGGCATGTTCGTAGATACGGCGAAAGTTCGACTTCAGGCAGGCAAAGGCGGTGATGGCGCGGTCTCTTTTCGCCATGAAATCTACATCCCGAAAGGTGGTCCGGACGGCGGCGACGGTGGCAAGGGCGGCTCGGTCATTTTTCGGGCCGACAAGGACACGAATACACTGCTCGATTTTCGCTTTAATCCAGAGATCAAAGCCGAAAATGGTAAAAACGGTGCGGGCCAGCGTGCCGCTGGCCGCAGTGGTAAAGATCGCATTGTCGAGGTGCCGATCGGGACAGTGGTGATGCGCGCCGAAGACGGCGTGGTCCTGGCTGACCTGACGCGCGATGGTGAGGAGGCGACGATCGCGCGCGGCGGTGATGGCGGCTTCGGTAATGCACATTTTAAGTCTTCTACTCGCCAAACCCCCGTGGTGGCCGAAGTTGGCGAGCCGGGAGAAGCTTTCGAAGCCGCCCTCGAGCTCAAACTGATGGCCGATATTGGCTTGGTTGGGCTACCGAACGCCGGCAAATCGACTTTTCTTTCTCGCGTCAGCAACGCCCGTCCCGAAATCGCCGATTACCCATTTACTACACTTACTCCCCAGCTCGGCGTCGCTACAATTGACGGCCAAGATCTCTTGATCGCCGATATTCCGGGCCTGATCGAAGGTGCTGCCGACGGCAAAGGTCTCGGTCATGATTTTCTTCGTCACGTCGACCGCACGGCAGTTTTGCTTCATCTCGTCGATATCTATAATGATGATGCTGGCGCGGCTTATGCCACCATCCGTCACGAGCTTGGGCGCTATGGTGAGCTGAAAAATCGCCCTGAAATTGTCGCTCTGACTAAGTGTGAAGGCGTCGACGCAGACATCATCCAGATGCAAAAAGATGCCATCTTGAAGGCGAACCCGAATGCGCAAGTTCTTGCCATTTCTTCCGCCAGCGGCCAGGGAATCAAAGAACTACTGCGCATGCTTGCACGGGCAAAAAACGAAGCAATCGACGAAGCCGAGACTATGAATGGGGCCGTCGAAAATGCTGCTTTCGGAGAGAATAAAAACGCGAGCACGCGCGCAGCTAAGAGTGAGAGCCCCGTGCGGACGAGCGCTCGAACGGTTCTCGACGAAAGTAGTTTTTCGGCAATTCCGGTTATCACCTTGGGCCCTGAGCACCTCTCCAAAGCCTGGAAAGTCGAAAAAGCCGGCGACAAATTCATCGTCACCGGCCCCAAAATCGAAAAATTCGCCCGTCGCACCGATTTGAACAATTACGCCTCAGTCAATCGTCTGCGCGACATTCTTAAAAAACTCGGCATCCGCGCCGAACTCACCAACCAAGGCGCCACTCCCGAGTCAATCATCTCGATCGCCGGCAAAGAATTTACCCTAGTCGAAGATTACTAATCCTAACCTCTTCTAATCTCCTATATATCTAACTCGTGGCGGGCTCGTGCATATGGCTATTGGCTCTTT
>CAOJGQ010000022.1 GCA_948435375.1 uncultured Candidatus Saccharibacteria bacterium
ATCGGAAAACCAGAACTAGACAGTCAAAGACTAGTGTAGGCTTCATTACTATTAAATTTTCGGCAAAACAGAAACAGAAACCTAAAAATCGGTGGTTGGGCTTGCGTGGACCGTAAAGCCGTACCAACGATTGCTGAGGTACGACGGGTAGACGATAGCGCTATTGAAACCGAGGTAGTACGCATAGAGCTCCGACTGGTAGGCGCTGACTCCCCAGTAGTTGCCATCGTCGCCCGCGCCCCTCAAAGAGCCAGTAGGCATAGACACGAGCCCGCCACGAGTTAGATATATGGAAGATTGGGGGAGTTTTTGACTAAAGAGATCGGAAAGCGTAAAAGGTATTGACAAAATTGATGATGTGTGCTAGAATGATGGTGTAGGCCGCTGAAAATGGCGGTCGGAGGGTGTTTTTGTGGCTTCGGCTTCGGAAAACCTGGAAAATTCACCAAAATATGGCGATTTGAGCGGTAATTTGGGAGAAGATTTGAGGTGGAGAAGGGAAGTCTGAGAGCACTAGTAATTTAACAAAGCTAGATTTTGTGGTTTTATTCATAAAACCATTAGTCACAACGTGACTAATGACCTGACTTTAAAAGTTCTGGATGGCGTTAAGTTTGTTTCGAAAGATGGTGGCTTGGATCTGGATTTGGGGGGTGAATTTTGGCGAAGACTTGAGCTTTGAGTCTGGATTTGGATTTGAGATTGGGCTGGAACGAAACAGATTTGGCGCCACCCAGAAAGGGGGCCTAGCGTAGGGGAGAATTCCGGGAACGGAGCGCTAGAGAGAAAGGAAGGATTTTTTATGAAGTATGGAACTATGAAACAGAGGAACGTAGAAGAGAATGCGGTCGCTAGGAGGGTAGCGAAAGCGTCGAGCAGACCGTTGGCTGTTGACCTGGATAGGATGACGCCTGCGATGCGGAAGCGGCATCAGGAACAGGAGAAGCGTAAGGCTTTTAGAGCTGCCCAGGAGTTAATTAAACAAAGTCGGGCGGCTGAGCGAAAGCTTGAGGACGAGATGAAGGAAATCTTGGCGCCGAGTGAACTGCAGTGGATCGATGGCGAGCATTTTCGCCTGATGTGCGGAAGTGGCGTGGACGAAAGCTTTGTTTATTTGGGCTTTCGGGCGATGCTGCGGGCGCTGGAAGAGCCGAAGATGCGGTCGATAAGTAGTCTTGACCGTGCTGCTTTATCGAAGAGACGCTTGGCGCGGACCTCGGCGAAAGACCTACAGAAATATCGGAAGTTTCTTCTCGAGCATCTTAATACGCTCGATACGATGCTGGATGAGAAGCGACATAGGTTACTGGTTGAGAGTGTACAAAGACAGGTGCCGATGTTCCTGGAGTCTGGGCGGAAGAGTTGGCCGACGAATTTGGCGGTTTTGATTCATTGTACGGCGGAGAGAGAATGAAGAAGCTGTATTGGTGCCGGAAGGCTAGGGGTTGTTTCTGTTTTGCGATTTGTTTGCATTGTTTTTGGAAAATCTAGTGGAAGGGAGGAGAACTTTAGAAAGCTGGCTGCGAAAGTGGCCAGTTTTTCTGTGGAGATTTGAGAAATGATGTTTGGGCGTTTTGGGGAGTTTGGCTTGAAAAAGGTGGAAAAATCTAGTATATTGATATGTAATGGAAAATGATGAAGAAATACTAAAGAGTAAAAATGTGATGTTAGACGTGGGGGAGCCGGCGGCGGATGATCTCTCGGAAGAGGAGGAATTGTCGGACGAGGAACTGGCAATCACGGCGGATAATGTCGATGCTTTTGCGGACGATTCGGTGCGGATGTATTTGCGCGAGATCGGGAAAATTCCGCTGCTTTCGCAGGAAGAGGAGGCGGAGCTGGCGGAGCGCATCGTAGCGGGGGACAAGAAAGCGAAGGACAAGATGGCCGAGGCGAACATGCGACTCGTGGTGTCGATTGCGAAACGGTATGGTGGGCGCGGATTGGACTTTTTGGACTTGATTCAAGAGGGAAATACGGGGCTGCTGAGGGCGGTGGAGAAGTTTGACCCGAGTAAGGGTTTTAAGTTTTCGACATATGCGACTTGGTGGATTCGCCAGGCAATCACGCGAGCGATTGCGGACCAAGCGCGGACGATTCGAATTCCGGTGCACATGGTGGAGACGATTAATAAGGTTCTGAGGACGACGCGGCGTTTGACGCAAGAGTTGAATCGTGAGCCGACGAATGAAGAAATTGCGGAAGCGATGGGGATGGAAGTTGACAAAATTGAGTATGTGATGAGGATTAAGCAGGATATTGCATCGCTGGATGCGAGCGTGGGGCGGGACGGAGATGACGAGGAGTCGGTTTTGGGGGACTTTGTGGAAGATTCGGAGCGCGATTCGCCGGAAGACGCGACGGCGAATCAGATTTTGAAGGAGCAGATTGCAGAGATTTTGACAACGCTTTCAGAACGAGAACAAAAGATTATCAAGCTGCGGTTTGGGATTGGAGGTGGACGACCGCATACGCTGGAAGAGGTGGGGAATGAGTTTTCGGTGACGCGCGAGCGGATTCGACAGATTGAGGCGAAAGCACTGGCGAAACTGCGGAAGCATAAAGAGACGAAAAAATTGCATGAATATTTGAGGTAAAAATGTATAGATTAATGATTTTGATCGCAGAAGGAACACAGACCAATATTCTTGATCCGAACTTGGATATTGATGGGTTGCTGAAGTTGATTTTGGCGGTTTTGGTGTATGGTCTAGGCGCGGCGGCCGTGGTTGGCGTGATTTGGGCGGGAATATTGTATTTGACGGCGCGAGATAATGAGCAACAAGTGGCGCGGGCAAAGATGCGACTTTTCGAAGTGGCGATCGGAATTGCGGCTTGGGCAGTGATGTTTTCGGTGTTGAATTGGCTGATTCCGGGTTTCAGCGGTCTGGGTCTGGGCTAGATTGATGGTGTGAGGAGGGTGGTCGTGGTTTGGGAAAATAGGAGCGATTGGCGGGGATGAAACGATTGGTTTTGCTTTATAATCCGCGCTCTTCGAAACAGGCGGCGATTGAGACGGAAGTTTTGGATCAGGTGCGGGGGTTGGCAGGCTGGATGGTAGGGAAATATGCCGTGGCAGAGGAGAGTTTAGAACATAATGCGGCGAAATTGGCGAAGATTATTAATGATGATGATTTGGTAATTGTGGCGGGGGGTGATGGCACGGCGGCGATGGCGGCAAATGGAGTGATTCTGTCGGGTAAAAAAGCGACGCTGGGAGTTTTGGGGTTTGGAAACTTCAACGATATGGCGAGAATGTTGGGAACGCCGCGTGAATTTGGAGTGGCCGGGATTATAGAGGCATTTGAGGCGGGGCAGACGAAGATGATTTATCCTCTGGAAGTTTTAGTAAATGGCAAGCATTGGCGATATGCGCCGTGCTACATGACAATGGGATTGTTTGCGGAGTCGACGCGGGTGTTTGATGAACCGAAAGTACGGGGGAAATTGAAGACCGGGAAGAAGAGTGTGATTTTTTCGCTGTGGACTTTGGCAAAATGGTATTTGAAGAATCGGAAGAAAGAGTTTTTGCCAGTGGAAATTACGGTGAATGGCAAGAAGTTTGATGGACGGGCGACGGATTATATGGCGATTAATGGTCCGACGGTGGCGAAAATGATGAAGGGCGGTCAGTGGTATGAGGAAAAAGACAAGTTTGGTAGCGGGGTGTTTGGACTAGGTAAATTTTTCCGGATGGTGAAATTTGGTTTGAAAAGTGTTGGGGGAGGAGTGCCGGTGACCGAGACGAAGGCGGATGAGATTCGGTTTGGGCAGCTGAGTAGTGTGGAGATTCATGCGGAGGGGGAATATCAGCGGCTAGAGGAAGTGTCGCGGGTTGAGGTGAAGAAAGGAGCGGAGCTCAGGGTGGTTCGGCTCTAGTGATGGCAGAAAAGCTAAGACCTAGAATCGGTCGTTGGTCGGACCGTAAAGCCGCCCCAACGATCGCTGTAGCCCGACGGGTCGACGCTAGCGCTATTGAAATGGAGGATGTACGCATAGAGCGTAGACGGGTAGGCGCTGACTCCCCAGTAGAAGCCACTGTAGCCTGCGTACCTCAAAGAGCCAGTAGCCATATTCACGGCCCCGCCACGAGTTAGATATATAGGAAATTAGGATATGTGATTATATGGTAGTGAGGATTGCGTCGAGTTGGCGTTCGAGGTCAGCGACGCTGCGGTCGTTAATGATGTAATAATCGGCAATGGCGATAGGGCCACCTTTTTCCATTTTTTCAATTTCGCCATAGTCGCGTTCGCGAATAGCGTTGGCGTCGAAGGGGCGCTCGGGGCGTTTCGCGACGCGTTCGTAACGGAGAGCTTTGGGCGCGACGATGGCGATGACGGTGAGGGCGCCAGGGAATTCGTGCTGGAAGGCGCGATATTCGGTCCAGGAGTAGATGCCGTCGAGGACGATTTGGCGTTGGCCGGCGGCGATGAGAGATTTAGTCTCTTCGATAGCTTGGCGGGCGACCCAATCTTGGCCCTCGGTTTCGCGGATCATTTCGCGGAAGGCTTTTTCGCTTTTCCCATCAGGGGTGCGCTCGATGCCGCGTTTAGCCATTTCTTGGTAAATCATGTTGCCGAGATGGACTTTTGGATAACCTTTGGTAGTCAGATGGTTGACGGCGATGGATTTGCCAGCGCCGCTCATGCCGACGATGGCGATGAGTTTAAGGTTGGAAGATTTATTCATAAAGTTTATTATAGCATGGTTTTTGTTCTGGTGTGGTTGAGAGAATGCGTTCTTTAGTGATGACTATCTGGTATTAGAGTTTTGGGATGGAGCGCGGTTGGACCGTAAAGCCGTACCAGCGATTGTAGTTGTTCGACGGGAGGACGCTAGCGCTATCGAAAAAGAGGGCGTACGCATAGAGCTCTGACGAGTAGGCAGGGCTAGCCCAGTAGTCGCCATTGCCGCCCGCGTTCCTCAAAGAGCCAGTAGTTGCATTTATATACCCGCCACGAGTTAGATATATAGGAGAATAGGGGAAGTTTTGTATGGTATAATTGAGGTATGAAGAGGTTGGTGATTATTGACGGGAAATCGGTGTTTTATCGGGGATATTATGCGATGGGAGCGCTTGCGACGAGCGAAGGTGTGCCGACTGGCGGAGTTTATGGGTTTGCGGCGATTGCGATGGAGATTGTGCGGCGGCTTGATCCGACGAAAGTGGTGGTGGCGTGGGATTCGAAAAGCTCGTGTAGCAAACGAAAAGCGATTTATGAGGATTATAAAGCGGGGCGGAAGAAACCGGATGAGGATTTTTATGCGCAAATTCCGTATCTTGAGGAGTTAATTTGGGCGCTGGGCTGGGGATTTTTGGAGTGCGATGGATATGAGGCGGATGATATTATCGGGACTTTGGCAAGGCAGGCGGACGAGGAAGGGGATTTCGAGACTTTTATTGTGTCGTCAGACTTGGATATGTTGCAGGTGGTGGATGAAAATACGCATATGTATCGAGTTTTGAAAGGGTTTTCGGAACTTGAGGAAATGGATATTGCGGCGGTGGAGGCAAAATATGGCATTAAAAAGGCGCAATTTCTTGATTTGAAGGCGCTGAAGGGGGATGCCTCGGATAATATCCCGGGAGTGCCGGGGGTGGGGGAGAAGACGGCGGTGAAATTGTTGAATGAATATCAGACGCTTGCTGGAGTGTATGAGGCGCTGAAGGCGGGGAAAATTAGCGGGAAGACGGCGGAGAAGCTGGAGAAGGGGGAGAAAAGCGCGCGCATGTCATATGAACTTGCAAAGATTATGACAGATGCGCCGGTGGAGTTGGACGCGGTGCCGGATCTCGTGATAGATAAGGAGCGGATTATTGCGGCATTGAAAAAGCTGGAGTTCCGCTCGTTGGTGCGGAAATTTATGCAGAGGGAGCCGAAGACTGGCGGAATTGGGATGACTAGGAAGAATGTGGCGGGGATCGGGGGAGAAGAAGGGCGCACGAAGAGTGTGCGGAAGACGACTGGGCGAAAAGCAGCGGGCGGGGCGAGTTTGGCGCAGCCAACACTGGAGATAGCGAGGGAGCTAGACGATGGGGTTTTGGTGAGCTGGAATGTGAAAGAACTGATGCATAAAGATGAAGAGGTGGAACGGAAGATTCTCGGGGGTGCGAAATTTTGGGATTTGGGGCAGGGGCGATTTTTGCTCAATCCGTTGGAGCGGGGAGTGGACTATGGCGATGAGGGGGCGGAATATGAGCGCCAGAAGGTGGAGTTTGAGCAGCGACCGGAATTGTATAAGATTTTTGCTCAGTTTGATTTGCCGTTGATACCGGTGTTATTCTTGATGGAAAAGTGGGGAATGTTGATTGATCGGGATTATTTCACGGGGCTGCGGGAAGAGTTTACGCTGGAGGTTAAAAAGGTTGAACAGGAGATTTGGGAGCTGGCAGGGGTAGAGTTTAACCTGAATTCACCGTATCAGTTGTCGGAAGTGCTGTTCGAGAAACTGCTTTTACCAACTAAGGGGATTAAGAAGACGGCGCGGGGATATTCGACTGGTGTGAAAGAGCTGGATAAGTTGGAAGGGCAGCATGAGATTATTGGTTTGATCAAGGAATATCGCGAGGCGGCGAAACTTTTGTCGACTTATATTACGCCGCTACCGGAGTTGGCGGATAAAGAAGGGCGGATCCATACGACCTTTAACCAGAATGTGACGGCGACGGGACGACTTTCGTCGACGAACCCGAATTTGCAAAATATTCCAGTGCGATCAGAGGTAGGGAAGCAAATTCGAACGGGATTTATTGCGCCAGAAGGAAAAGTGCTGGTGAGCGCGGACTATTCGCAGTTTGAATTGAGGTTGGCGGCGGCTCTTGCGAACGACGAAGCGTTGATCAAAGATTTTAATGACGATGTAGATATCCACACGAAGACTGCGAGCGAGGCGTTTGGGGTGCCGATGGATGAGGTGACGAAAGCGCAGCGGCGGGCGGCGAAGGTGATTAACTTCGGGGTGCTCTATGGGATGAGTGCGCGAGGCCTGGCGCAGGCGGCAGATATGAGTTATCAAGAGGCGAAAGAGTTTATCGAGCGATATTTTGAGGTGCGGAAGCCGATTCGGGAATATTTGGATGAAGTGCTGCGAGGGGCGAGGGAGGATGGTTATGTTGAGACGTTGTTTGGGCGAAGGCGACCAACGCCGGATGTGAAATCGAGTAATTTTATTGTTCGAACTGGGGCGGAGAGGGCGGCGCAGAATATGCCGATTCAAGGAACAGAGGCAGATTTGATGAAGCGGGCGATGATTCGGGTGCAGCGAGTGCTTGGTGAAAAGTTTGACGAGGAAGTGAAGATGGTGATGCAGGTGCATGATTCGCTGATGATTGAGTGCCCGAAGGGGGTAGCGAAGGAAGTGGGGGAGGTTTTGAAGACGGAGATGGAGGCGGTGGCGCCAGAATTGCCGGTAAAATTGGCAGTGGAAGTTGAGGTAGGAAAGAATTGGGGGCTGATTTAGGGTTTTGGTTCTGTTTGATGAAGAAAATACTGCAATGAAGTCTACATACTAGTCTTGATTGTTGGTCATTAGCTTTCCGACTTTAGTTTTGCGAAGGAGGCGCGTCGCCATATCCCGTCGTCACGGGTATGGCGCGCTCTTCCTCCTCGTAAGTCCGGATCCTCCTTCGTCAAAACTAAAATCGGAAAACCAGAGGCAAAACAGTCAAGGTGTCGGTTGGACCGTAAAGCCGAGCCAACGACTGGTGTAGTTCGACGGGTAGACGTTAGCACTATTGAAATCGAGGTAGTACGCATAGAGCTCTGACGGGTAGGCAGGGCTAGCCCAGTAGTAGCCAGCGTTGCCTGCGCGCCTCAAAGAGCCAGTAGTCACATACACGTACCCGCCACGAGTTAGATATATAGAATATTCTGGAGAATGTTTATGCTTAAAGTTG
>CAOJGQ010000023.1 GCA_948435375.1 uncultured Candidatus Saccharibacteria bacterium
CTTCGCAAAACTAAAGTCGGAAAGCTAATGACCAACAATCAAGACTAGTATGTAGTCTTCAGTACAACCTTAATTCTTCAACCCGAGATCAATCGCCCCCACCCCACCATCAATCTCCACTCGGTTCCGTCCATTCGGATTCTCCAGGCTAATCCCCTGCTGGTTCATCGCCCCCAGCCCCGCATCAAAGCTCACTCGATAATCATCCTGCTCACCCACGAGCATCAGCTCCAACTTGCCTAGCCCAGCATTAATCTTATTCGTACCCTCGAGCTTCGCCTCCAGTTCAACCTTCCCCACTCCCATATCAAAGTTCAAATTCGCCAGCTTCGCCTCGCGCACAATCAAAAGCCCCGCTCCACTCTCAATTTTCGCTTCTCGCGTTGCGATAATTCGTGTGAGCTCCGTCTTTCCCGCGCCAAGATCCATTTTCAGCTCTTCTGCTTCCAAATCTCGCACGTCCATCACCCCCGCCCCCATCTCAATCGCCACTTTCGAAAACTCCATCTCTTCCGGCAAAATCACCTTTACTTCCCCGCCAAACTGCTCCCACTGCCAGAAGAAGTTTAAATCCTTCTCCTCAATCTGGACCGTATCCCCCTCTCGTCGAAACTCTACCACCTCCGCGTCCGCTCGTACTTCAAATTCCGCCCCACGCTCAATCGTCAGACTCGCACTTTTCAGATTAATTTTCAGCTCTCTGACATTCTCAACTTTCTCGCTAATCACACTCTCCTGCCATCCATCATCCCTAGAAGAAGTAGCCTCCTTATGCCAAAACACCCGATCCAGCACCACACCAACCCCCACCACGGCCGAAATCATCCCAATCATAATCATCGCCGCTAGCAGAGTCGCTAACGCTTTGATCGCCTTCTGCACCCCGTTCATCTATTTCACCTCCACGCCGCCAAACATTGCATTTGCATCAATATAAAGCGTATGTTTCGCGTCATCTTTCGGATCTTCGTGATGATTATCCGCCCCGCCAAAAATCGCCGTCGAGACCATCTTCACTTTCACATTTTTCGGCGCATAAATTTTCACCCCGCCAAACACCGCCGAAGCCTTCACTACCACATCCTTTTCAATCTTCGCTTTCCGGAGATCACATTTGATCCCACCAAACACCGCCTCAAGCTTACAACCTTCGAACTTTTCATCCTCAAAATCAAGATTCTGGCCCGAAAAAGTCGCCCAATATTCCTTCTCGCCCGACTTACCTTGCAATTTTTTCACCTCTTTCATCGCTTTGCCTTTAATCGCGTCTTTAAAAATCATTGACAGCCCAATCATCACCAGTGCCACCGGCACAATCAGCTTCCAAATCACCCCAAAATCCAACAAATCCCAGCAGGCTAGCATCAAACACCCACCAATCATAATCCCAATCAAGTCGCCAGTTTTATCACTATTTTTACTAAACAAGTCAATAAAACACGGGATAATGATAATCAGCGTCCACCAACCTGGGAAGAAAATATCAATCTCCGCAATCCCTAGCGCGTTAATCCCCAAAACCACCCCAATCGCAATCAATATCATTCCCCAAAGCCACGCGCTCACTTTACTCATTTTTATCCTTTCTCTGGCCAAACTTCGCCGACCTTCTTTATATTACCCCCTGTGTATCATATAAACGACCCCCCCCCCGCAAGACCCAAAATTCCACCCGAAAATTTGCCTTTTCTAAGGTTCCATGATAAAATTAAGCGTACAGTTTCTACATGTTCCGCGTAAAAACGCAAAAAACAAAAAGGAGGAATCAACATGTCAGAAAGCAATTTAACAATTTTTGATGGACCAGAAAAATTCAGCGACCAGGAGTTTTGCGATTTTCTCAAGATTATTTCAGAGCTCAAGGACCAGCCCAGCAGCGGCTTTGATGATATGTGTCATATTTGGCTCGACCAAAACTATCCGCACCACATCCGCATCCTTTGCCTACGCAATGTTTTGCGCCAGACCGACAGTCGTAAAAGCAATTCACCCGCACCATATAATAATTGCGAGATCAACTTCGGACGTCTCATCCATGTCTTGAACGACAAAGGGGCGTTAGATTTGTTTCTTAAATATAGTCCTCGCGTTCACAATGAGCTTTATCAGGAACTGCTTTACAATCTCGATCATGGTTTTCGTGACGCATTGCGCCATAGTCATCAATTAGACGATCTTGACCAGCTCATTTATATGCTCCTACCACAAAGCAGCCCCGCCAACGGTCTACGTCTCTGGCACTACCATAGTATTGCACTCAATCTGCCTCACGAACTTGAGCAAGCTCTTAAACTATGCGAACGCAAAACCACCCCGAACTGGCTCCGCGACCAGCTCTTCACCGAAATCGGCGGCATAATTGAGGCTGAATTTTGCAAGCATCAAGACTTCTACCAGCGAGAACAAAAAATTTATATGTATTCGCTTGACGCATCTGAAGTCGGCAGGGGTGAATCTACTGACAACCTATTATATCCAGTTTCAGATCACATTGGTGTTCGAGCTCACTATTTCCTGAATCCCGGTAAGTCGAGAGTTAGTTTCGATTTCTCCGATTTCTCCCTACGATTAATCGAAGAATTGGAAAAGCATCTCCCATTGCCGGTGGCTTACGTCGATAAATATCATGTTACAGATGCCCTGAACCTCATCAAAGCACCCGATATCTTATACAGTTTTGCCCGGCGACACGTCCCATTACTTAGACGTGAGAAATATAAAATTGAATACCATATGCATCTGATCACTTTCTGTTATCTCCGTGATTTCGTCAGTCATTTCGCCCCAAGCGATTATATTTTGCTTGCCGAGCTGGATGACCTCATCAATGCTTACAATCTAAAGGCAAAGTAGCCAAATCGATCACTCGCGATTAAACCGACCACCCTCCAGCAACAAGTCTGATGCTATCTCGTTCCATTCTTCACGCCCTTTAAAAATAGCCCTCGCCAGCCAGCGGGGACTATTTTTTTGGTTAGCAAAATCTGCCACATATCGGCATCTTACCAATCGTCAAATTTAAGGCAATCAGCATCTGCGTCGGAACTTTTCCATGATGATAAGCTTTAGTCAGAATCTGTGCCAGAGTTTCACGTATCTTGTTCGTCACTAAATACGCTTCAGCCTCAACCAGCTGCGACGCATACCCCTCCCGATCCTGCTCCGGCCTAATTATATACATATTATTTAGCGCATACATTAGATCCCGCTTCTCCTCTGAGGAAAGTTTTGCTACCTCAACCGCAGAATGTCCTTGCCATTTCAACGAACGCTGCTGCTGATACCCATGCCAAACTTCATGTGCTACCACCCCAATCAGCAGATCAACCGGTATATCACGTAGTAGACGCGGATTGACCAAAAGTTGCCACTCGCCATCTTTCCCCTCTTCATAGACAAAATGCGACTCCATCGGACTAGCCGCTATTGACATTTGAATCGTCGGCGCCATCTTCACTCCGAACAGCTTGCGCGTCCAATCTACCGTCCGCCATATTGCTTCTTCCTGTGCATTCGCGATCAAGTACGGCGCCAATACCGGCATCAGCTCTCTCAAGCTAATCTTCGCCAGAAAAGCGTCCATCTCCTTCTCTGCAGTTCGCACATCCGGCTCGACATAAATCTCTCGGTACCACTCATCCATCAATGTCAGTGGCACCCCCGCCTTAAAAAGCTCTGCCTTCGCCATCATACTTATAACATCCATTACCAATTTCCCCCTTTTTTCGGATTTTGCTAATCTTCTAAATGATGGTTGGGATTTACGAACTCGTAAATCCCACTGTAATGATTACAGTGCACACCATACCAGAGCTGCTTTTTCAGCCCTCTCCCCTCATTATAGCACACATCACAGAAAAAGTCAATAGATGGGAGCAGAAATCCGCCCTCACCCCTATCTTGACAACTGCTTCGCCTTTTTCAGCATCTTATCTTGTTGCTTTTTCGCATCCTCAAAAGAAGCATAAAACACCGTTTTTGCTTTTTTAGACATTTCCGCATCAACAAAATCCAACATCGTTGGTTTTTTCAGCATAAAAAGCATCTTTAATTTTTTCATAACTGTTTTTCTTCAATCTTTTTTCTTAAGCTCTCTTCATTATACTCTATATTGACATAATTATCAATATCTTTTATTGGTATATTATAATAAACTTTTGCAATCTTGTTTAATTCATCCTTCTCTACCAAATCAATCGACACTTGCTCTGACGAAAAATCCTCCAATCGCCCCAAATTCCTCAAAGTTTTATAATACGATTTCAAAAAACCGTCCAAACTAATTGCTCTATATTCTACTTTCTCCCTTGCTATAGTATATTGCCAAGCAATCTGCGGAGCTTGATAAATATAAATCACTTTGATTTTATAGCCATGCTTCACAGCCCTTTCAATATTCTGAATCGCCGATTGTCCACCAAAAGTTCCATCCATAATAAAATCATAACCATCTTTCACCACAAAATCATAAGTTCGACTCAATAATGCCGAAGCCGCCTTTCTAAACTTATCGGCTTTACGCGGTGAATATGTTTCGATTTGGCTAGCAATCTCGTCCATATCTAGCCGCACAACTTTAAGCTTAGAGTTCGCTATCCAGCTTTTTGTAAATTCCGTCTTCCCCGCTCCCGGTAGTCCCGCCATAAAAATCCCCGCTGATTTTCCCAACTTTTCCGCACCCGAATCCTTGATCAATTTGCGCGCAAATTCTTTCCGGTGACGCCGCACCCAAACTTTTAAATACTCATCCTCCCCCATCTACTTCATCGCCTTCACAAACTCGCGAAACAACGGATGCACATTTAGCGGGCGACTACGAAATTCCGGATGTGCTTGTGTCGCCACAAAAAACTTAGAATTCGTCCCCTCGACAAATTCCACCAACTTTCCATCCGGCGATGTCCCCGCCACCACTAATCCTCCTTTTTCGATCTCCGGCAGAAACTTCTGGTTCACTTCGTAACGATGGCGATGCCGCTCAACCACATGCCCTTCTCCATAAATCTTCGCCACCTTGCTTCCCTTTTTCAGCTTTGCCGGACAATCGCCCAACCGCATCGTGCCACCCGTCGATTCTTTCCCCTTTTGGTCTTCCATGATATAAATCACGTTCTCGCCTTCCCCAGCGCCAAACTCTTCGCTCCCAGCATTCTTCATCCCGCCTCGTCGCGCCGCCGCCACACAAGCCATCTGCATCCCCAGACACAACCCGAGATAGGGTCTATCATTTTCCAGCGCATACATCGCCGCCCGAATCTTCCCCTCCGCCCCGCGCACGCCAAATCCGCCCGGCACCACAATTCCATCAACGCTCTTCAATTCTTCATCCGTCAACTTCTCCGCATCCAACCAAGCAATTTCGATATTACACTTTTCCCAAGCCGTCGCCGCTTTCAAAGCCTCCGTCACACAAATATAAGCATCTTCATTCCCCACATATTTCGCCACCAACCCTACTCGCACGGTTTTCGCCCACTTTTTCTCCCGTAGTCGCGAAAACTCTTTCCACCGAGCCATGTCCGGCTCAGTGTCACTACCGACAAACTTATCCAAAATCTCCAGTACCCCTGATTTTAAAACATTAAACGGTACGTCATACACCGATTCAATATCCGGCAAATTCAGCACCGCGTCCTTATCAATCCCCGAAAACGCCGCAATTTTCTCACAAATCGCCCGTGGCGCCGGCCGCTCCGTCCGGCACACAACCACATCCGGAATAATTCCAAACCCGCGCAGATCTTTCAGAGCGTTTTGCGCCGGCTTCGTCTTCAGTTCCTTCGACGTATTAATCCACGGCACATAAACCACGTGCACGTAGAGACAATTTTCCCGCCCCACCCGGTTCGCAAACAATCGAATCGCCTCGATAAAGCTCAAACCTTCATAATCACCCACCGTTCCGCCAATTTCCACGATGTGAATGTCCGATTTCGCCCCAGCGAGCGCAATTTTCTCCTGCACAAGATCGGTAAAATGCGGCACCATCTGCACCGTTTTACCATGAAATCCGCCACTGCGCTCTTTCTCGATCAGCTCCTGATACAACGCACCTGAAAGCACCGAAGAAAACTTCGAAGTCTCAAAATCCAAAAACCGCTCATAATGCCCGAGGTCAAGATCCGTCTCTTTCCCATCCGCCGTCACAAAACATTCGCCGTGCTCCACCGGATTCAAAAGCCCCGCGTCCACATTCAAATACGGATCGCACTTCTGAATCGAAACGTTATAACCCTTCGCTTTCAAAATCGCGCCAATCGACGCCGCCGTGATCCCCTTCCCCACGCCCGAAAGCACTCCTCCAGTCACAAAAATATATTTCACAGTTTTAGCATTATTTTTGGAATCATTTTTGTCAACTTTTTGCGTTTTTGTCATTGGGCACCTCCTCATTTATTAATTACGCCCACACTACTTATTCTTATTCTAGCACATCGCAACGCACTTTTACAAACTCTCCGAATCTCCTATATATCTAACTCGTGGCGGGTATACGAATCTTGAGCGTGGCTCCTTGAGGTACGCGGGCTACGGTGGCAACTACTGGGCTAGCACTGCCTACCCATCAGAGCTCGATGCGTACGACCTCCATTTCAATAGCGGTAACGTCTTCCCGTCGTACAACAACGCTCGTTGGAGTGGCTTTACGGTCCAAGACTAGCCTAACTCGACAGGATTCGTTATCGAGCATAGCGAGATTAGAGAATCCTGGCTCACCAAAAGTGAGCATAATAAAAATAGTCCCTTTTGGGACGTATTTTTATTATTCGCTTCTGGCGGAAGCGACAGGATTCGAACCTGCGAAGAGCGTAAACCCTTACACGCTTTCCAAGCGTGCGCCTTCAACCACTCGGCCACACTTCCATTCCTCCAATTATACCATATAATTCCTCGCCAACCAATCTTTTCCCTAATCACATCAAACATCTCAAAATCTCCTATATATCTAACTCGTGGCGGGCTCGTGTCTATGCCTACTGGCTCTTTGAGGGGCGCGGGCGACGATGGCAACTACTGGGGAGTCAGCGCCTACCAGTCGGAGCTCTATGCGTACTACCTCGGTTTCAATAGCGCTATCGTCTACCCGTCGTACCTCAGCAATCGTTGGTACGGCTTTACGGTCCAACCAACGACCACCAAATTTCAGGTTTCTGTTTCTGGTTTGACGAAGAATTATAGTGTAATGAAGTCTAAGGCAAAACTTTGACTGTTTATTTCTGGTTTTTTTGATTCTGTTTTTTGATGGATGTTTGAATTATTGGAGTTATTGTACCTAGTTTTGGTTGGCTGAAGCTTGACTTCTTGGGGCTGAGGCGGGTCAAAATCACGACCCGAATGTAATGAGGGATTCGATTTTGAG
>CAOJGQ010000024.1 GCA_948435375.1 uncultured Candidatus Saccharibacteria bacterium
AATAATACCAATCTTAGTCCATCAACTAACGATAATCGTCTCTATGGCTTTACGGTCTGGAAAGGTGGGTTTATGGGGATTTTATGGTATAATTATAGTATGGAAAAGATTAAGGCAGAACTTACGAAAATAGTCAAACGACTTTACAATGCAGAAACTCAGGTTGAGGTGACGTTGGCGCCGAAGGAGACGGGGGCGGATTGGGCGAGCAATGTGGCGATGAAGCTGGCGAAAGTGGCACGGAAGAATCCGATTTTGATTGCGGAGGAGATTAAGGCAGAGCTTGAGCAGGAGTGGAAAAAAGAGGGTGATCAGGTGAAGAATATGCCTGAGGTGAATATTGCAGCGCCGGGTTTTTTGAATTTTATATCACCAGATGAATATTATTTTGAGAAGATACAGCGGTATGCGGAAGATTTTGGAGCGGAAATTGCGAAGAAATATTCACTTCATGATATATCGGAGAAAGGGGAAAATGCGCCTGATGATATATTGGGTGTAGGGGAGAAGAGGGATAGTTATGCCGGAAAGACGGTGGTGGCGGAGTTTTCTGACCCGAACCCGTTTAAAGTTTTGCACGTGGGGCATTTATATACGTCGATCGTGGGGGATAGTATCGCACGGCTGCTGGAGATGGCGGGGGCGAAGGTGGTGCGGGCGAATTTTGGGGGGGATGTAGGGTTACATGTGGCAAAGACGATATATTGCATGAAGTTGCAGAATATGTCTTCTGTCGAGGCGCGTCCAGCCAACCCGTCGTCACGGGTGTCTGGCGCTCTTTCTCCTCGTGAGTCCGGATCCTCGCCAAAAGAATATGCTGAGGCTTCTAGTGGCGATACCTTGTCATTGACGATTGGTCAAATTGCGGAGTGCTACGTGCGGGGCACCAAAGCTTATGAGGAAGACGAAAAAGCGAAGGCGGAAATTACGAGACTCAATAAGGTGATTTATGCTTTAGCGGAACTTGGGGAGGAGAAGTCGCGTGAACGCTTGGAGCTGGAGATGATTGCGGAGGATTTTGAGCTCTCGACAGCGGAAGTGGCGCAGGTGGTGGAGCTGTATTGGCGGGGGCGGACGCTGAGTTATGAATATTTCAAGGACTTTTATGCGAAAATTGGGGTGAAGTTTGACAAGTTTTATCCGGAGTCGACGGTGGCGGATAAGGGGCTTGAGGAGGTGCGGGCGCATGTTCCAGGCGTCTATGAGGAAAGTGACGGGGCGATTGTCTATCGGGGCGAGAAAAAAGGTTTGCATACGCGGGTGTTTATCAATCGTGAAGGGGTGCCGACTTATGAAACGAAAGATGTGGGTTTGATTTTTACGAAGTGGCAGGACTTTCATTTTGATGAATCGGTGGTGATTACGGGGAATGAGCAGCTGGATTATATGAAGGTGGTACTGGCGAGTGTGGAGGATTATGCGCCGGAGCTGGCGGAACGGACGCGACATTTGACGCATGGGCTAGTGAAGCTGAAGGGTGGGGTGAAGATGTCGTCGAGGAAGGGGAACTTTCTTAAGGCGGTGGACGTAATTAATATGATTCAGGAGGAGCTGCGCCAAACATCTTCTGATGAGGCGCTTAATAGTGCGGATGAGATTGCGCTGGCGGCTTTGAAATATGCGTTTTTGAGATATAAGATGGGTGGGGATATTGTGTTTGATCCGAAGGAGTCGGTGGCGATGACAGGTAATTCGGGAGTGTATCTTTTGTATTCAGCGGTGCGGGCAAAGAAAGTGCTGGCCAAGAGCGACGAACTATCTGCTCAGAGCGCGGGTGAGCACGGCTCATCTAAAGAATCGCCGTCGCTCAGCCCTAAAAGGGTTAGCGCTCTTCAAGATAGTATCGTCGCTCGCAGTGCCAGCACTATCTTTGAACGCAATCTGAGTAGGAAAGTGGTGCAATATGAGGATGTGCTTGATGAGGCGATTCTTGAGAAGGCGCCGTATAAGATTTGTACATATTTGTATGAATTAGCGCAGGAGTTTTCGCGGTTTTATGAGAATGTTAAAGTGGCGGGAAGTGAGCGCGAGGCGGAACTTACGAAGCTAGTGCGGGCGTACTTGAAGGTGATGGAGCATGGGCTTGGGCTTTTGGGGATTGAAGTGCCGGAGGAGATGTAAAGTCGAGATTAGGTTGGTGGGGTTTGGACCGTAAAGCCGCGCCAACGATCGTTGTCGTTCGACGGGACGACGTTAGCGTTATTGAAATTGAGGAAGTACGCATAGAGCGTAGACGGGTCGGCGCTGACTCCCCAGTAGTATCCATCGCTGCCCGCGCGCCTCAAAGAGCCAGTAGTCATAGTCACGGCCCCGCCACGAGTTAGATATATAGGAGATTTAGAGATGCTTTGAGAGGATGAAGTCATCTTGGAGTCATTTTTCTGGGGGAATGTGTGGTATAATGGGCGCATGAAAAAGGCGAAATTACTGTGGATTGATCTGGAAATGACAGGGCTTGATCCGGAGGTGGATCAGATTCTTGAGGTGGCGGCGATTGCGACGGATTGGGGTTTGATGCCGCTGAGTGAGGAAGCAGAGTTGATAGATGTGGTGAGGGTGCCGGAAGAGCTGATGAAAGAGCGAATGGTGGGGGAATTTTGGGAGAAAAATGCTAAAACGCGGGAAAATTTGATGGCGCAAAACGCAAGTGGAAAGACCGCGCGAGAAGTTGAGAAAGAGTTATTGACTTTTGTGGACAAATGGTTTGAGAAAGAAGTGATCTTAGCAGGGAATTCGATTCATCAAGATCGGAAATTTATAGATCGGGAGTGGCCAGAGCTGGCCAGACGGTTGCATTATCGAATGTTGGACGTGAGCGCCTGGAAGGTAGTGATGGAGGGGAAATTTGGGAAAAAGTTTGTGAAGAAAGAAGAACACCGGGCGCTGGATGATATTAATGGAAGCATCCAGGAGTTAAAGTGGTATCTTGGGGGGGGCAAAATGAATATGGCGGAGGTAGATTTGGCGGAGATTTCAGGGATTGGGGCGTGGACACTGGAGGAGCGCAAGCGCGATGATGGGCAGATTGAAGAGCGGATTTATCGTGTGAAGCGGGGCGATGAGGTGGGGAAAGCGTTTCTCGTAATGCGGCCGAAGACTCTAGAGGTGCGGTCAGAGCGAAACTTGGGGAAACGATTACGAGATGAATACGAGACCGTGATGGAAAGTCGGTATTTTGGACGAGGTGGGGTTGAGATTGTGCCGAGTGGGCAACTGAGCAAAGAGGAGATTGATGATTTGATTAGGCTGAGTTATAATTTGACGATGGAGATGAGAGAATGACGGAGAGGAGTTCGGAAAAACTGGAACAGCGCAGCCTCGACCCGAGGCTGATTTGGGCAGTGGTGTTGATTTTTGTGAGCACGGAAGTGCTGGCGGTGATTTTTAACGGGCTAGCAGCGGATAATTTTGTCTGGAATCGTTCGATTAGCCGTTATGTTGGGTTGGCACTCTGGACCAGTATTTTGTTTGCGCTAGGGAATTGTTTGGTGTCGGCGCTGGTTGGGCGCTATCTTTGGCGAGTTGGCGAAGTGTGGCGGATGCCGCGAGGATTTTATTATTTGATTATTTTGACCGTGGTGGGGCTTTTGGGTTTGTCGTTTTGTCCGCTAGGGCTGGCGGATAGCGACGGGAATATCAGTATAGTGAGTAATTTGCACCAGGTTTTTTCGCGACTGATGTTTTTGATGATGTTGATTATTGCGACTTTCTTGGCGTTTAGCCGACGGACGAAGGAAGGAATGCGGGCGTTTTGCATGATGTTCGTGGCGTATGGGATAACTTGCGCAATCGGTTCGGTGGGGGCGATGCCATGGTTTGAGAATGGAGTGTTGTTCTGGGAAACGATGTTTTTTGTACTGTTTATGATATTAATTATGGTGATTCCGTTCGGAGAAAAGCGTAAGCGGGTACAAACTTCGACGCTGGATTGGTAGAGATTGCTGTTTTGGCAATTGTTAAAAAAATGAGTTTTGGTCTTGGGTTTTTGAGGCGTTTTGTTTATTTTTTATTGTTAGGTATGAAAGGATTTTTGATTGAGAGATTGGCGCCGGTGGCGGAAGCTGTGATGGAGATTGGGGCGGGGGATTTCTGATCTTTTGAGTCGGAGACTGATTTACTAGATTTGGCGGAGGCAGATGATTTTGTCGCGTTGGTGCCATTGGCAGATTGATCGGCGGCTTTTTGGTCGCGGGCTGCTTTGAGATTCTTGCGGTGCTTGGCTGCTTCGGCGTCGGCCTTTTCTTTCGCGCGATTGATATTATTGATCAGACGAACAAAAATGAAAACTACGAGAGCGATGGAAAGGAAATTGACAATATTTTGGAGAAAATTGCCAATGGCGATGTGAGCGGTTGAATTTGCGCCGAAAATATTGGGAATATCAATAGAAATCGTGGAAAAGTCAAGTCCACCGAAGGTGAGACTGGCGATTGGCATGAGGACGTCGTTGACGAGGGAGTTGACAATGGCCGTGAAAGCTCCTCCAACAGCGATACCGATGGCGAGGTCGACCATGTTGCCGCGGTTGATAAATTCACGAAATTCTTTGAAAAAAGCGCTTTCTTTGGCTTTGGTCTTAGCTTTTTGCATAATGATTATATTTTAGCGAAGGTTGGAGAAAATGTCAAAATTATTGTTGATTGGTTTCGGAATACGCGGCGAGGCTGTCATGAACGGTTTGGAGACTAGTGTTCATGTCGGTGACGATTTTTTCAAGTTCAGGGTCTTTGGTGCGGGCGAGTAATTCGCTGCCAAGTGACATGAGGAGGGAAACTTGGAGCTGGATTTGGTTGGTATAGGAGCGATCGAGAATGCCATTGAGTTTTGCATTATTTAAGGAGGTGTTGAGGTTACTGGAGAGTTCGGCTTCTTCGGCAACAGTGGATTCTTTAGGCTCGAGAGGTGATTTAGCGGATTCGTCTTTTTTGAGGTAGGTGGAAAGTTGGTTGGTGGTATTAGTTAGTGTGCCAGAGAGGGCGGAACCGATAGAACGGAGTTTGGAAGACTTAAGCTGCTTATCGTAGTCTTTGAGCGTGGATTGGAGATTGGTGGAGCGGACGTAAATTTGACGAGAGAGGTCGATGGCTTTGCCAGAGGCGGAGCCGATCATATTGCCAATGACGAGAAGAGCGATAAAGGCGAGGATGGCTCCGGCAGCAATTTTAGTGATGAGTACGGGGAGATTGGACTGGCTACCAGCTTTGGGCTTTGCGGGGCGAGTGGATTGTGAAATTTGGTTGAGATAAGCAAGATTGTCCATAAGTTTATTATAGCATAGATTTTGGGTTGTGCTTTGACTGCGGAGACGAAGGTGTATAATAGAGATATGGATGACGCAAAGGAGGAAATTCGGGCGAGGCTGCCGGTCGAGGATGTGGTCGGACAGTATATTGAGTTGAAGCGGGCGGGGCGGAGCCTGAAGGGGCGGTCGCCTTGGGGCGTGGACAAGACACCGAGTTTTATGGTGTCGCCGGAGAAAGGGATTTGGCATGATTTTTCGTCGAACAAGGGTGGTGATATTTTTTCGTTTGTGATGGAGGTGGAGGGGATTTCGTTTCGGGAGGCGCTGGAAAAATTGGCGGCGCAGGCTGGAGTGGAATTGCAGAAGTATGGGGGCGGTGATAAAAGGGTAGCGGAGAAAAAGCGGCGAATGCGAGAAGCGTTAGAGTTGTCTTGTAAGTATTATCAGTTTTGTTTGACAAAAAGCCCAAAAACTTGGAAATATGCGACGGAAAAGCGAGCAATGACAAAGGGAACGCTCGAGACATTTCGGATTGGCTATGCGCCGAATCAGGGAAAGGCGCTGGTACAGTTTTTGACGCAGAGAGGGTTTAAAAAAGATGAGATTGAAGGTGCCGGGTTGCTTAACCGATTTGGCGGAGATCTTTTTCGGGGGAGGATGATGGTGCCGTTTATTGATGCAAGTGGGGTGATTGGTTATACAGCGAGGATTCTTGATAAAGGAGAGCCGAAATATCTTAATACGCCAGAAACAATGCTGTTTAACAAGGGGCGGTTTATTTTTGGTTTGGCGCAGGCGAAAGAGGCGATTCGACAGAATAATTTTGTGGTGATCGTCGAGGGAAATATGGACGTGATTTCTTCGCACCAGGCCGGGGTGCGAGAGGCGGTGGCGACGAGTGGCACGGCGATGACCGAGGGGCATCTTAAGATGCTGTCGCGGTTGACGGAAGATGTGCGGTTGGCGTTTGATGGCGATGCAGCGGGGGTGAAGGCGACCGAGCGGGCGATTATGATGGCGGGTGATCTCGGAGTGAACCTCAGTGTGATTTCGGAGTATCACGGGGCGAAGGATCCGGATGAGTTGATTCAGAAAGATCCACGCTTGTGGCAAGATGCAGTGCAACATTATCGGCCGGCGGTGGATTGGCTGTTAGACAAATATGAGGAGAATTTAGACCTTAATTCTGGGGTAGGGAAGCGGGAGTATTCGGATCTTGCGATGAAACTTTTGAAAAATGTGGCGGATGCGGTGGAGCGGAAACATTATGAGAAGCTGGTGGCGCGAAAATTGGATTGTGATGTGGAGGATTTGCTCGCGAAAAAGGTGGTGATGACGGAGACGAAGCGGTTGAAAAAGTTGGAGCTTGAGGCGAGCTCGGATGTCCTCGCGGGGGTGCGAGACCGATTGCAGGCGATTGTGATTTATGGTGGAGTGACGGGTGTGAAAGGGGTGGAAATGCCGGAGGATGAAGTGAAACTGGCGGAGCTGGAGATGGTTTTTGAGGAACGATATCAGGATTTTACGAAGGAGGCACTGGAGACGGAGGCGCAGGATTTGCTCAGGCGATATAAACTGGAGATGAATAAGGCGGAGGTGCAGCGGCTGACGGTGGAGCTTGCGAAATTGGAGGAAGAAGGTAAGGATGCGGAAGCGGAGGAGATTCTTAGGAAGATTATGGTGCTGAAGAAGAATTGATGCTGTAATGAAGTCGATACCTTAATTTTTGATTATTGGTTTTTCGATTCTGTTCTAACGAAGGAGGCGCGCAGTATTGGAGCTTTGTACCGTAGTTTTGGTTGGCGGGTGAGGCTCTCGTCATTAGTGCGCGAAGCGCACTAAATCCGACCCGCCTCAGCCCCAAGAAGTCAAGCTTCAGCCAACCAAAACTAGGTACAAAGCTCCAATAATCCAAACATCCATCAAAAAACATGAATCGGAAAACCAGAACTAGAC
>CAOJGQ010000025.1 GCA_948435375.1 uncultured Candidatus Saccharibacteria bacterium
GGTACAAAGCTCCAATACTGCGCGCCTCCTTCGTTAGAACAGAATCGAAAAACCAGAACTAGACAGTCAAAGACTAGTGTAGGCTTCATTACTATTAATTTTTCGTCAAACCAGAATCGGAAACCCTAAACCTGCGTTGCCCCATCCACCGACAAAATCTCCCCCGTCACATAACTCGCCAAATCACTCGCCAAAAACAAAAACGCATTCGCCACATCTTCCGGTTCACCAATTCTGCGCAGCGGAATCCCCTCGCTCACTTTCATCACCATCTCTTCCGGCAACGCCGCCACCATATCCGTTCGCGTCACTCCTGGCGCCACCGCATTCACCCGAATATTATCTGGTCCGAGCTCCCGCGCTAACGATTTTGTCAAACCATTCACCGCAAATTTCGTCGCCGGGTAGCCACAACCGCTTGGTTGCCCATAAATACTTACCATTGAACTCGTATTCAAAATCACCCCACCGCCTCGTTCTTTCATGATTGGTACCACCGCCTTCGCTCCAGCAAAAACCGCCTTTACATTCAGTTCTAAAATTTTATCAAAATCTTCTTCCTTATAATCCTCAATTTTCTCTTTTGCCGAAATCCCCGCATTATTCACCAAAATATCAACCCCGCCAAAATCTTTCGCTACTTTTCCCACAGCTTCCCGCATCGCTTCATAACTCGAAAGTTTCGGCGCTATCCCACTCACTTTATAACCTTTATTTTCCGCTTTCAGCTCCGCCACCGCCTTATCTGCCGTTTCCTGGCGCGAACCACAAAGTACCACTGTCGCCCCCTGCTCCAAGAACTTTCGCACAATCGCAAGCCCAATACCCCGCGTTCCGCCTGTCACAATCGCCACTTTATCTTTTAATAAATCTTTGATCATGATTTTCCTTTCTTTTTACTACTTTTTTCGTCACATCAAACTTTTCCATATACTTCCCCAACATCAAACGTGTTTGCGCATAAAACGCCGCCACGCTCTGATAGACAATCGCAATCACCGGCATCAAAATCCACTGTACAATCATCAACAAAATCTTTTGCTTCTTATAATTTTCCGGCCGTTTCGGCAACATCTTCAGCGAAATCACCACCGTAATAATTAATCCAACCATCGCAATTGTCTGAATCCAACCTACCACATTAGGCAAATTCCAAGCCACCGCACCACGCGAAGTTGAATTTAGCAGCATCGGCACCCAACCGCCAAAAGCCACAATTGGCGCCATCATCGCTAGTGTCACATGCCCGTCTAACAGTCGCACAAACTTTGTAAAAAGCGCCAGGAAATTCATACCGCGCCGCTCTTTCTTATCAAATAAATGCGATCCAACATACGCCACATCGCTCGCGCCATAATCCCATCGCCTCAGCTGCACAAACTGCGCCCTGAGCGTCGCTTTCAAATTTTCCGCAATCACCGCATCCTGATAAATCGGCACTCGAATCGGCACCACCTCATATTTTCCCTCAAAATAAAACAGTGAGCGCCAATATTGATGCCCATCCTCCACAATCGTCCGCTTACTCCAAAAGTCCATACCAATCAAAGCCGCCAGCGGTTGCGAATGTGATGCAAAATTGCGCAAAAGGTGTGGCCGCATCGTCGAAATAATATTAAAAAACGAATTCGACATCGCCACCACCCGCATTGGCGCCGGCGCCTCCCAAATATTATTCATAAACAGCGAAACTGGTTGATAGCTATAATGTTGCCGATCTGGTCGCACGATGAATTCATACGCCACATAATCCAAATATTTCCTGCTCATCCGGTTGTCGCTATCCAGCGACGTCACAATCACATTTTCCGCCGGAATTCGCTTCTTCTCAACATATTCCGCCAAATGTTTCCCAGCATAGGTCAAATTTGGCCCCTTTCCCGCAATCTCACCTTCGAGCCCATCCGGATGTTTCACCAAAAGAAAATCTTTGAACACCCCCGCAAACTTTTTCTTCAACTCCTCGGCATTTTTCTGCATCGCCTCACCACCCCGCTCTTCATAGCCCAAGACAAAAATAATTCGTTCATTCGAAAAAGTCGTATCTCGCACCGCTTCTACCGACGGCACCAAAACCTCCAACCCCTCATCATACGCCACCATAATCACTGCATGATAAACCTCATGTGGTTTCGGTTCCTTGTTCCCCTCTACTGCTGACATAATCCGCAAATTTTGCACATGTTCGTCAAAATCATAGCTATTTTCCGTCGCATCATACAACCGTTCAAAAGCCTCATGCGGATCTTCCAAATCCGCCAAGCGCCTACTCCAATCTACGCGCTCCGCCGCCTGCACTACCTTGTACCCCTGAATCGTCCGAAAGGCCGTACCTACCGCCTTTACCAGCGTAATTGCAATAATTACCAAAAGATAAATCGCCCCGAGAATCGGGTTAATCAACGACAAAACAAATAGCAAAATCACTGACAAATAACTCAAAAATCCCGGCAAAATCTCCAAAAACCGATACAGCTTCGTCCGTTTTCCAAGCGGCAATTCCAGCCACTCCAGACCTTGACTCTCAGCCTGATCCTCCGTCTCCTTCTTTCGTTCTCGCATTATCCGCGCGCTCCCAACACCCGAAACAGCACCACTATCGCCCCCACCACCAGCAGCATTGTCGCAAAAATCACCACCATCGCGCTATCTTTCCCATATTTCTGGAACACCTTGAGCGCCAAAACGTTATGCAAAAACCCAAACACCACCGCCAGCACCACAAAAGTCAACATATTCACCCAACTACCCTTTTGGTAACTATCAATATCACTGTAACCAATGAAAATCTGCATATTCTGTGGCCTAATATTCACCAAAGTTATCACCAGCAAAATCAAACTCATCACCGCAAGAACCCCCATCGCCACCACCATTCCCCGCTGTTTGCGATACGCCGCTTTCCAAACCGAGCCCAAACTCGCCTGATCAACAGTTTTTTTCGCAGTTTTCCCTTTTTCTCGTGCCATATTCCACTAATTATACCGAATTTCTCCCCATATCACAACATTCACCCATTTTTCCCCTAACCATAAACTTTTTATGTTGTAATTTTTACAACACTTTATTTCTAGAGAAAAAGCTCATGTTTATAAGAAGTCTAGTCAAAAAATCCTTCATACTCTATAATGCAAAACACAAAGGAGGTAAGAAAAGACGATGGCTGTACAACACCGAGAAAACCGCAAAAATCATTCTATTAACACAGAATTAGGAGCATAGAAGGACCACATGAAAAAAATCGTTATTTCTGGAAGTAGCAAGCTCACAGAGCAAGTTGCCTATTGGCGCGGCTATTTTGAAGGTCGTGGTTACGAAGTCCTAGACTATCCCAAAATAGTCCCAGAGGGTGATTATGCTGTCGAAATGACCAAAATCTATCGTCGTTTCTATCGCCACCTCGACAACACCAATACCTTCTTCCTTATGAACGAAGACCAAGAAGGCGTCACTGGTTATATCGGCGCCAGCGCCATGTCCGAACTCTCCTATGTCGTCATGAACAATCTCAACCACGACAAACACGTCGAGATTTTTATCCTCCAAGAACCTTCCGACGAACAAAGCCACCAATCCGAAGTTAAATTCTGGCTCGAGCAAGGTTGGATAAAAGTCTACGAAAAACCCACAGGAAAAAAGGGCAGCGGTATTCTTCCAACTCCTTCACTAGCCAAATCTTCCGCCAAAATCGAATCTTCCCCTGCCATCAAACCTACCGTTTCTGCCGATCTTCCTGAAACCGCCAAACCCAGCGTAGCTTCCGTGGGCACCGACAATGCCACCAAACTCGCCACCCCACTCCCGGTCCAAAAATTCTTCCGCAAAAACCATACCAATCTAGACAAAACTTTCGACATCACTCTCTGCCGCAAAAAATGCCTTCGCCCTCTCACTGTCGAAAATCGCGAATATCTGCGCATCCTTTGTCCGGAATTTCCCGCCTGGCTTTTGAAATATATCGCTATGCCCGAGTTCCAACGCCTCAGCAAAGTTTCCATGACCACTATGGACTATGGCAGCCTCTATCAATTCCCCGACTTTAACTCCGTCTTCACCCACAGCATTGGCGTTGCATTGATCGTCTGGAAATTCACCCACGATCAGAAACAAACCATCGCTGGACTTTATCACGATATCGCTTCGCCCGCTTTCAAGCACGCTATTGACTACATGAATGGCGACGCCGAAACTCAAGAATCCACCGAGGCAAATACCAGCGAGATCATTCGCGGCTCGAAGAGCATCATGCGCCTTTTACATAAAGACGGCATTCTGGCCAGCGAAGTTTCTGATTATCATCTCTATCCAATCGCCGACAATAATGCTCCTAATCTTGCCGCCGACCGACTCGAATATACCTTATCAAACGGTCTCTTTCTCTACGAGATTTGGGATCTCACCCAAGTACGTTATTTCTACGACAACATTACCGTCTTAAAAAACGAAGATGGCATCTCTGAGCTAGGATTCACCGACCAAGACGTCTGCGAAGAATTTATCAATCTTTCCCTCCCTACTTTCGAAGCCTATCGCAGCGACAACGCACGCGCTACCCTTCAATTCATTGGTGACATCATCCACTCCATGATTATCAAAGAATATCTCAGCATGGACGATCTCTACGCCATGAGCGAACGCGAAATCATCGACTGGATTTTGAGTTGCGGCGACAAAACGCTCAGTGAGGCTTTTCGCCAATATCAACGCGCCACCAGCGTCTACAGTAGCAGCACCATCAAGAAAGACCGCTATTGCACCGATGTCAAAGTCAAAAATCGCTACATCGACCCACTTGTCAAAGGCAAAGACGACGCCGAAGATTCTCGCATCACTGAGCTCTCAAACAGCATTTCCCGCACCCTGAAAAAATTTGTCGACGCCAAACCCGCCAAATACACTGGCTTTGATTTCGAATTCACGCCATACACCGAATAAGCTACCTTTCCCCCGCTTCCAGTGTTAAAATATAAGCATAAGCTGCAAAAACTAAAACTACACAGACGAAAGGACTCTCATGTGCACCGCTGCCACTTATCAAACCAAAAATACCTACTTTGGTCGCAACCTCGATTATAATATTTCCTACGGCGAAGAAGTCTGCATCACCCCACGCAATTTCCCCTTCACCCTTCGCTCCGGCGGTAGCCTGGAATCCCACTACGCCCTAATCGGCATCGCCTATGTTCCAAACGAGAACGGCACCGAATACCCTCTCTATTATGACGCCGTCAACGAAAAAGGCGTCGGCATGGCTGGTCTCAACTTCGTCGACAACACTTTTTACCAAGATCCAGTAGACGGCAAGGATAACATCGCAAGCTTTGAATTTATCCCTTGGATTCTCGGTCAATGCACTAATCTCACCGAGGTCAAAACCTTACTTTCCCGCATCAACCTCACCAACGTTACTTTCAGCTCTGAGCTTCCTCCTGCCGAGCTCCACTGGCTGATTACCGACTCCTCCAACGCTTCTATCGTAGTCGAGTCGACCGCCCATGGTCTTAAGATCTACGATAATCCTATCGGCATCCTCACTAACAATCCGCCTTTCGAGCATCAACTTCTCCAACTCAGCAATTATCAACATCTTTCCGCCAAAGAACCAGTCAACAATCTCGCTCCAAAACTCAGCCTCCCCGCTTATAGCCGCGGCATGGGCGCCATCGGCCTGCCGGGCGACCTCTCATCCGAATCCCGCTTTGCCAAAGCCGCCTTCACCAAGCTTAATTCCCTCTCCACCAGCGACGAGCTTTCCAGCGTCAACCAATTCTTCCATGTCCTTCACTCTGTCGAACAGCAATATGGTTGCTGCAATCTCGGCGACGACCAATACGAACACACGCTCTACTCCTCCTGCTACAACCTTAACGAAGGCATCTTTTATTACACAACCTACCATAATCACCAAATTTCCGCCATTAATCTGTCTAAATCCAATCTCGAAGCCGCCATCCTCACCCATCAACCCATCATCAACACGGAGCAAATCAACTATCTCAACTAACTCTAAAGTCTCCTATATATCTAACTCGTGGCGGGAATATCAGTCAGGCTACCGGAGCTTTGCGCGGTGCGAGTGATTATGGTCGCTATTGGACTAGCACGACAAACGAAAGCTCACAACATTCTTCACACTTCGATTTCTATCGTGCCGACATTTTCCCCTCAAACAGTAACCATCGTTGGTACGGCTTTACGGTCCGACAATAAATTTCACCAAGATTTGTCCGCTTTAAGCTTTGGTCCGTAAAGCCAAACCATCGGGTGCCAGCATCCGAAGGAAAAATACCGTATTTTCTGAGGATGAGATCATATGTAACAGTTCGCTCTAAGTGCGCGGTGCTAGACCAATAATCATTTTCTTCACCTGCAGCCCTTAATGAACTCACTGACATATATAACATCCCGTCACGAACCACCAGAGTGGCTGTAGGACAAAAAACATCTACTAAAAATCCAACGCACTCATCAAAACGCTCAACAAAAAAACGCCAGAAGCGCACCACAAAATCTGGAGCCGTTGACTGGGCTTGAACCAGCGACCTGCTCGTTACGAATGAGCTGCTC
>CAOJGQ010000026.1 GCA_948435375.1 uncultured Candidatus Saccharibacteria bacterium
TGGAGCCGTTGACTGGGCTTGAACCAGCGACCTGCTCGTTACGAATGAGCTGCTCTACCAACTGAGCTACAACGGCATACACTCATTATACCACATCTTCCCTGGCAGCACGAAAAAACCCGACCAAAGTCGGATTTCTTCGTGGCGGAACCGACGAGACTCGTTATGCTCGCATCCAGCGTAGCTGGCACTCGCGACATCTCTAATTCAAACAAAAATGGCGGAACCGACGAGACTCGAACTCGCGACCTCCGCCGTGACAGGGCGGCGCTCTAACCAACTGAGCTACGATTCCATTGCTCCTATTATACCGTATCTCTCCTCTCAAGGCAAGACTTTTCGCCATTTTAACTCATCTACCAATCTTCCATATATCTAACTCGTGGCGGGAATATAGAAATGCCTTCCGGTTCCCTAAGAGTGGCCGGAGCTACCGGATATTCTTGGAGCAGCACCGTTGATGCACACGATTTTTATGCACTCGATCTCGACCTTCGCATTAATCATATTTACCCCTCCGCCACTAACGCTCGTTACTACGGCTTTACGGGACGGACCATAAAGCCAAACCACCGATAAGGAATATTCGAAGGATAAACATAACCATCACTAAAATGCAGATAATATGCTTGCAACGTCGATAAATAAGCCGTACCCGACCAAACATAAGACCCAAGGCTCGCATACCACAATGAGCCTAGGCTTAGATTCACTCCTCCGCCACGAGTTAGTATGTATAGGAGAATCGGTAATGTTTTAAAATTGAGAGTAAACAAAAAGCTCCAAACCAAAACCACCCCACAGCCCCAAACTAAAAAACTACCACACAATCTCTAACCAAAATACTTCTCCAGAATATTCTATATATCTAACTCGTGGCGGGTACGTGGATATGACTACTGGCTCTTTGAGGGACGCGGGCGTCAGTGGCGACTACTGGGCTAGCCCTGCCTACCTGTCTACGCTCTATGCGTACGACCTCGATTTCTATAGCGCTAACGTCGTCCCGTCGGGCAGCAACGATCGTTGGTACGGCGTTACGGTCCGAGCGATTAGATACCTGTCCTGGACCGTAAGGCCGTACCAGCGGTCGTAACTGTTTGATGGGCGGATGATAGCATCGTTGAAGCTGAGATAGTATGCAGGAGTTGATGATTGGTAGGCGGAGGCTGCCCAGTGATTGTCGAGGATACCTGCGTTTCTCAAGCAACCCGTAGACATATCTATATTCCCGCCACGAACCACAAGAGTGGCTGTAGTATAAAGAAAATGCTAGCATTTTCTTTATACGCTACGACTGTGGGAGCGACGTTAGTCGCGATGTTAGATATATAGAATATTCCTAGATGTCTATATCTTTCTATCATCAGTTCGAAATCAAATCACCCAGGCTTCCTATGAGTCTAAAGACTCAGGAGAGCGGCCAAAGCGAGCCCATAAAATTCTGAGTGATTTGGCTCTAAAGTTACGCAGAAAAGAAAACCGACCCCGAAAGGCCGGTTCCCTCTAGCTTAAATTCTTTAATCTATCCTTCAAGCTTGTCCAAATTGCGGATGAAAATCACATCATCAAAGATGCTAAACACTGCAACCGCAATCATCGCGATACCAAGATATTGCATCACCGCCGCATCGCCTGCCGCAATAATCGCATAAATGCCCAGCGCCATCATCACCAAAGCGAAAATCAAGATATAGAACCATTCTTTCACGCCCGCCGCGTGCAGCTTAATCGCGATATTAAGGCGAACCAAAGCGCCATAAATCATCCAGGCACCAATCATAATCGCCACAACTTCACCCAGCAAATCAGACAAAACAACCGCCATAATCCCGAGAATCAAAGCCACCACGCCATAAAACAGATCATTATTATAAAAATCATTTCTTCCGTGCATCGCAAAATAGTTCACCACTTTATACGCACCCTTGACCATCAAGAAAATACCAATCACGTAAAAAATCAAGGTCTGGAACTTATCCGCATCCATCAAAATCAAAACACCAAACGCACCAATCACCAAAGCTTCCAAAATCGAAACCCAGCTCGTGCTCTTCAAACGTCGAATCCCAAGATTAGCCCCCTTCGGCTTTCTCATCGTCTTAGCCGCGCTCGCTGACTTCGTCGTTCTTGACGTTTTCGCCGAACTCGTCGACTTTGACGCCCGCGTCGACTTGCTCGCTGACGCCTTTTTCTTTGTTGTTGCCATTTTGCCTCCTATTTTTTGCCGGCAAACTCTTACCCACCGACTTTTAACAAACTTATGTTTTTCATTATAGCAGATTTTTCAAACCTCGCAATCGCACAACCTATGCATCCCTAGCTGCAAAAGACCTCTCGCTCCAACCACACCTATTTCTTTGGCTTTTTGGCCGAACGCTTATACACCCCATAAACCGCACAACCAGCCACGCCCGCACCCAGAACCGTACCCATCGTTCCGTCGCCCTGCTTCGCTTGCTTATGCAAGGTCAAAGTATAAACTTTTTCCGTCCCATCCTGCGCCGTCACCACAAATTTCATCAGATTATCCCCCACTTCCAATTTAGGAGAACCATCCACCCGCACTTTCGCCTTCTCATCTTCAGGATGATATTCATAATCCAATTCTTCCGTCTCCGCATCCAGCTCAACTCGCGCTTCGCCATTGCTGAACTCTACCGTCTTCCCTTGTACCACAACTTCCAAATTTGTATTATCACTCAACTTTTCCCGTTTCACGATCAAGTTATATTCCCTAGTCGAACCGTCCTCTGCCTTCACCACAATCCCAATCGTATTTTCACCAATTGTCAAACTCTTATTCTTTATTTCATACGAAGCTTTGCCATTATTCACTTCCGCCACCACATTTACTCGCTCATCAAAAGTCGTATAATACATTTCATCGGCCACACCAACTGCTTCATCATTCACTGTCACTGATTTCAAACTCGTGTCACTGCTTTTCGGCACGACCGGCTGGCTCACCGTCGCCGGTTGACGAGGTGTATTCTGGTTCGCATTATTCGAAGCTGGCACATCATTATTCCGCGCTCCACCACCGTTATGATAATGATATTCACCATATTGTAAACCCCACTTCTCACAATTCGTACGACAAGTATGCCCACCATTCGCATCCGTCCTACCCGGATGCGCCCAAACCGTTTCTGACGTTCCCCAAATCGTCAAACTCATCACCATCAAAAACACCGCAACCATCTTCCTTGCGACAAAGCTTCTTCGATTCACTTCTTTTCTCATTTCCCCAATCTCCTCTTCCTCATCTAAAAATATCCTAGACCAAATCTAGAATATTTCCTGGTGCGGGTGGAGAGAGTCGAACTCTCGTCTCATCCTTGGGAAGGATACATAATAGCCGTTATACGACACCCGCGCTAACCCTATTGTATCACACCTTTCTCGAGTTTTCTACTCCCCACCCTCGGTATTTTCTTGTTCAACCACTTCTTCCTCAATCTCTCCTTCTTCCACCATTCCATCATTCTCCCCCGCACCTGGCAACTCTATATTAATATATACTTCGACTTTGCCACTATCATAAAGCTCTTGCACCATATTATCAAACTTCGTAAACCCGATTTTCAGCGAATTATAATTCACCTCCGTGTCAGTTTTCTCCACCAACTTCACATAATAATAACCATCGCCGTTACTCGACAAAAACCTTGCGCTCAACTGCTCCGGCTCTAACGTCGCCGCCATACTCGACCGCCCGCCATCCACATTCATATCATCCACCAGTTGTCCAGTCTCCTGATATTCCACTGCTTCCCCCAGCTCATTTGCCACCGCCATCAAATCTCCACCATTTTCGCTCAACTTCCGCTCCACTTCTCCCGCCAACTGGTTCGCGTCATCATCCACCGCCTGCTCAACTTTCGCCTTCATCAGCGTCAAATACAACATCCGCCGATATTCTGCCTTACTCATGCCAAAATTATCATTCAAAATCTTCAAAAACGCCTCAGCGCTTCGCTCCACACCCCCCACCGTCAAATGCTCGTCAAACGCTTTATCAACCTCCTCATCTGACACCGTAATCCCCATTTCGTCTCCCAGTTTCAGAGCATAAGTATATTCCACCGCGAGATCCATCGCCGCTTGCTTATAAACCGCCTTCATCGTATCGGCATCCGCATTCTCCCCCATCTGCCCGCCCTGTTGCTCCGCCGTCAAAAGATTACTCCGAAAAATCATCAAATAATCACTATATCGCACCTTTTCCCCATCTACTTCCGCGACCGGCACCGGCAAAACTTGCGTCACTCGATAAATCATCTCACTTGTGTCTTGCACTTTATAGAGCAGCATCCAACCCATCACCACCATGAGAACAATCGCCACCACCGCCACAATCACGGTATTAATCACGAGCTTATGCTTCGCATATTGCATCGGGTATTTGAACTTCCGCCCCTGCGCCAACACCTCCTCGCGTCGCTCTTCAACCTTCTCGCGTTCGGTTTTCGGTTTGTCTTGAAAAACTTTCATCTTTGCGCCTTATCTACTAAATCTTGCAATATATTATATGTCTTTTCCGGCTGTCGCACCATACTAATCCGCATATTCCCTACTTGCGTCTGCAAAAGCAAGGTGCCATAGCCAAACACCCCGCCCAAAATCCCCGGCACTTCATAGCTCAAACTTTGAATCTTGTCTAATCCCAGGTCCACCACCGACTTTCGGAAAAATCCCTTTTGTCGCACTTGTCGCACTCGCTGATTTGTCGCTAAATAATATGTAAAATACCACAGAACATATACCCGAAGCATCCCAATCACCCCAATCACAAAACACGCCAACCAAATATAAAACATGTCATGATTATCTCGCAAAATCAACATCGGCACCGCCCCCACCACGCTCATCAAAATTAGAAACAGCAATCCGCGCCACGCCGTCATCAAATGTTTTCGAAACACCAGCTCGACTTCTTCCCCCTCACGCTGCCCTTCAAAATCCATTTTGCTCATACTTCTATTATAACACGCCAAAGTGTGCTACAATAGCGAAAAGAGTTATTTACTTCGCGATTAGAAAGGAGTTATAATGGGTAAGGAAAAAGATTTAGTCGAACGAAGTCTAGTAGTTTTAAAGCCTGACAGCATTCAACGTGGGATTGTCGGGGAAATTATAACACGGTTTGAACGAGTGGGACTAAAAATTGTTGGTATTAAAATGGTCATGCCAGATGAGGACCACTATCGAGCACACTACGAAGAAATCGGCCAGATGATTACCCGTCGAGGCGAACAGGCTTTTCGCTATAACTTGAATTATATGATGACTGGGCCAGTAATCGCCATGGTGCTCGAAGGAGTTGAAGCTGTGCCTCTTGTCCGCAAAATCGTCGGCCCGACCGAACCAAAATCCGCTGAAATGGGTACGATTCGCGGCGACTACTCGCACATGAGCTTTGGTTATTCTGACGCCAAAGGCATGGGTGTGCCAAACTTGGTTCACGCTAGTGGTAATAAGGAAGAAGCCAAGCGCGAGATCAAGCTCTGGTTCAAGGAAGGCGAACTCTACGACTATTCCGATCTCAACGAAAAATATACCCGTTAAGTATTCAAAATTCGACTTTGTAATACACTGTGGGGATAATGTACCCACAGTGTATTTTATTTGTTAACTACTTTGCTAGGCACCGGACCGTAAAGCC
>CAOJGQ010000027.1 GCA_948435375.1 uncultured Candidatus Saccharibacteria bacterium
GCAACTTTTAAAGAACCAGTACCTATAACCATATGTCCGCCACGAGTTAGATATATGGGAGATTAAGGGATGTTTGCATGTTAGTTCAGCGTGGTAAGTTGTTGATATTTACGGATGCGCGAGGCAAGCTCGGGGTAGTTTTGGAGATTTTCGGGGTTGCGAGCAAATTCACTGGCGTGATGGCTAGCCGCGGCGATCAGCTCGGTGTCGGAAAGATTGGCGACTTGGAGATCGAGCTCACCGTGTTGCATGGCGCCATAAATCTCGCCTGGACCGCGGATTTTAAGGTCGACTTCGGCCAGGTGAAAGCCGTCGGTCGACTTTTCCATCTCGCGGAGGCGACGCGAGGGTTTGCCTTCGCCTGTAGTGAGTAGAAAACAGCTAGCTGGCTGGTCGCCGCGGCCAACGCGTCCGCGCAGCTGATGAAGCTGGGCCAAACCATAACCTTCAGCGTCTTGGATAACGATCATGTTAGCGTTCGGGACATTAACGCCCACCTCGACCACGGTGGTCGAAACGAGAATTTGGATCTTGTTTTTGGCAAAATCATCCATAATGTGGTCTTTTTCATCCGCTTTCATTTTGCCATGCAACATACCAACTTGGACGCCCGGGAAAAGTTTCTTAAGCTTTTCGGCTTGCTTTTTTACTGGTGTGGCGGTATTGGTATTTTTTTCTTCAATAATTTGACAAATCCAATAAATCTGCTGGCCTTTGGCTAGTAATTCGCGCATTTTAGGATATAAGTCCTCACTTTGTTGGACTTCAGGCAAGATTTTGGTCGTAATGGGCTGGCGACCAGGTGGTAGTTCGTTGACGATCGAAACATCGAGATCGCCAAAAATCGTCAGCTGCAAGGAACGCGGAATGGGGGTCGCAGTCATAGAGAGGAGGTGCGGCGCAGTGTTGTCGGGCGACTTGAGCAGGAGTTTTTGACGCTGACCAACGCCGAAACGATGCTGCTCGTCAATAATACAAAAAGCTAGTGATTGAAATTCGGTATCGTCGGTCAAAAGCGCGTGCGTACCGATCACGAGGTCGATTTCCCCTTCCTTGATGAGGTTTTTGAGCATTTTTTTATGCGGCGTGGCGCCAGTCAAAAGCGCAATGCGCGGAACCCGCAAGTGCTTGAATTTGTTTGACAAACTATCGAAAAGAATTTGCAGACTTTCGAAATGTTGGGTAGCAAGAATGGCAGTCGGCGCGAGCAGGGCGGTTTGATAATTGTTCTGGGTAGCCTCAGCAGCAGCCAGCGCGGCGACAATGGTCTTCCCGGAGCCGACGTCGCCCTGGAGGAGACGGTTCATCGGCACGCCACGCTCCATGTCCTGAAGAATTTCCCAGGCTGCACGACGCTGGGCATTGGTAAGTTGAAAGGGCAGGCTTTTGACAAGTTTTTGGATAAAATCTTGCTGAAAAGTGAGCGGGATTGACTTCAAACGGAGGTTTTCTTGTTGGTTGAGCTTGGCGGCCAAGATTAGTTCGAAAAGTTCTTCGTAAGCAAGGTATTTGCGGCCTTTTTCGGCTTCCTCGGGAGTCTCGGGAAAATGCGAAAGATAGAGCGCTTCAGCGCGAGCGCCGGGCTTGACGAAATCCGGGCTTCCCTCACTAAAAGGCAATAAATCTGGAATTTTGGCGAAATCAGGGCGCAAATTGTCAAGTAGCTTGCGAAAAGTCTGTGGTTTGAGCGAACTTTTCGCCGAATAAATTGGCTGAAAACCGGCTACGTCCTCTTTTTCAACATCCTGTACCAGAGTAGCTGAAGGCGAAGTGAGCTGATAGCGGCCGTTTTTGAACTCATAGCGGCCGGTAAAATAATATTCCCGTTTTTCGTCAAATTGTTTAGCGCGATAGGGCTGGTTGAACCAGACCGTACGAATGGCGCCGGTATGGTCGCGGATGACGCCCTGGGTGATAGTAAGACGCTTGCGGCTAGTGCGAATGATGTGAAGATCACTGATTTTACCCTTAATAATCGCTTTGCCGGGGCGCAAATCGGCGATATCAACCGCCGCTTGATAATTTTCGTAGACGCGTGGCAAGAGGTAGATCAGATCGCCAACAGTTTTCAAGTTGACACGTTCCAGCGCCTCGGCCGTCTTCGGCCCCACGCCTTTAACCTCCTTGATGGGCGCAAGCATATCCATAGGCTATATTATAACACTGAAAGTGCACGAAGGCCTCCGATTATCGAAGTCTAGAGGGAAATTCTGAGAAGCCAGTAGGGTTTAGCCTCGGCTATGTCCGCTATGCTCGGCGCGCCACTTCGCAATCGCGGCATGATTGCCGGAAAGGAGGATTTCAGGCACTTTTTGACCCCGAAAGTCAAAGGGCTTAGTATATTGCGGATATTCGAGATTATTGCCGGCCGAAAAGCTCTCAACAGCGGCAGAATGCTCGCCACCTAGCACATTGGGCAATAAGCGCGTCACAGAGTCAATGATAATCAGCGCCGCTAATTCCCCGCCAGTCAAGACATAGTGACCAAGCGAGATTTTATGATCAACAATGCTCAAAATTCGCTCATCATAACCCTCATAATGTGGGCAAAGGATAATAAAATGGCGTTCTAGGCAATTTTCAGGCTGTTTTTGGGCGTTCTCCGCAAGAACTTTGGTGTTTATGCTTTCTTGACTTTTCGTGCGTCCTAGGAGCTCTGAGTGGTCTTCTAGGCGATTTTGCGCTTTACCGGCGCTAACGCTTAAACTAGCAACCTCAGCCGCGGTTTGCGCAGGCGTATCAATCCCAGCAAATTGACGAGCTAAGGACTGGTTCCAGGTGATGCCAACAGGGGTGGGTAAAATGACTTCAGCGTCTGGGCTAGCGTTTTTGACACTTTCAATCGCCGCAAACACCGGTTCGCAGCGCAGCAACATGCCATCTCCGCCACCATAAGGGGTATCATCGACGGATTTGTGCGGGCCGAGACCAAAATCGCGCAAGTTGAGGTAATCAATCGCAATAACACCACGATCTTGAGCTTTGTAAAGCATAGAACAATTAAGGTAAGGACGGAGCGCCTCTGGGAATAAAGTGATAATGGTAAATTTAATTTTGGACATAATTATGGTTTATTATAACATAGTTTCCGAATTTTGATAAATTTTGCGGCAATGACTTGACGTCGAACCTCTAAGTAATGGACTGATACTAGACATCTAAAAACTCAGCACCTCCCCGAAGGGAGGTTGCATTCTAAGTAAGGTACAGATCACCGGCGCCACCTATGGGCTGAGTATAGACTCAAGGCTAGGCTTATGCCTAGGCAAGGTGGTGCAGATTGGCGACGAGACCTTTCGACCTCAAGATTTTCTCCGAAAGCCCCAGTTCTCTCAGGTGATCGAGGTGGCCTACACCCGGCTCGTCAGCCAAGTCTTCGCCAAAAACGATTGGCAGTCCGGCGCATTCATCGTCATCGATAAAATTCGCTCGGTAGAGCACACCGATGCGCTCGACCATGTCGTAGATAATGGAGACGTAGGTCGGTCGCTCGAAATCGCTGAAGCCATCGTCATCCAAGCGCAGTGCTTCAACGTCCGTGAACGGATTAATCGGCTCCAATTCACCGGATAAAACAACTACTTCCTCCTTGTCAACCAAATCGTCGCGATCAACCTCTGCGATGTTTAAGCGGATACACTGCCGCGCAATTGTGGCGCGCTTAAAAGACCTTCCTAATTCATCGCGTACGTACTTTACGGCGCTCAGCTTAACCTCTTTGGGGAAACTGTCTTTCAGCTTCACCTTAGGCTGCTGGATGCCGTGTGAGTTGGAACAGATCTCGTTCTTAGATAAGATCTCGATTAGGTTGTACCTATATTTCATATATATATAACCCCCTTATATGATATAGTAGTCAGCTTTTGCTGCCGATTCTATTTTAGCACAACTTGCAGTAAAAGTCAAAGTGGCTAAGCTTTGGTGGTTCGGAAGTTTAGAGGTTTAGAGGTTCGGAGGTTTAGAGCTTTGGAACCCGAAAAATGACCCCTTGCGAGGCCATTTTTCCGCTGATCCGCGCCCACCCAGTGGGGCACATTGGTTTGTTTTAATCCGCTGTTTTTGTTTTTGTTAAAGTCTCCACACTCCACT
>CAOJGQ010000028.1 GCA_948435375.1 uncultured Candidatus Saccharibacteria bacterium
TCCGTCATGCCTTTGGGCAAGGGAGCGAAACGAGGCTTCTCTCCAGTAGTTTTTTCGTTGTCGCCGACTTGAATAAAACCGCCGTTTTTGCCAATCTTAGCATAAATTGGCTGGCCGGTCTCGGGATGCTTTCCGAGTTCTCGAGCATTATTATAACGGGCCGCATCATCGGACTTCGCAACTTCTTTAGAGAAGGGCCCGTAGAAGTCACGGAGCATCTTCACTCTTTCGAGTTGGTGTTCGGCGATTTTATCTAAATCTTCTTCAATGTTGGCGGTAAATTGATAATCGACGATATTATTAAAATTATCGGTCAAAAAGCCCGCTAGGAGCTCACCAATCGGGGTAGGCAAAAGTTTGCCCTTGGTAGAGCCGGATTTCTCGGTGACAATCTCGCGCTTGACCTGACTTTTTTCGAGACTGAGCTGGATGACTTCGCGTGGTTCGCCCTCAGATTCTCCTTTGACGACATAGCCGCGGGATTGAATGGCAGACATGATCGTAGCATAGGTAGAAGGCCGACCGATGCCTAGCTCTTCTAGTTTCTTGACTAGTGAACCTTCGGTGTAGCGAGCGGGAGGCTTGGCGAAATTTTGGCGAGCCGTAATAGTCTTAGCTTTGAGCGGATCGCCAGTACTGAGGGGCGGCAATTCCTCGTCTTTAGCACGTCCCGTTGCTTTCAAGAAACCGTCGAAGACGATCACCTCGCCCTTGGCCTCGAAAAGATACTTTTTCTCACTTTCCGTGGTAATCTTGACCACGGTTTTCTCCGTTTTGGCCTCGGCCATTTGGGTCGCGAGAGTGCGATTACGGATTAACTTATACAGCTTCTTTTCGTATTCGGTTTTGCCGGCCACTTCTTGTTCAATATGGGTGGGACGAATGGCTTCGTGGGCTTCTTGTGCGCCAGCAGATTTAGTCTTAAAATTGCGCACTTGTAAATATTCTTTGCCAAAATGCTCCTCGACATAGCGACTAGTCATGGCGATGGCTTGTTTGGAGAGATTAAGGCTATCGGTACGGTGATAAGTAATCAGACCAGCTTGATACAAGGCTTGCGCGGCCGACATGGTGGCCTTAGTAGACATACCGAGACGTGAGTTGGCTTCAATCTGCATGCTGGCGGTGGTAAAAGGCGGAGCGGGGCGACGCACACCTGGGCTAGTGGTAATGTCGGCGATTTGCCAATCGGCCCCGGCGACTTTTTCTAGGTAATTCTTGGCTGTGCGTTCAGTGTCAAAAGTTTTGTCGAGGGTGGCTGCTAGCTCAGCTTTGCCTTTGGTGAGGAATTTCCCGGTGACTTTGAATTTAGCGCTGGCAGCGAATTCTTCAATTTCCTTTTCGCGCTCCACAATTAGGCGCAGGGCTGGAGATTGCACCCGTCCAGCTGAGATGGCGCCTGGTACTTTGCGACGTACTACTCCGGACAAGTCGTAACCCACTAGCATATCTAGAGTTTGGCGTGCCTGCTGGGACGAGACCATATCCATGTCAACTTTGCGGGGGTTTTGAATAGCAGCTTCTAGAGCGGGCTTGGTGATTTCGTGGAAGGTAATGCGTTTCGTACCCTTAGGGAGCTTTAGCACTTCCATGAGGTGCCAAGAAATAGCTTCACCTTCGCGGTCTTCATCGGTGGCTAGCCAGACGGTGTCGGCGGCCGCGGCAGCTTTTTTTAGATCGGCGATGATTTTGGTGTGTCCGGGGTCGATTTCGTAAGTGACATCAAAGGTATCTTTGTCGACTTTGGTATCTTTACGAATATGGCCAACTGAGGCCAAGACATGAAAATCTTTTCCAAGGTATTTTTCGATGGTGTGAGCCTTAGCAGGAGACTCAACGATAACTAAGTTTTTAGGCATATATTATTTAGTATAACACGGTTGTCAAGTATCTGGACAAAAGAAGAGCTCGTCGGGAGTGACAAGCTCTGGAGGTGGTGAAAGATGTGCGGACTAGAGATTAACCGGTTCACCATTGAAGATAAAATTGCTATTTTCGTCCGTTAAATCCTGAGCATAGCAATTTATATACCACTCAGTTTTGAGGTCCTTATGCTCTTCGCTGCGCCAGTACAACACACAGTCATCCTGATCAGTGATATTTAGAGCTAAGCGGCCAGGCTTAGCAATGTTCTGCTGCTCAGAGTAATAATTCAACCGCAGGACTTCTGCGGAGACACCATCAATGGTGTATGAACTACTGACTTCTATGGTGCGACAGGGGAGGCGCTCGCCCGAGGTTTCATCGTAGAACTCACTCTCGTAACGTTCGCCGACTTGGAGATAAGGTTTAGTGAAATAATGCTCCAGAAAGATTCTTTCGATGTAGAATTCGGTCTCTTCGGGCTTTTTGTCGCCGAGGTGTAATTCGTTCTTGAGGTCGGCAGTTTTACTGCTGGAGCCTGGATGAAGCCGTTCGTAAAGGGCCTCAATGGTCGAGTTGACAATGGCTACAGAGGGCTTAGAATCGTCGTAATTAATTGTGTCCATAGGAACACCTCCTTGTGAAAAGTACCATCTTGCGATAGTCTGTGTTTAATTATAACATGAGAATATTGTGTGGTCTATAATGGTTTAGAGTTTTAAGCAACCAAAAAGCCCCAGGTAAGGGTGGGCATCACCTGGGGCTACTTGGCCCTACAACGCATCGTCGTTCGACTCCGGGAACCCGGAAGCGTGACCCACCTCACACAACGCGGGGTCCGCCGGTTATAGGGATTGCTATGCCTTCGAACTGACCCTAAAAGTGGAGGTAATACTTACAGTCGACAACCTTAAAGAAATTGTCGACCCTAGGGGTTTCAAAAGCACGCAATTTCTGCTAAGCTGAAAGAATTCAGTTAGCTGAAATTATGATTTATTTAGGTACAGTTGGAGTTAATAACCCTAACTGATAAGCATTATAGCACACGGAGTAATAAATGTCAATACTTTTTTCACACTTTCTTTCAAAATACAATGAAATTCGACCCCAAGAGGCCGATTTTACAGAGGTGTTAGATACCATTGCGCTAAAGCCTAAAATGTTATATTTTTATGGAAAAATGCCCGAAAATCGCGCAAAAAATAGTTGTCAAACTACCAAAAAATCTGCACTGAAAAATGTTGTAAAGGTTGCCTCGCAGCGGCCAAGAGTGGTGGCGGTAGTGGGTAGTCGCAAACCGACCAAATATGGCGAAGAAATGGCTTATAAAATTGCTTTCGAAGCGGCACGGCGGGGAGCGGTGGTGGTCTCGGGTTTGGCTTATGGGATTGATTCAATTGCGCACCGGGCGGCTCTGGAGGCTGGAGGGGTGACAGTGGCGGTGCTGGGGACTCCGATTGATCAGATTTATCCGCGGGCGCATGTAGGGCTGGCGGAACAAATCGTGCGCCAAGGTGGAGCCGTGATGAGCGAGCTAGCTCCAGGGGTAGTGTTCCATCCGAAAGTGAGTTTTTTGGAACGCAATCGGTTGATTGCGGGTTTGGCGGATGTGATAGTGATCCCAGAGGCGGCGGAACGCAGCGGGTCGCTGA
>CAOJGQ010000029.1 GCA_948435375.1 uncultured Candidatus Saccharibacteria bacterium
ATGAGGTTTCGACTACCTCCACTCGCACCAGAGTTGAAATTTAGCCTCTTCGGAGGCATTTTTTATCTGTTGTAAGTTGGTCCGAACCGGGTCCGAATTCTTTCAATCGTTTAGTTTTGGCATCAAATAAAATAACCGCCAGTTCATCTGACGGTTACTATTAAAGGTGCCAATTTATGCGTGCTAAAATCTCTTCGGCCATGCGATAAACCGTTAAATCCTGCTCACTTAGCACAACATCGCGAGTGGCTTCCTCCAAAATCGGATCACCGCATATATTCTCTATGATTTTTGAGGCAACACTGGTCATGGTTCGCGAGAGCTCGCACTGTTCTGAATCGTCTACTTTTAAAAAAGCCACCTGAAAGCTGACCATCATACAACCCGAGCACGTTTCCAACTGTTCCACGAGCAAACTCCCCCGCTGATAAAAACCATTAGTGACACGGGCCGACTCGCTGGCGGCTTTTACCGTTAAAGGATCCGTCGGATCTTCATCATCGGTCTTATAGACCGATATAGGCCAAGCCAGCAGCTCATCAATGGATTTGGCCGCCCGTTTCATGGTTTTCCAATCATCCAGACATTCCGGATGATGATCGCAGACGTGTTCAATTGCTGCCTTCATGACACACTCCGCCGGCATCATTTTACTCTGATCCCAGAGCCAGGAATCTACGATCAAGCTCGCTTCTCTAACCGTGGAAAAATCTACAAATTCCAGAAAAGTTTCGTAGATTATCTGAATCGCCTTTTCTGCTTTTTCGGCTGCCTTTTCCTGATCACTACCGAATAACGGACTAACTCGCTCCAGTGCGTAAGTAAGGAAATAGTTTTTACTCGCCATTGTCATAATTCATTCCCCCATTCTGAATATTTTTTAAGCTAAGACGGCAGGCATTACTTGATCCTGGCCATCAAAATCCTATCAGATTCTTCATCCGACTAGTTTCATTATATCACAGATACCATAAAAAGTCAATGCAGATCTACTGACCCTACTGGAAGAAACACAAATACACTGCACCGCCCACTGCGGCACCAAGCAGAATTGTCACCATAATTAAGAAAAACAACGGAGCCTTAGAACGACGACTGGACGGCACAATGACTGTAGGGCGAGCGGGCAAATCCGGACTGGGATTAATCCGATTCTTCTTCACCGCTTTTTTATCATAGCGGTTCTTGCGACCAACCGGTGCCTCGGTGTGCGCAGCCTCGCGTCGGGCTGGCACAGACATAGGCGGTTCGTCCTTAATATTCTTATGTTTGCGAGCAGCCTTCTCAGCCTTAGCTGCTGCTTTGCGGTCTTTTTTACTCAGTTTATGGTTTGCATCACCCGGCATGATGGCATCAGCTTGCACTAAAGTCGCTCGTTCGTAACTAACTGGACGCAGAGGCGCATTCGGTGAAATATTATCCGATAGCGGACGCTTCTCGACACTGACGGATTTAATAAATGGCGATTGTCCACCAAGGGTGTAACGATTATTATCTGGAGCATCTTTGGGCTGACTAAAACTGTAGTTCGAGGTATTCTCTGACTTAATCGTAAAGGTTGGCCTATTAGCCGCGCCACCGTGACCAGAAGCCACAGTCTGCTCTTTTACTCGGCCAAGTGGAGCTTTGTCACCAGCCACTTTGGCAGCATCTTCAGTATAATAATCTTCGACTACACCGAGCTCTGCTTCGGGCTTGGGTGCAGGATTTTCGTGGCGCTGAGCCCGAATCTTGGGTGGCTCGGTCATTACGTAGCTACTATCAGCAGGCATAGCTGCGGGCTGATTGGCAGAGAAATCCTTTGGCTTCGTCCGGAAACGTTGATTTGCCGAAGTAGTAGCCGGAGCCGGACGGGCCGATTGAGGTGGCCTGGCGGTTCTCGGGGCCTGCCGCGCCGTAGGACGGACATCTACAGACACATCCTGATGCGCCGCTGTACTCTCGGTCAGCTTTCGCATCTTGGGTCGTGGAGCAGCCAACACATCTGGCTGAATCACTTGAGCATCAATGGCCTCACGCGGAGTCAAACGCGCAGCCGCTTTCCTAGAAAGCATAGACAAATCTTTACCCACCGGTCGAGCGGCTTGGGCCATCTTGGCATTAGCTGGTAAAACCATCGGGGCTTGTTTGGGTCGGGCTGATGAACCAAGTTTGAGCGAAGTACGAACCACCGGCACCCCCGGATCTTGACGCACCGAACGCGCGGGAGCGGGCTGGCCAAAGTGCGACAATGGATCGCCAGAAACCAAAGCGCTAGTAGGAGACTTACGATCGTCCTCAGCACGTTTAATCAAAGCTGAAGCCGAAGTACGAGTGGATTCCATATTGCGCTGGATTTTACCGTGATGCAGATTAGCGGCTGGCTTAGAATTAGAGACCACTCCGGAAGCCGCATTCACTGCCTCACGCGCGGAGCTCACTAGAGGTGTAGGTACCGGTCGGGGCTGATTAGCATAGCGGGCATTAATTGCAGCTTGAGCCGATGTCACGGGCACTGGAGCCTGCTCCTTAGCGGGTGTGGTTTTTTGAGGCTCGGTGTCCGGAGCTTTAACTTCAGCTTCTGGTTTAGATTTATGATTTTGAGGATGCTTAGAGGGACCAAAATCAATCAAGCGACCTTTCGCTTTGTTCGGTACTGGCGCCGTAGATTGATTTTTGCCCTGATCCATTAATCCTTTACCTTCTTTGCCGTTTCAATGATGTCGATAAACTGGTCACCAATTAAGCTAGCACCACCAATCAGAAGGCCATTAATACCTGGTACGGTCAGATAGGCTCC
>CAOJGQ010000030.1 GCA_948435375.1 uncultured Candidatus Saccharibacteria bacterium
GCATAGAAATGGCATTTCAATATGCTATTGCACACATGTATGATCAGATGAGCCCGCTGATGCTGTTTGTGCCAGTTGTCTTAATGATTGTTCCGCTCTTGATTTTAAAGAAGACACGGCAGCTAAAGCCGACGCAGGGCTTGGATCTCATTGTGGAGCCGGTAAAGCGGCCGGCAGAATCTGAAAAATAGCCAAAAGTAATCGCCAGCGATTAGGGATGGTAAAATTTTACCATCCCATTTTCATGGAGATGTGTTATAATTGGTTTAGACAAAGCGCTTGAGCGGCCATCAACCGCGATGCTGGCGAAAGAACGGATAATCTTAGTAGAATCGCCCGTGAGTCTGCGTGAAGGATGAAATGAGAGTTTTTCCGGTTTAAGGAAAAGAAGTTAGATGGTACCGCCCGCTGGGTTCTAACGGCATTGATTTAGAAGTTAAATTAATAGCCGAGAACCGGCGGGAGTTGTTATGAAATACCAAGCAGGGAATCGACGCAAAGCTGCGGAATACGAGAAGGTTTTGGTCGAGTGGTGGAAGAAAAATAAAACTTTTGAGAAGTCGGTAGAGCAGCGACCGATTGATGATTCGTACGTGTTTTATGATGGTCCTCCCTTTATTACTGGGATGCCACATCATGGGACACTGCTTTCTAGTATTGTAAAAGATGCTGTACCGAGGTATTGGACGATGCGGGGTAAGCGAGTGGAACGGCGCTGGGGTTGGGACTGTCACGGTTTGCCGGCGGAGAATTTTGTGGAGAAACAGCTGGGGATTACCGATCGTCGGGAAATTGGGACGAAATGGTCGCTAGAAGATTATATTTTGAAGGCGCGGGAATCGATGGTGGCGAATTCTGAGACTTGGGAGGGGACGATTGACCGAATTGGGCGCTGGGTGGATTTTAAGGGTGCGTACCGGACGATGGACAAGAATTTCATGGAGTCGGTCTGGTGGGCATTCAAGACTCTGTATGATGCAGGGAAGATTTATGAAGGTCGCAAAGTATTGATGTATGATACGAAGTTCGCCACACCGGTTTCTAAGTCGGAAGTGACGATGGATAATGATGCCTATCAAACGGTGACGGATCCGAGTGCTTATGTGAAGTTTAAACTAATGCCTGGCCAGAAGTGTCATAACGGTGAGTGGGAAATTAGCGATAATACCTACATGTTGGCTTGGACGACAACACCCTGGACTTTGCCGGCGAATATGGCGCTTGCGGTCAATCCGGAGATGGAATATGTGACGGTGCGGATGAAAGATTTGGACGAGAAATGGATTTTAGCCAAGAGCCGGGCCGAGAAAGTACTAGAAGGCGAAAATTATGAGGTTTTGGCGGAATGTAAAGGCAAGGAGCTGGCAGGAATTGAATACTCGGGCATCATGGGGGAGGCATTGAAGAATGTTGGCGAAATGGTGGCGGAGCATGGCAAGGTGCTGCTAGGCGATTTCGTCTCGGATGCGGATGGTACAGGGATTGTCCATATTGCGCCGGCTTATGGTGAGGATGACTACAAAGTTTGTCAGGAAAATGGTGTGGGTTTTGTTGACGTGCTGGATGAATACGGGTATTACTTGCCCGAGGCAGCAGAGAAATTGCATGAACTGGGGGTGCGCGATACGGACGAACGGGGAATTGAGATTTGGGCGGGAAATAAGTTTATTGCGAAGTGTCTTGAAGAGAAGGGGATTGTTTGGAAAATCGAATATATTAAGCATGAGTATCCGTTTAATCCTCGGTCGAAGCAGCGGATTATGTATCGGGCCTTCCCGAGCTGGTTTTTCGATGTGCAAGGTCAGAAGGAGCTAATGATTGCTCAGAATGAAAATATTAACTGGTTCCCAGAGTATCTGAAGCATGGGCGGTTTGAGAAAAACATTGAGCAGGCCCCAGATTGGAATTTGAGCCGTGATCGTTTCTGGGCGACGGCGATGCCGGTCTGGAAGGGGGATAAGGGGACGGTGAAAGTGGTGGGGAGCTATGATGAGCTGTATGAGCTGTCGGGGGTAAGGTTGGAGGATTATCATCGGCCGTGGGTAGATGAGATTGAGTTTGACATTGATGGGGAACATTTCAAACGGATTGAAAAGGTGCTGGATTGTTGGTTTGAAAGTGGCTCGATGCCCTTTGCGCAGCTACATTATCCGTTTGAGAACAAGGAGAAGTTTGAGCGGAATTATCCGGCAGATTTTATTGTGGAATATGTGGGGCAGGTGAGGGCTTGGTTTTATTATGTGCACTGTGTGAATACGGCGCTGGCCAGTGTAGGAGCTTTCGGTGATACATCTGCACTTCTCGAAACGGTTGACATGACGTCAGGTCATCAGAAACCTGTTTTGGGTCGCAAAAGTTCCGCGGACGTAACCGCGCTGACTTTTGCTAAACAGATTCCTGATGAACCTGGTATGTCAAATGTTTCTCAAAGCATAGGTGTATCACCAAGTGTCCCCGTGCAAACCAGTGGACAGCTTAATGCTTTCAAGAATGTGATTACGACAGGGACATTGGCG